>NZ_JAENRY010000335.1 GCF_016612545.1 Streptomyces sp. MBT65 | reverse complement strand
TTGATCGCGGCGTTGAGGGCGGCGTGGGCATGGGGGACACCTCCGCGAGGGCCGTACGTGGGATCTTGAGCACCGTAGGCCCATACGATCTGATACCACCGCAGCCGCCCGGGCGGGGCGCGTCCGTGTCCCCCGTTCGCGGTAACGTGAGCCCCCTATGAACGCCAAGCCCGACGTGCGACTCCCCGCCGTTTCTGTGATCATGCCCGTCCTCGACGAGGAGCGGCATCTGCGCGGAGCCGTCCAAGCGATCCTCGCGCAGGAGTACGCCGGCGAGATGGAGGTCGTCCTCGCCCTCGGTCCCTCGAAGGACCGCACGGACGAGATCGCGGCCGAGCTCGTGCGCGAGGACCCCCGAGTCCACACCGTCCCGAACCCGGCCGGCCGCACGCCCGCCGCCCTCAACGCCGCGATCAAGGCCTCCCGCCATCCGATCGTCGTCCGCGTCGACGGCCACGGCATGCTCTCGCCGAACTACATCTCCACCGCCGTACGGCTCCTGGAGGAGACCGGCGCGCAGAACGTCGGCGGCGTCATGCACGCCGAGGGCGAGAACGCCTGGGAGGACGCGGTCGCCGCCGCGATGACCTCGAAGATCGGCGTGGGCAACGCGGCCTTCCACACGGGCGGCGCGGCGGGCTCCGCCGAGACGGTCTACCTCGGGGTGTTCCGGCGCGAGGCGCTGGAGCAACAGGGCGGCTACAACGAGGAGTTCATCCGCGCCCAGGACTGGGAGCTGAACTTCCGCATCCGCGAGGCGGGCGGCCTCATCTGGTTCTCGCCCGAACTGCGCGTCTCGTACCGCCCCCGTCCGTCGGTGAAGGCCCTCGCCAAGCAGTACAAGGACTAC
Organism: Streptomyces sp. MBT65; assembly: GCF_016612545.1. Lineage (GTDB taxonomy): Bacteria > Actinomycetota > Actinomycetes > Streptomycetales > Streptomycetaceae > Streptomyces. The sequence continues at coordinate 7,559 of NZ_JAENRY010000335.1, read as the reverse complement.
GGCCGCTGGCGGCACGTCGTCGCCCGCTACCACGAGGGCTCGATCAACCTGCGCTACCTCGCCCCACCGACCGCCGTGTGCGCGATCGCGGCCGGTCTCGTGGTCGGCGCGGCCCTGACGCCGTGGGGTTTCCTGATCCCCGGCGGCTACCTCGCGGCGATCGTGCTGGGCTCGCTCCCGGCGGGCAGGGGCCTCTCGCTGAAGGCCCGCCTCCAGATCCCCCTGGCCCTCGCCACCATGCACATGTCCTGGGGCTACGGCTTCCTCACCAGCCCCAAGTCCCTCGCGAAGCGCGTCATCGCGTCCCGGCGACCCGCGGTGCTCAGCCCGTCCAACAGCTGAGCACCGCCGCCCGCGACGGCCCGGACTACGACCAGACGTAGTTCGGGTCGACGTGCATGCAGGCCGTGGTGTCCGAGCCGTTGAGGGCGTCCGCCGACGTCGGGGTCGTGTCGTCCTCGACCGGGGCCTTGTACTTCGTGCCGGTCCTCCAGTCCGCGCCGACGACCAGGGTGACCCCGGAGACGCTCGTGGACTTCTTCACCGCGCTCGTCGGGATGCCGAGGGCCTTGGCGACCCGCTGGGCGTCGCCCTCCAGGTCGGCGCTCGGATAGCGGACGACCGTCGTGGCCGCGCTCGGCGTCGTCGAGGAGTCCGCCACCGCCTCCTTGAAGCCCTTGCCGACGAGGAGCCCGGCCACCGCGGTCGCCCGCCCCCGTACCGCGCTCGTCGTGTCGGTGCGGGTGCCGTTCTCCACCTGTACGGCGATCTTGCCGTCGGCGGCGGCCGGATCGGTGGACGCCTTCACCGGGGTCGTCGTCTTCTTCTTGTCCTTGCCGTCCAGCGCGATGTCCTCACGGACCAGCCGGAACAGCTTCTCCGCGTCGGCCGGCTTGGGCACCACCCGGCCGCTGCTGCCCGAGTACTCCCACGGCATCGTCGTCATGGTGATCCGGTCGGTCGGAACCTTCTTCAGTTCCTTGCTCAGGTCGTAGAGCTTGGCGACCGTCCCGAGACCGGTGTCGACCGTGAGCGCCTTGGTGGCCGTCTCGGCGAGGCTGCGCAGCTTGGTCGGGTTGCTCAGCGTGGCGTTCTCGCGCAGCTGGCGGACCATCGAGTTCATGTACTGGTGCTGCGCCTTGGTGCGGGCGATGTCGGTGTCGTCCTCGAAGCCGTAGCGCGTCCGCAGCCACTGGAGGGCCTGCTTGCCCTTCACGGCCGTGGTGCCCTTCTTCAGCTTCAGGCCGGAGCCCTTGCCGGAGGAGGTGTGCGAGTAGATGTTGGCGTCCACGCAGACCGGCACCCCGCCGATCGCGTCCGCCATCGACACCACACCCGCGAAGTCGACCATCATGAAGTGGTCGATGTGGATGTCGGTCAGCTTCTCCCAGGTCGCCACCGTGCAGCCGGGGCCGCCGCGGCCCAGCGAGTCGTTCGTGATGACGTCCGTCTCGGCCGCGTACGTCTTCTTGGTGTCCGGGTCGGTGCACTTGGGGATGTCCGTCAGGGTGTCGCGCGGCATGCTCACCACCGACATGTTGGAGCGGTCCGCCGAGACGTGCAGCAGCATCTGGACATCGGCGCGGGGCGCGGTGTTGAAGGTGTCCTTCGCGCCGCCCAGCTCCTGGTTCTCCGCGGAGTCCCGCGCGTCCGAACCGATCAGCAGGATGTTCAACGGCGTCTGCCCGGCCGCGTTGGCCTTGGACGCGGCAGCCCGCTCGTTCTCGTCCCCGATGTTCAGGGGGTCTTTCTTGATGTTGTGGTTGAGGTGCTCGTAGTACAGGTAACCGGCGCCGGCCGTCCCGGTTATGACCACCGCGAGGACGATCGCCGACCAGCGCAACACCCGGCGTCTACGGCCCTTGCGGCCGCCCCCGTCGCCGTCCGCCGGTGTCCTGCCCTTCGCCGGTCTCTTCCCGTCCGCCGGCGTGAGGGACATCGTGTCCTCAACCGCCGGCACCTCCCCACGCACGCTGCTCTGAGTCAAGTCCCCACCCCTCCCACGCCGCGCCCTGACACCACGGGTCCGCCCCGCGCCCCGTTAGACGCGGAACGGACCCGTGTGGTCACTTACTTGGCGCACTCAACCTTGTCCGCCGTGGACTTCTGGACCCCCTCCGGCGTCGACCCCGCGGTCGAGGTGAGCGGGACGCCGGCTCCCTTGAAGTCCTTGCCCAGGGTCAGCGTCATCGCCGGGAGTCCCTGGGAGTTCTGCACACTCTTGCCCGGCTTCATCGCGGACCCCGAGAGGCCCATGATGGCGGCGAGCCGTCGAGCCTGGTCCGCCTGGTCGGGTGCGTACTCGAGGGTCGTCTTCGCGAGCGCCGCCGGAGCGTTGCCCGCGTTCTCGGACTTGAGCACGCCCTCATCATTCTGCAGCCACGTAAGAGTTTCCTGTGCGCTGCCGGCGACGGCCCCTCCGTTGAGGATCCGCACCCGCACCGCGGAGGCGGCGGACTTGGTGCCCTTGAGCCGGGCGGCCACGGCGGCCTTCTCCTTCGCCGCCTGCTGCTTGACCGCGGTGAAGGAGGTGTCGCTCTTGATCAGCGAGAAGACCTGCGGGGCGGTCGTGTTGTTGAGCACGACCGTCACCGGGGTTTTCTCCGCCGGGTTGTCGACGACCGGCACGGTGGTGAAGGTCAGGTTCTTGGGGTTGAGCTTGCCCAGCTCCAGACCGAGGTCCTTCAGCTTGCTGATGGAGTCGAGGTTGTCGTCGACGGTCAGCGCCTTGGTGCCGGCCTCCGCCAGCTTCAGCATCTTCGTCGGGTTGGTGAGCGTGGAGTTGGACTTCAGCTTCCGCATCAGCGCGCTGAGGAACTGCTGCTGGAGCGTGATCCGGCTCAGGTCACCGCCGAAGCCGACCGAGTGCCGGGTGCGCACGAAGGCCAGCGCCTGCTCGCCCGAGAGATTGTGCGTGCCCTTGGACAGCTTCAGATGCGAGTCGGAGTCGTCGATGTTCTTGGCCAGACAGACCTCGACCCCGCCGACCGCGTCGGTCAGCGTCTTCACGGCGTTGAAGTCGGCCACCATGAAGTCGTCGGGCTGGATCCCGGTCAGCTCGGTGACCGTCCGCACCGTGCAGCTCGCCGTACGGCCGTCCTGGCCGAGGCTGGTGTTGAAGCGGACGCTCGTCGTGCCCGGGATGACCTTGGTCGTGCCGTCCGACTGGGCCGTCTGGCAGTCCGGGACGTCGGTGATCAGGTCACGGGGGATGCTGAGCGCGGTCGCGTTCGAGCGGTCCTTGGACACGTGCAGCAGGATCGTGGTGTCCGCGTGGCCGACGCTGCCGGCGTCGCCGTAGCCCTCGTTGCCCGCGCCCGTGCGCTTGTCGGTGCCGATCACCAGCAGGTTGATGGCCTTGCCCTTGCTGAAGCCGCCGGTGCTGGCGCCGTCGTCGGAGACGGACGTGATGTTGTCGTTGAGGTGCTTGATGTAGAGGTATCCGGCCGCGGAGACGGCGACCAGCACAAAGGCCAGGCTGCCGCCGGTCCACATCAGGATCTTCTTGCCCTTGGCCTTCTTCTTCACCGGCCGGCGCCCGCGCCGCCCCGGTGGCTCCTCGGGCACACCCCGCCGTCTGCGCGGCGCCGGCACCTCGGGACCCGGGCCTCTCGGGACCGTCTCCCGCTCCGGCGCCGCCACACTGCGGTTCTGCGCAGTGGCTCTCCGGGGCCCCGGCACCGCTGACTGCGGTGTGGAAGGAGTCAGTCGCAGTTCGTATTCACCAGTGTTCGGATTGAGTACCCACTGGTCTGCGGGGTCGATGTTGTCCGCCCGCCCACGGCCTTGCGCGTCCACGGTTTACCGAATCCTCCGTCGGGGCCACGCGGCGCCTTCCCCCTGCAGGCGCTCGGGTCTCGTTCATCCGGTGCGCAAGCACACAGCACACCGGATCGCTCACACTATCCGTCCAGTTGAGCGTCAAGTGACTGCGGTGACAAATTCCACGTCCCTACAACCGGTCAATCCGTCCTATTTTTCGGAACAAAAGTTCGTCGACTTGGTGATCGCTTTACCCGCAGGTGTCCTCGGCGGCGGTGTTACCGCGAAATGTGGGCGCGGGCGTGGCCTCGCCAACAGGCGCCGCATTGCTGCTATTTGTCCCTGAATCCAGCGGAACTTCCTTCGTCACCGCCACGGTCGCGTCCGCTCGGAGTCGCGCGAACAGCTTTTCGGCCTCGGGCTCCACGAGTTGGTCGCGATTCGCGTTGTAGATGTACGACTCCCGTGGAACGGTGAGGAATTGCACATGTTCGGTGGGGATGTTCCGCAAGCCGCGCACCAGTTCGTACAAACCGCGCAGATTGGCCAGATCCGGATCGGTGGTCAGCGAGGAAGTCGCCGCGTCCAGCACGGGATACAGCTTCACCGGATTGAACAGCACGTCGTCGCTCTGCACCTTGTTGACGAGCGCCCCCAGGAACCCCTGCTGGCGGTCCATCCGATCGGTGTCACTGCCGTTCCCCAGCGACTTCCGCGCCCGCACGTACCCCAGCGCCTGCTCCCCGTCGAGCGTCACGCGCCCGGCGGGCAACGCCAACTTGGCGGCTTTGTCGTGAATGGGAGCTTTGAGGCAGACCTGGACCCCGTCCACGGCGTCGACCATGTCCTTGAACCCATGGAAGTCGACGACCATGTGATGGTCGATCCGCACGTTCGTCAGCTTCTCCACGGTCCGGATCGTGCACCCCGAACCCCCCACCTGGAACGCGTAGTTGAACATCGCGAACATCGGCTCGCTCCGCGTCCCGTCCGGCCGCAGACACCCCGGCACGTCCACCATCAGGTCCCGCGGCAAGGAGACGGCGGTGGCACTGCGCCGGTCGGCCGCCAGATGCAACAGGATCGTCGTGTCCGACCGCTCGGTCCCCGAGTCCCGCCCGTACTCGGCGTTCCCGTCTCCGGACCGCGAGTCGGACCCGATGAGCAGAATGTTCTGCGCCCCCTTCACGAGGGCGGTGGGCCGCTCCTTCTCGTACCGGGCGAGCTCGGCGGCCGCGGCGTTGTCGGGCGTGATGTTCGAGTCCAGCTTCGCGTAGACGGCCCACCCGACCCCGGCGGCTCCTACGACGATCACGGCCACCCCGAGAGCCACCCCTCGCACCCACCGCCGACGCCGCCGCCGTACGATCCCCGCCCCGGACGCGGAAGCCCCCGCACCCGGCCCGAGAACGCCTCCTGCGGTGTCGTCGAACACGTGCGGTTCCACCCCTCATGGCCAAGTACGAGCGTGTGGTCCTGCTCCTACGACCATGGCGTGGATGGGGTGGGGGAGGCGGGCGTTGCTGACCCGTTCGGGTGACTCGTTACCGGCCCGCGCCCGCCGGGCACCCCTTCAGCGGCGCGTGACAGACACCCGCTCGCTCTCGACCCGCTTGGCCAACGACTCCTCGCTCAGCTGATCGAGATTCCGGCACAGGACCACGGACCCCCCGGAGGCGAGCGGCCCGTACAGCCCCGCGCTCAACCCGTCCCAGGTGTCGTACGGCAGCCCCGACAGCACCCGGGCCCCGGCGTCCGCGTCGGCCCGGGCCCGCTCGACAACCTGCACCCCGGTCGACTCCACCCCGCCCACGACCAGCGCGGGCTCCTCGGGATCGACCGGCGAGAACGCGACAAACCGGTCTCCCTGGCTCGGCACCTCGACGGCATAGTCGGCAAACCCGGCCGGAGTCTGCGGAAACCGCCCGCCGAGCGGCCGCAGTGCGAGAGCGACCCGCTCCCCGCCGCACGCCCGAGCCGCCTCCAGCGAATCGGGCCCGCTCACCACCACATCGGCCACGGCGGGATCCCCGCCCACGTCCGCCACCACTCCCACGGACGAACACGCCAGCAACCACACCGCCGTCTGCCAGTGCGCCGGCAACAACACCGCGACCCGGTCACCGGGCCCCGCCCCGAGATCCCCCTGGAGCAGATTCGCGGTCTTGGCCACCCAATTGGCGAAGGTGGCCACGGACAATTCGACACGTTCCCCCGTGGCGTCGTCGTAGAAGGTCACCAGGGGGCGGCCGGGATCCGCGGCGAGCGCGGAACGCAGCAGGTCGGCAGGGGTGCGATCGGTGGCGTTCACCCGCGCAAGCGTACGCGGGCACCCATCGCCGCACGCCCCCGCACCGGACGCCGGACCACCGGTTCGGCCGAACCGCAGCCGACGGTCCGTCAATTCCCGGATAGACAGATATGTATGACTATGTCCAGGATCAGGGGCATGCGTGGATTCCTTGCTTCCTCGATCGGCGTCACCTGCGCGGCCGCACTGGCCCTCCCGCTCACCCTGCCCGCGGCCGCGGCGCCCGCCCCGGCACCGGCACCGGCACCGGCGGCGCAGCCGGCGAGCGGCGCGAGATCCGCGTCGACGACCGCCGACCCCACCCTCCCCGGCAGCACCGAGTCGCTGCCACTGGCCCCCCGTACCCGCGACCGCACCCTGGGCGCGGCCCCCGAACAGGGCCTCACCCGGGACGACGTCCACCGTTTCTCCCTGGTCGGCGTCACCTGGTCCGACCCCGACACCGAACTGCGCGGCCAGGTCCAGGTCCGCACCCGCGCCACCGGCACCGGCGAGTGGTCCGGCTGGCAGGACATCGACACCCACAACGAGGACCACGGCGCCGACCCCGGCACCGCCGAGCGCGACTCGGGCCACGTCCACGGCTCCACCGCCCCGCTGTGGGTGGGCGACTCGGACGGGGTGGACGTACGGGTGAGAGCGAACGCGACGGCGACACGGACCGTGGAGAACCGGTCGTCGCCCCTCCCCGCCGGCCTGCACCTCGAACTGGTGGATCCCGGCGCGGAAGCCCCGCCCGCGGGCGCCCGGCCGACCGTGAACCGTGCCGCGGCCCCCCTCGCCGCCGAGCTCCCGGCGCTGAGCAGGCAGGCCACGGAACGGGAAGTGGTCGCGCTGCGCGGCAAGGCGCAGCCGTACATCGGACCGCGCCCGCGGATCGTCACCCGGCACGGCTGGGGCGCCGACGAGACGCTGCGGGAGAAGGGGTTCGTGTACACGAAGAAGGTCAAGGCGGCCTTCGTGCACCACACCGCCACCGGCAACAACTACCGCTGCTCGCAAGCGCCTTCGGTCATCCGCGGTATCTACCGCTACCACGTCGAGAGCAGCGGCTGGCGTGACATCGGCTACAACTTCCTCGTCGACAAGTGCGGGACCATCTACGAGGGTCGCGCCGGGGGAGCGACGAAGGCGGTGATGGGTGCCCACACCCTCGGTTTCAACACCGACAGCATGGGGATCGCCGTCCTCGGAACCTTCGGCAGCGCCAAACCGTCCTCGGCGGCAGTGAACGCCATCGCCCGGCTCACCGCGTGGAAGCTCGGGCTCTACGGTGTCAATCCGCGCGGCAAGACATACCTGAAGTCCGGCGGTGGCAATCTCTACCCAAAGGGAAAGAACGTACGACTCAACGTGATCTCCGGCCATCGGGACGGGTTCGCCACGGAATGCCCAGGACGGCAGCTCTACGGCAAGCTCGGCTCGGCCCGTTCCACGTCGGCCCGTTTCCAGGGCCGCTGAGGGAGGGCCGACAGGGGGGCCGGGG
>NZ_JAENRY010000334.1 GCF_016612545.1 Streptomyces sp. MBT65 | reverse complement strand
GGTGTGCGCCAGAACGGGCGGCGGGGTGTGCTCCCCCCACGGGTGGGCACCACACGCCCCCGCCCGCCGGTGGGGAGCACACCCCGCCGCCCGTTCTGGCGCACACCGGCAGTGAGGCCATGTTGGCCGCCTCTGGCGTCAGTGCCGCGCTGATCGCGGGTGGCACGATCCTCTACCGACGAGGCCGAGCCGCGTCCCGTAGGTAATGCGCACGGGGTGCCGGACGTCACCGCCCGGCACACCCGCACGCCCACGCCTCAGCGCCGTACGAACGCCGGTGTGCTCCGTCGTCCCGGTGCCGGGATCACGCCGCCGCGCGGTTCCGAGCGCAGCCGGCGTCGGACTCCCCGCACCAGCGCGCCCGCCGTGTAGGTGGCGCCGTGCACGAAACGCATCGCCGGGCCGAAGCCCGAGGCCGTCACCAGGCCCGCCATGAAGAGGCCGGGGTGCGAGGACTCGAAGTCCCGGCCGACCTCGGGGGAACCGTCGCCCACCGTGGCCAGCGATCCCCTCAACTCACTCGAGAGCAGCCCGAGTCGGCCCGTCGTCGCCTTGAACCCCGTTGCCGCGATGACGTGTTCGGTCTCCAGGGAGCGTGTCCCGCCCGCTCCGCCCACCGTCTCCAGACGTACCCCGCCCGGCACCACGTCGGCCGCCGCGACCTCGTGGCCGAGCAGCACCTCCACCGCCGGTTCGACCCGGTCCCGCACCCACCAAGCACCGGCCGGGCCAAGGGCGTTGGCCGCGATCCCGGCCCGGGTCGACTCCGGGAGCCGGCGGAAGAGGTCGGGGCGCTCGGCGTAGAACCAGTTGCGCCAGCCGGGGCCCAGGCCGCTGTGCGGAGAGCGGGCCTCCTGCCACCACGGGCGCTCCCAGGCCGGCGGTACGTCGTTCCAGAACAGTTCGTCGGCCCGCGCCAACACCCGTACCCGCGTGCCCTGTTCGGCGAGGAGCGCGGCCGTCTCCAGTGCCGCCTGGCCGCCGCCGATCACCGTGACGTCCTTGCCGCGGAACTCGTCCAGCGCGCTGTGGTGGCTGCTGTGCGAGACGAGGGACCGGCTCAACCCCCTGAGCGCGGACGGGATTTCGACGAACGGCATGACACCGACCGCGAGCGCGACGGTACGGGCGTGCAGCACCGTGCCGTCGTCGGTCACCGCCTCGAAGCCGCCGGGCACCGGCGCGATCCGCTCCACCGTCCGCTCGTCCACCTCGGGCACGGCGTTGCGCGCGAACCACAGGCCGTACGAGGCGAACATCTCGACCGGGATCGGCTCCCCGTGCCGGGCCTCCACACCCTGGGTCGCGCAGTACCCGGCGAGCGGCCAACGGCCTTCCGGGTCGGACAGGTTGGAGGCCCAGGGCTCCGACTTGAGGAACATGCCCCGGGGCATGTGGTCGCGCCAGGACGCCATGGGCCGGCCGAAGACGCGCAGGTTCAGCCCGGCGGCCGCGGCGTGGGACGCGATGGACAGGCCGTACGGGCCCGCGCCCACCACCAGCAGGTCGTACATCAGCAACTGCTCGCTTTCTCGTCGTCGGTCAACTCGGTCGAATGGGTCGGCTTGGTCAGCTCGGCGGGCTCGTCGAGTGGGCGCGCGCTCGCCTGCCGGACCACCCGCGCCTCCACCGGGCGCACCGGGGCCGCCGCCCCGCCCAGCCGCCCCCGCATCTTGCGCAGCACATGCAGCCCCCACAGCCCCCACATCGCCCGGCCGGGCCCCGGGTCGTCCGGCGCGTGCCAGGCCAGCTCCCGCCCGCCGAGCATCGGCCGCAGCGCGCTGAGCGGCGCGTAGTTCTCCACCACGAACGAACGGCCCGGCCGCGGTGTCCCGTCCGGCAGCGGACGGTGGGTCAGGTCCAGGTGCAGTGCGCGGACCACATCCAGGCCCGCGCTGTCGGCGAAGAGCCGGAACTGCGCGCCGGGCCGCGGGTTGAAGTCGAGCAGGTGGTAGTCGCCCGTCGTGCCGCAGCGGCGGAAGTCCAGGTCGAAGATGCCGCGGTAGCCGAGCACGGAGGTGAGGCGTTCGGCGAGCGCCTGCACCTGCGGGTTGGGCGTCCAGCGGCCCACCGCCGTCAGGCCCGCCCCGCGCGGCCAGGACCGCTGCTTGCGGCCGGACCCGCCGCCGCGTACGGCGCCGGACCGGTCGGCGTACCCGTGGAAGAACCAGTCGCGGTCCGGTCCTGAGGGCAGGAACGCCTGCAACAGCAGTCGGCTGCCCGCCTCCTCGGCGCGCAGGAACAACTCGCGCGCCTCCTGCCCGCTGTGCACCACCACCGTGCTGCGCAGCCCGGTCCCGCACGGCACCAGCCAGGGCCGGCTCCACTTCGCGATCACCGGCAGCCCCAGTTGCCAGGCGGCGCTCGCCGCCTGCGCCGGGCTCTCCGGGATCAGCGTCACCGGGTGCGGGATGTCCGCGGCCGCGCACACGGCGGCCAGTTCCGCCTTGTCCGCGACCCGTTCGGGCAGCGCGCCGGGCTGCTGCGGCAGCAGATACGACGGCGCGAGCTCCGCGCCCAGCCGACCGACCGCGACGGCGCTCGCGTCGTCCATCGGGATCAGCACGGCGGGACGCGTGATCCGCGCGGCCACCCGCCGCAGCGTGCCCGCGATCTCGGCGGGAGACGCGGCGGGCGGCGGCGGGGGATGCATCTGGCAGACAAAACGGGAGTTGCGTACGGGGCTTGCCGAGGAGTCGGCGACCACATGCACCTCCACTCCCGCCCTGCCGAGCGAACGCACGGCACCCAGCGTTCCGTGGTGAAAGGGATTCCGGTCGATCCGCAACAGAACTGCGGGGACACGGATGTCGAGCAGCGACACGGACTGTTTCCTTCGGTTCGGTTCACCCACGCGGGCGACAGGGACACTCAAAAGCCGTAGCGGCGGTGGCGTAATTCATATTCGTATGACTGAGTGTCAAAAAGAGAAACAAGAACACGAGAGTGGAGAGAGGAGCAGGCATGGCCCCACAGCAGCGACGGTCCCGAACCGGACGGCTGGCCTTCATCGCGGCTACGGTCGCCGCGTCGGCGGCACTGGCGTCGGGTCCCGGGTTCGCGGCGGGGGCGGAGGTGGCGCGGGCCACCGATCCGCCTGCTCCCGTGACCACCGCGCCCACGACCACCGCGCCCACCACCGCCGTTCCTGCGACCGTCACACCCACGACTCCGGCGGTCGTCGCACCGGTGAAGACCCCCGAGCCGAAGGCGGCCCCCGCGTTCGGTGCCTTCCTCGACTCCGGTGCCCGGGGCGTGGCCCGCATGGCCGCGCTGAGCAGCTGGCTGGGCGGCGCCGAACTGCGCGTCGGCCACACCTACCTGCCCGGGAACCACTGGAGCGACATCGAGGGCGCCCCCGGTCTCCTCGACGTCTGGGCGGACTGGCGCACCGAGAAGACCGACCGGATGCTCGTCCTCAACGTGCCGATGCAGGAGCACAACGAGGACGGTGTCTCCGACTGGCAGGTCCGGCGGCTGCTCCAGCAGGGCGCGGCCGGCCAGTTCGATCAGCACTTCAAGGCCCTGGCCGAACGGCTGGTCGACCTCAAGGTGCCGGACACCGTGATCGTGCTCGGCTGGGAGATGAACGGCACCACGTACACCTCTCGTTGCGGGCCGGACCCGGAGGCCTGGAAGAAGTACTGGAACAGGATCGTCACCACGATGCGCTCGGTGCCGGGCCAGAAATTCCGGTTCGACTTCACTCCGAGCCGCGGCCGGGACGCCGTTCCCTGGACGCAGTGCTATCCGGGGGACGACACGGTCGACATCGTCGGCATGGATTCGTACGACCAGCCTTCCGGGCTGACGTTCGACGAACAGGTGAAAGAGCCGTACGGACTCCAGGCACATGTGGACTTCGCCAAATCCCACGGCAAGCCCATTTCCTATCCTGAATGGGGACTCTTCCGTAACGGCGACAACGCGGAGTACATGAAGCGCATGCTCGCCTGGATGGACGAGCACAAGCCGCTGTACAACACCGTGACCGACTACTGCCCGCACGGTGTGTGGCAGTGCTCCCAGAACCCGAAGTCGTCCGAGGTCTACCGTTCGGTCCTGTTCGGCCGCACCGAGGACCCGACCACACCGCCGACCACACCCACGACACCCACCACACCCACGACCCCGGTCACCCCGGAGCCGCCCAAGCCGACCACGCCTCCCGCTCCGACGCACCCGGTCAACTGCTCGCCTGTGGACCTGGGCGACTGGGTGGAGTACTGGCTCGGCGGGAAGCTGTGCGTGAAGTTCGACTGGTGGCAGCGCGACCGGTGAACCAGAGGTGGCGGCGGGCCGCTCACGGTCCGTCGCCACCGCGTTCCCTCCACTTCCGCAGTATCGCCTTGCCCCGCCGGCGCGCGGCGACATCGCAGACGACCGCCGTCATCAGCGGAGCCGTCCGCCGCCGGGCCAGCAACAGCCTTTGGTTGACGACCGGTTCGGGCCGCCAGTGATGCTTGTACGGCTCGTCGCCACGCAGCAGGCTGAGCGTGCCCGGCCCCCCGACACCGGTGTGCTCGGCACACGCGTCGAGCAGCATCACCGCCACATCCGCCTTCCGCTCCCGCAACCGCGGATGCGCGCCGTACAGATACCCGCCCGCGAGCCGCCGCGACAACAGCGTCAGGTCCACGGCGACCACGTCCTCGTCGAGCCGGAACTCGGTGACGACGGCGTCCCCGGAGCGCACCATCGGCCCGACCGAGCGGACGAGGTGCTCGCAGAACCGGGTCTGGAGATGCTCGGACGTCACCTTCCGCCCCTGCCACTGCAGTTGATGCAGCTCCAGCAGCCGCCGCAGCGCCGAGTCCACCCCGTCCGGCTGTACGACCGTGCGCTCGACGCCGAGCGCGGTCAGCTTGCGGAGCTTGGCGCGGACCCGCTGGGCCTTGGAGGAGGGGAGCCGGGCGACCAGTTCGTCCATCGGTACGGCGGGCAGCTCCAGGCACAGCGAGTCGTGCACGCGGCGACGCGGGCCGCGCCAGCGGTCGTAGACGCGCTCGACCGCGCCGCCGGGGCGCACCTCGCGGAAGTCGATCAGCGCGGTGCGGGCGGCGGACGCGAGGCCCTCGGTGAGCGCGGCGGTGGCCGGGTCGCCGTGGTCGTCGTCCAGCAGGACGTCGCCGTAGTCGGAGATCGCGCCGCCGAGCGGGACCAGTGCGGGCGCCGGGCTGCGGACGAGCATCATGGGTGCGGCGGCGACGAGTTCGCGGCCGTCGCGGACAACGAGCAGGCGCAGACGGCCCGTTCGGCCGTACGACAGCCACCAGGAGTGCAGCCAGGCGTGGGACTGGAAGGGGGTCGCCGCGCCGCACTTCTGGTACAACCGGCCCCAGGCCGGGGCCAGTTCGGCGAAGGCCTGGGGGTCGGTGACGAGGTCGGTCGAGTACACCGGTGTCACAGGACGTCGGCCGCGGTGGCCGGGCTGGGCACGGAGGCGGGGCGGCCCGTCTCGTCGGTGGTCCGGCGCGGCCGTACCAGGAGCAGCAGGCCGCCGAGGAGGCCGCCCGCGCTCGCGCCGACCAGGCCGGTCACCGCGGCCGGGGCCGAGGAGGCGGAGGCCGGCTTGATGGCGCGGGCGAAGGTCTGGAGTTCGACGTGGGTCGAGTCCTTGGAGTCGTTCGCGTGCACGGTCAGCGAGCGGGACACCGCGTTGGCCATGTCGGCGGCGAGGTCCGCGCGCGAGGAGGTGGCCGTGACGGCGACCATCGGCGCGTCCGGCGAGGTCGCCGTCTGCACGCTCGACTGGAGCGTCTTCACCGGCACGCCCGCCCACACCTGCGCGTCCCCGAGCACCGCGAGCTGGGTGGCGACCCGGCCGTAGGCCTGCGCGAAGCCGAGCGCGGTCGAGGAGTCGGCCTTGTCGGTGGGGACGGCGATGACATAGCTGGTGGCCGTGTACGTCGGGGTCTTGAGGACGCCGTACCCGCCGCCGAGCAGTCCGCCGGTCACGGCGCCGGCCGCGAGCAGGGACCAGGCGGGGAGGGCTTTCGCGCGGCTGAGGGGGAGGTGCTGTCGGATCTCGGTCATGAGGAACTGGCTCCCTGGGGTGCGGGGGACGGCGACGAGGTGGAGACCGCGGCCGCGTACACGTCCATGAGGTGGGCGGCGCTGCGGGTGATGCAGTAGTGGTGGGCGGCGTCCGGGGCGGTGCGCGGGCGCGGGCCCCGCGCGCGGGCCGCCGCCAGTGCGCGGGCGAAGACCTCGGGGCCGCCCTGCACCCGCCGGGCGCCGGACGCGGCCTGCGGGGGGAGGTCCTCGATGGCGGGGCAGGAGGCGTAGAGCACGGGCAGCCCGGACGCCAGCCCCTCCACGACCGCCAGGCCGAAGGCCTCCTCGGGGGACGGGGAGGCGAGCAGGTCCATCGCGGCGGTGAGGGAGGGCAGGTCGGGTCCCGGTGAGCCGTCCGGTACGTAGGGGCGTTCGCCGGTGAACAGCACCCGGTCGGCGACCCCGTGGTCATGGGCCGTACGGCGCAGGAGGTTCTCCTCGGTGCCGCCGCCGACCAGCAACAGCCAGTAGTCGTCCGGGAGTTGGGCCAGGGCGCGGACCAGGACGTCGAAGCGTTTGCCCGCCGCGAGACGGCCGATGCCGCCGACGACGTACGCGCCCTCGGGCAGGCCGAGCCGCTGGCGGGTGTGCAGGCGCCGCACCGGGTCGAAGCGGAAGCGGTCCAGGTCGATGCCGTTGGGGACCACCTCGATCCGCGGCCCCGGCACACCCCACTTCCTCAGGCGCTCGGCGACCGTGGGGGACACGGCGACCGTCGACCGGCCCAGGCGCTCGCTGGCGAGATACAGGGCGCGGACCCCGGCGGTGAGGCCCCGGCCCTCCATCTGCGAGTCGCCCAGGGAGTGTTCGGTGGCGACGACCGCCTTCACCCCCGCGATCCGGGCGGCGAGCCGGCCGTAGACGCAGGCGCGGTAGAGGTGGGTGTGGACGAGGTCGTAGCGGCCGCTGCGGATGATCCTGACGAGGCGGGGGAGGGCGGCCAGGTCGCGGTTGCCGGTCATGCCGAGGTGGCGGACGCGCACCCCGTCGGCGGTGAGACCGGCGGCGACCGCGCCCGGGTTGGTGAGCGTGACGACCTCGCAGTCGACCGGCAAGTGGCGCAGCAGCAGGCGGAGTTGCTGCTCGGCGCCGCCGACGCCGAGGCCGGTGATGATGTGCAGCGCCCTCATGCGAGCCCCTCCACCGGGCGGCGGCGCAGCCGGTGCAGCCGGTACTTGAGGAACAGGCGTACGGCGGTGTCGTTCTGGCCGATGTGGACGCGGGGGAGGGCGTGGACGCCGTTGAGCTCGCCCGGGTCGATGGCGCAGGCGTAGGCGTAACCGGCCTCGCGTACGGCGTCCATGGTGCGGGCGTCGACCGTGCCGTAGGGGTAACAGAAGCCGTCGACCGGGGAGTCGAGCAACTCCTGTAGCTGGGAACGGCTTTCGGCGACCTCGGCCCGCAGCGTGGCGTCGTCCGCCTTCGTGAGGTCGACGTGGGTCAGGCCGTGCGAGCCGATCTCCACGCCCTCGGCGGCGGCGCGCCGGATGCCGGCCGCGGTGAGGAGGGGTTTGCGAGGGCCCTCCGGGTCCCAGGCGTTGTCACCGCCGAGCCTGCCCGGGAGGACGAAGAGGGTCGCGCCGCAGTCCCAACGAGCCAGCAGGGGAAGGGCGTTGTCGACGAAGTCGGCGTAGCCGTCGTCGAAGGTGAGACCGACCAGGCCCTGGCCCTCGCCGCGCGCGCGGGCGGCGAGCAGGTCGGCCATGGACACGCCCCGCAGACCGCGTCGGCGCAGCCAACTCAGCTGTTGCGCAAGGCGGTCGGGGGTGACCGTGATGCGGTAGGGGTCGTCGGAGCAGTCGTCCACGGAGTGGTACATCGCCACCAAGGGGACCGGGCCCGTGACGCGTCTGCCGGTGGTCGGGGAATCAACGGGAGCGACCATGCGAGAGCCTCCGTGTGACGGAACGTACGGATTCCAGTGCGGGTGCGAAGCCCTGGGCGCCCAGGGC
>NZ_JAENRY010000333.1 GCF_016612545.1 Streptomyces sp. MBT65 | reverse complement strand
GGGCTGAACGTCGACGCCGCGGCCTCGACCGCCGCGGGTGAGGCAAGGGCGGCGTGGGCGGCCGTCCCGTCGCTGCCGAGGCCGCCCAGGACACCCGCGGCGACCACCCCTCCCCAGCGCAGCAGGTCACGTCTGGACGGTGGGGTCGTTCCGGCGACGGGGAGCGGGCGGTTGTCGTCCTCGGGGCGTGGCGTGGGGGGCATGGGGCTCCTTCGACGGGCAACGAGCGTTCGACATCGTTGTCAGCGCGCCATGCTGACGGGGTGTCACGGCAGAACATGCTTCGTGCCAACAGCGCCGAGGGCGGCGGACGGTCCGGTGTGCGGGGTGGGGTGCCGCATGCGGATGTTGCGCCAACTCGCCTTCCGTTGAGGGAAAGTGCGCTACTGAGGGATGACAGCATCCCCCGGGACCGCTGTCCAGCCCCTGCGCAACACCCGTCCCCTGCGGCGGAGTTGAGAACCGGACGCATTTCGGCCGAGGGTGGGGACAGGGGCGGGTGCGAACTGAACGTTTCCATGTGAGCCGGTGGGGTGCTTGGCACCGGGATGTTCCGTGGGTGAGCCGACGCGAGTGGTCAGCGGTCGGTGGATGCGCGTCCCGCCTCGGGGGCAGCGGGTCGTCTGCCGCGAGCAAGGTGCCGGCCGGCTCGGTACGGACTGTCCGCCACCGGCGTCGATGTGATCCGGGCCGGCTTGTCGGTGGCGTCGCTGATGAGTGTCCGGTAGCGCTCGGTGCGGGTCAGGAACTTGCCCATCAGGTCCTGTGCGTGTGCCTCGTCCGTGGCTGATTCATGGCGGCCCGCCGCGTGAACGCGGCACACTCCGCCGACGCTGCTCATCCTTCGGCGACGAGGTCTTCGAGCGACAAAGGCACATCCACCTGGTACTGGGTCATCTCCTGAGGGGCTTCCGGATTCGGTCGCTCGGTCGTTCGGTCAAGGGCTCGACGGCTTCGCCGATCCCCTGAACGGCAGTGGCACGCGGGGCAACTGGGAGGAGATGGAGGAGCTCTGGCTTGTCGGCGATGAGTTTGAGGACTGCTTTCTCGCCGACGTCATCGTGGAGGGCGTCGGCGAAGGTACCGACGGACGGGAGTTCACCGGTGCCTCGTACTCCGTCGAGGTCAGGTGGGAGCATGCACGGAGCAGCGGAGGCGGCCAGGTCGGGTCGGGGTTGGCGCATCGCGGTGGACGTTGCGAACTCCCGTGTCCGAGGCTCCGCTTGACCATGTCCGGGAGTGCCGGCCGGGTGCTCGCGGGAGGGGCTGGGCAGCAACAGCCCGTGCGCGGTGTGTGCTCTGTCCCGCTCTGTGTCAGCGGGCGATGGAGAGCGCGAAGGGGGTGAATCCGCTGGAGCGGATCACGTGGGGTACGAACAGGATCGCGGCCTCCGTGGCGCGGGCGGTCCGGATTCCGCCGAGATCGGTGATCCACTCTGTGTGCCAGCCCAGGTCGGTGAGCAGTTCGCGTACGGTCCGCTTGGCCTGCTGGTTCTCGCCGGAGAGGAAGGCGGTGGGCGCCTGGGCGAGTGTGGCGGGCGCGGTCATCACCGTGAAGAGCATGGTGTTGAGTGTCTTGACGACTCGCGTCTCGGGGAGCGACTCCTGGAGCTGTTCGGCGAGGCTCGAGCCGGGATAGAGCAGGTCGGCGGGGAGTCCGTCCGGTCCGTCGACGGTGGCGTTGGAGACATCGACGAGGATCTTGTCCCGCAGTTCCTCGCGCAGCGCGACGAGCCGGTCCAGGGAGGTGTCGCCCGGCGTGGCGTTGATGACGACCCGGGCGGTCCGGGCGGCGTCCGCGGCGGCCCCCGGCGAGCGGTCCGCCACGGTCACCTCGTGCCCGGCCCGGGTGAGGGCTGTGGCCAGGCTGCCGCCGACGCGGCCGTTTCCGAGAATTGCGATCGTGGTCATGATGATCTGGTCCTTTCCGTGCTTGCGGGCGGGGTGTGCGGTCAGCGCGAGAGCGTGGCGGCGGCCTCGGCGTGCACGCCGGGCGCGGCGGCCAGGCGGGCGCGGCGGCCAGCCGGTCCTCACCGTGGTCCACCTTCCCCTGACCGGCGAGACCTACACCGGTCTCGCCGGTCAGGGGAAGGTGGACCACGGTGAGGACCGGCTGGTGGTCGCGCACGAGGGTGGCGGTGACGGCCCAGTCGGGCAGGGCGTGCAGGTGGTTGACGTTGCCTTCGGCCGGGTCCACGACCCACCATTCACCGGCCGGCAGCGCACCGCCCGCGAGTTCGTCCTCCACCCAGCGGGCCTGGGGGCGCAGGTCCGTGAGGCGGGGGCGCAGGACTTCGAGGACGGCGTCGTCGTTGACGGCGAGCGCCCGCATCAGCTCTTCGCGGGTCTGGTAGCGGACCACGTCGCCGAACCGCTCCCGCAGCGCCGAACCTGCCGTACGTACGGCAATCGCGGTCTGTGCGAGCAGGTCGGCGTCGGAGGCGGCGACGTCAGTGGTCTGAAGCGTTTCGGACATGGTGGTGCTCCCGTCTGAACAGGGGTGATGAGGCCGGTCGGGCCAAGCGGCGCGTTCCGTCGTGCGCTCTTGCCTAGAAGGTATGCAGCCCCGTCGTTAACTTCAACTGCATGTCAGGCACGGCTAGGATTACTCTCATGCAATTGGATTTGAATCTGCTCGCTGCGTTCGACGCGCTGCTGGAAGAGGGCAGTGTGGCCGGGGCGGCCGCGCGCCTGCATGTCACGGCTCCCGCGATGAGCCGGAGTCTGGGCCGGATCCGGCGGACCACCGGGGACCAGATCCTGGTGCGCACGGGGCGCACGATGACGCCGACGCCGTACGCGATCGCCGTGCGGGAGCAGGTGCACGATCTGCTCCAGCAGGTTCAGGGGGTGCTGGCGCCGAGCCGCGAACTCGATCTCGGGACGCTGGAGCGCACCTTCACACTCCGCTGGCACGACTCCCTCGTCGCTCTCGGCGGCCCCGCACTGCTGGCGGCCGTACGGACCGAGGCGCCGGGTGTGCGACTGCGCTTCGTCGCTGAATCGAGCGTCGACACCCCCGGGTTGCGGCGCGGCGAGGTCGACCTGGAGGCGAACGCCAACCGCCCGAGCGCACCGGACATCCGTGCCGAGCACGTGGGCGAGACCCGCCTCGTCGTTGTCGTGAGGCGGGGGCATCCCCTCACCCGCGTCCCGGCCGTCACCGCCGAGTTGTATGCCGGTGCCGAGCACATCGCCGTCTCGCGACGTGGAAACCTCAGCAATGCCGTGGACGACGCGCTCGCGCGACTCGCCCTCACCCGCCGTGTGGTGGCGGCCGCTCCCACGGAAGCGGCCGCGTTGGAGTTCGTGCGTGGCTCTGATCTCCTGGTCACCGCCCCCGAAGCCACCACACGCTCCGTGGTCGAGGTTCTCGGCCTGGTCGTGCTTCCCCTGCCGCTCGAACTGCCGTCGGCAGCGGTGTACCTGTCGTGGCATCAGCGCTACGACACCGACCACGCCCACACCTGGCTGCGCGGGCTGGCGCGCACCGCGCTGACCGATGCGGCACGGTCATGACTGTGATGTGGGCCGTCAGGAAGACGGCATGACGGTGGCGAAGGCTGCCGGTCGGGGCGTTGAGGTCGGCAGGAAGATTGTTGGCAGCAAGCGCAGCATCGTGATGGACACGACCAGCCTGTCGCTGACCGTGCCGGTGACTGCCGCGAGGGTCCAGGACTTCACCGCGGGGGCGGGGCCCTGCTGAACCGAATCGCGTCCGCCCGCCCCACCTCCACAAGGCCTGGGCGGACCGCGGCTGTCGCGAGTACCCCGCCGACCACTCGGCACGGCTCGGTATCGACCTTGAAATCGTCCGCCGCACCCACGTCGCCCGAGGCACCCGGGGCTTCACCGTGAAACCGCGCCGGTGGGGAAGCGGGCGGCAGAGGGAACGCTCGACCGGCTGATGCTCCACCGCCGCCTGGCCTGCGACCACGAAGCTCTCCCGATCGTTCCACCGCCGTGATCTACATCGCGATGATCGCCCTGATGGCACGCCGCCTCACCGAAGAATTCGCACCACCTCGGAGAGGAGTCTGACGGTCCGTCAAAGACGATCCTGCGATGAGACATCAGGACGGCGCGCCCTCTCGAGCAGGCCGTGGGCATGGAGATCGGCCGTCGGCCGCTTGGGGACTCCGGCCGCACTTTCGCGTTATCCGATGGCGAGATGGAGGAGGGGCAGACCTGGGAGGCCGTGCACCCCGCCCGTCACCACCGTGTCAGGGGGCTGAAGGTCATCGTCGACGCCGCGCTGCCGAGCCGACCTGCGGGCGGGTGCCGCAGCCGGCGCGCGTACCTGGGGCAGTTGACGTACGTACCAGTTGAGACGAGCCGGACCGCAGGATCCATCAGGACGTCACCGAATCCGCTCCCCAACGTGTCCACGCCTGCGACGCTGCGATCGTCTGTGCCAACGACACGGCGGTGTCCATCCTCGGCCAGATCAGCGGCCACGCCGGATGGTCGATCGGGCCGGGTCCTGAGCAGTTCCTGTGAGTAGCTCGTCCAGGACGATCGTGCCGGCCACCTGCTCGCCCCCACGCCGGGCTGCGGTCGAACTGTCTGTCATCACTCCCTGAGTCGGGAGGTTCTTCCACGCGAACCGTGCCGACTCAAGGGTCGCGCCACACATGGGTGGAGGGCCGAAAGGTGGGTGACACCATGTATGGAATCACAGTCCATGATCAGCAAGGCTGTGTCCGGAAACGGACTCCGGTCATAGGGAGGCCGGTACGGGGGCAGGGGGAGACGGGGCGTGTCGCTGTTCTGGCGGATGCTCGTGTCGAACGCCGTGGTGCTCGCCATCGCGACCGCGTTGCTCATCAGTCCGTGGGGCACGGTGTCCAGCCCTGTTCTTCTGCGCGAGGCGCTGGTGATCGGCGGCGGCCTGGCCGCCATGCTGGTGGTCAACGGGTTGCTGATCCGTGTCGGACTGGCTCCGGTGGAACGTCTGACCAAAGCGATGGCGGACGCGAATCTGCCGGCGCCAGGAACGCGCGCCCGGGTCTCGGGAAACGGTGAACTCACCCTGGGCCATGTCCAGCTTCGACCCGACCTCATCGACCGCTGCCTCGTCGCCGCCGGGCGCACCCTCACTCCCGATCCCACAACAGTCCGACGAGTTCGGTAACCGAGGGATCGGACGCCGCCCCGTTCGGTGCGCGGGGAACGGTACTTCCTCGCCGCGTCAGCCACCCAGGCCGGGTCGCAGGCGCAGCGTCAGGATCTGGAACGGACGCAGGGTCACCTCCACGTCGTCGCCCGTGTACCGGTGGCTTGTCGGGTCGTCCAGGGGACGTTCGAGGAGGTCCGTCGCGGTGGCCGAGGACAGGGGGAACGAGGTGGTGAGGGTGGCCCGGGCACGGATGCCGCGGGACTCGTAGAGGCGTACGACGATGTCTCCTGAGCGGTCGTCGGCGAGCTTGACCGCCTCGACGACCACTCCGTCATGATCGACCGCGACCAATGGGGCGACCGCCGTACTGCCCGGCACCGTGCGTTCCGGAAGGTTGAAGTGGTAGCCCTCCCGTGTCGCGTCGGCGACGTCTGCGCCGATCAGGAGCGCGTAGCCGAGCCGGTGGGTGCCCTGGTCCTGGTCCGGATCGGGGAACCGGGCCGCTCGAAGCAGGGAGAGCCGGACCGTGGTGGTCGTTCCGCCGTCGGCGCGGACGTCACGGGTGACGTCGTGGCCGTAGGAGGAGTCGTTGACCAGGGCGACGCCCCAGTCGGGCTCGCCGATGTGCAGGAAGCGGTGGGCGCAGACCTCGAACTTGGCCGCGTCCCAACTGGTGTTGGTGTGGGTGGGGCGCTCGACATGGCCGAAGGGGATCTCGGCTGTGGAGTGGGCGGCCCGTACGTCCATGGGGAAGGCGGTCTTGAGGAGCTTCTCCCGTTCGTGCCAGTCGACGAGCGTGTCGATCACCAGCCGCTTGGAGCCGGCGGGGAGGGAAAGGGTCTGTTCGATGCGGGAGTCGCCGAAGACCCGGACCACGCGGACACCGTCCCCGGTCGAGGTGACCGAGTCCGCCTCCGTGAGGTCGCGGACGGTGTTGCGGTAGAACGCGTCGATGTCCCAGGCGTCCCACTGGTTGGGGAAGTCCTGGTGGAGCTGGAGCAGATTGCCGACCGCGCCGGGCGCCAGCGCCTCCCGGCCGGCCGTGTGGTCGTACGCCGAGGTGACGAGCCCCCGGCTGTCCACCACGACCTGTACCAGGGAGTTGTCGAGGACGAATCCGTCCCCGTCGGGCACCGGTGCCACGGGAGCCTCCGACGAGACGGAACGGGGGACCGCGCCGAACGCCGCGACGCCACCGCGGTGATGGGGCGCCGCGTTGAAGACCACGGATCCCTCGCCGGTACCGGCGAGCGCCCGCTGCGCCGTCCCGATCAGCTCCTCCAGCTCACGGGCGACCTCCGCGTACGTCTCCTCGGCCTCGCGGTGCACCCAGGCGATCGACGTCCCGGGCAGGATGTCGTGGAACTGGTGCAGCAGCACCGTCTTCCACAGCCGGTCCAGCGCCTCGTACGGATACGGCAGCCCGTGCCGTACCGCGGCTGTCGCTGCCCACAACTCGGCCTCGCGCAGGAGGTGTTCGCTGCGTCGGTTGCCCTGCTTGGTGGCGAGCTGACTGGTGAGGGTGCCGCGGTGGAACTCCAGATACAGTTCGCCGGACCAGACGGGGGCGCCGCCGTTCGCCTCGTACTCGGCGTGGGCGCGCTCGAAGAAGTCGGTCGGCGGCTCGATCTCGACGCGGGCCGAGCCCTCCAGATCCCTCAGACGCGCGGCGCGGGAGAGCATCTCGCGGGTGGGACCGCCGCCTCCGTCGCCGTAGCCGAACGGGATCAGGGAGTGGTTGGCGGGACCCTTCTCCTGGAAGTTCCTTACGGTGTGGGCGACTTCGGCGCCGGACAGCTCGCCGTTGTAACTGTCGACGGGCGGGAAGTGGCTGAAGATGCGGGTGCCGTCGATGCCCTCCCACCAGAAGGTGTGGTGCGGGAACTTGTTGGTGGTGTTCCAGGAGATCTTCTGGGTGAGGAACCAGCGCACCCCGGCCAGTTTCATCAACTGCGGCAGCGCCGCGTTGTAGCCGAAGGTGTCCGGGAGCCACATCTCCTCGGTCTCGACCCCGAACTCCTCCAGGTAGAAGCGCTTGCCGTGCACGAACTGACGCACCAGCGCCTCGCCGCCCGTGATGTTGGTGTCGGGCTCCACCCACAGGCTGCCGGTCGGCAGGAACTGCCCGGTCTTGGCCTTCTCCTGGGCCCGCGCGTACACCTCGGGGCGGTGCTCCTTGAGCCAGGCCAGTTGTTGCGCCTGCGACATCACGAACTTGAACTCCGGGTGGTCGTCCATGAGTTGGGTGACATTGGAGACCGTGCGGGCGACCTTGCGGACCGTTTCGCGCAGCGGCCACAGCCAGGCGGTGTCGATGTGGGCATGTCCGACGGCCGAGACGCGGTGTGCGCTCGCGTGCGCGGGAGCCGCCAGGGCGGGGGAGAGGTGGGCGCGGGCTGCCGTCGCGCTGCCGCCGACGTCCTGGAGGTCGATCGCGTCCAGGGCCCGGCCGACCGCCTGGAGGATCTGCCAGCGGCGCGGGGAGTCGGGCGACAGCTCGTGCATCAACTGTCCCAGGACGTCGAGGTCCTGCACGAGTTCATGCACGTTCCGGTCGAGGACGGCGAGGTCCAGGCGGCGCAGCCGGTAAAGGGGTTCACCCGGAGCGTCGGTGCCGTCGCCCAGCCAGGGCGCCCGTCCGCCCACCGGGGTCGGGCCGAAGGTCAGCTCGTCGGGTGCCACATGCATGACGACCGGATTCGCCGCGGCCTCGACGAAGGCGGTGAACTCCTCGCCGCCGGACGCCCGTTCGGTGACGGGGACCCAGGTGTTGCGCGGGTTGAGAGCCTTCACCGCGGTGCCGTCGGCACGGTAGACGAGTCCCTCGGCCGAGAAGCCGGGGGAGTGGGTGGCGAAACCGAGGTCCAGCACGGCCTCGACCGTCTCGCCGGCCCACTCCGCGGGGATCGTTCCATCGACCTTGAACCAGCTCGTCGACCAGGCGGGCCCCCACCGGTCGCCCACCCGCGCGGGACGGTAGGGGGCGGCGAGACCCTCGGGCACGGGCACCGGCTCGCCGGGCACGCTCCAGATCTCCACGTCGAGGGGGACGCACCGGGCGTGGACGGCGGGCCGGATGCGCTCGTTCAGAACACGTGCCAGCCGCTGTTCGATGACGTCACGGTCGTTGTGCATGGGTGTCTTTCTCCGTACGGGTGGGGGAGTTCAGCCCTTGAGCGCGCCGCCGAGGGCGAATCCGCCGCCCAGCTTGCGGGACAGCAGTACATAGAGCAGGACCACGGGCATCGAGTAGATGAGGGAGAACGCCGACAACTGCCCGTACTGCGTCTGGTCATGGGCGCTGAGGAAGGTGAACACGCTGACGGACGCGGGGAGTTTCTCCGGTGACAGCAGCAGGATGAAGGGGACGAAGAAGTTTCCCCACATGCCGATGAAGGTGAAGACGGTGACCACGACGACACCGGGCCGCATCAGCGGGAGCACCACCCGCCACAGCAGTTGCATGGTGTTCGCGCCGTCGATCCGGGCCGCCTCCTCCAGGACGACGGGAACTCCGTCCATGAAGTTCTTCATCAGCCAGATGCCGAACGGCAGCGCCGAGGCGGCCAGGAACAGGACCGTCGCGGGCATCGAGTCGATCAGGTTGACCTGCACGAACATGCTGTACACCGGGATCATCACGGCGGTGATGGGCAGGCCGGTGGAGAACAGGATCGTATAGAGGAACGGGCGGCGCAGCCGGGAGCGGTAGCGCGACAGCGGGTAGGCGGCCAGCACGGACACCACGACCGTCACCGCGGTCCCGAAGCCGCACAGCAGCAGGCTGTTGAGCATCGGCCGGTAGGTGGTGTCGACGTTGAGGACGGCGTCGAAGTTGTCCAGTGTCAGCGACGAAGGCATGGTCAGCCGGAAGGAGTTGGTGTCGCTCACCGAGGCGAGCAGCATCCACACCAACGGCAGCACGTACAGCACCGAGACCGCCAGCAGTACGACGTTGATCAGGACGCGACTGGGCCGGAAGCGGCGACCGCCGCGGGCGGGGCCGGTCCTCGGGGCGATGGTGTGTCCGGCGGAGGTGGCGGGGGGCGTGGCGACAGCGGCCATCAGTCGTCCTCCAGTTTCAGCAGCCGGATGTACACGACGGAGAACAGGGCGCCCACCACGAGCAGGACCAGGGCGATGGCGGTGCCGTAGCCGATCAGGCTGTTCTGGAAGGCCTGTTGGTACATGAAGATCGGCAGGGTCTCGCTCTTGTTGCCGGGTCCGCCGCGGGTCATGGTGTAGATCAGGCCGAAGACGGAGAGCGTCTGGAGCGTGATGAGCATCAGGTTGGTCAGGATCGACGGCCTGATGACGGGGAGGACCACCCGCCACAGCCGCTGCCAGGGGTTCGCGCCGTCCATCTCGGCGGCCTCGGTCAACTCCTGGGGCACGTCGTTGATGGCGGCGGTGAAGACCATCATCGAGAAGGCCGTCCCGCGCCAGACGTTGGCCAGGCACACGGCGAGGATCGGCATCGTGTACAGCCAGTTCTGGCCCGGCAGGTGCAGGGTGTCGAGCAGGGAGTTGAGCGAGCCCTGGTCGTAGAAGAAGGCGTACATCAGATAGCCGGCGACCACCTCGGGCAGCACCCAGGCGGCGATGACGACGCCGTTGACGAGGGCCCGTACCGGCTTGGTGGCCTTCTGCATCAGGATGGCCAGCGCCAGTCCGAGGGTGTTCTGGCCGATGACCGCGGAGCCGACCACGAACACCAGGGTCAGTTTGACCGCGTTGAGGAAGTCGCTGTCCCGGAAGGCGCGGGTGAAGTTGTCCAGGCCGATGAAACGGGCTCCGGAGGCGCCCGTGAGCTGCATGTCGGTGAACGCGTAGTAGACGCAGTACCCGATCGGCCCGGCCAGGAAGACGGCGAGCAGCACCACGGCCGGCAGGGTCGGCAGTCCGCGCAGCAGTGAGCGTACGGCGGGGGCGGGCGCC
The DNA here is from genome assembly GCF_016612545.1 of Streptomyces sp. MBT65. Classification (GTDB taxonomy): domain Bacteria; phylum Actinomycetota; class Actinomycetes; order Streptomycetales; family Streptomycetaceae; genus Streptomyces. Next base: position 4,125 of record NZ_JAENRY010000333.1, on the reverse strand, counting down.
CCACGGGACCGGCGGTGGGCGCCGGTCCCGTGGGGCGCGGGGGCCAGGGCGGTCATGAGCCGCCCTTGACGGTCTTGTCGCCGCCCACGGCCGCTTTGACATCGTTATCAAAAGTCGATGCGGCCTTGTCGACGGACGCCTGACCGGTGGTCACGGACTCCATCGCCTTCTGGATCGCGGTGGAGACCTGGTTGTAGGCGGGCAGTCCGGGCCGGTAGTGGGTGTCGGCGACCAGCTCGGTGAAGAACTTGTTGGTCGGCACCGAGTTCAGATACGTCGAGTCCGACGCCACGTCCGTGCGTACCGCGATGTTCGCGTTGGTCGCGTTCCACTGGGCCGCGTTGGTCTTCGTCTGGAGCGTGGTCGAGAGGAACTTCCAGGCGAGATCCGCGTTCCCCGCCTTCGCGGGGATCGACCAGGCCCATCCGCCGGACATGCTGGTGCGGCCGGGTGCCTGGCCGTTCTGCGTCGGCATGGCCGCGGTGCCCATCACCGACTGCCACTCGGTCCACGGCTTGGCCGCCGCGGAACTCCAGTTGTTGGGCATCCAGGAGCCGTCGATGTCGATCGCCAGCTTGCCCTCGGGGATCAGCTCGGTGCCCACGGCGGTCCCGAAGTTGGCGCCCAGCGCCTGCTCCTTGGACGGGCCGAGACCCTGGCTGTATACGGTGTGGACGAAGTCCAGCGCGTCCTTGAAGCCCTGGCTCCCCACCACCCACTTCTTCTGCGAGGCGTCGTAGAGGGACTTGTCGCCGGCCGGTGTGCCGTAGAGCAGCATCTCGAAGCCCTGCATGGAGGACGCCTCGCCGCCCGCCTGGCCCGTGTAGAGGTTCAGCGGGGTGACGCCCGGCAGCTTCGCCTTGACATTCCTGGCGGTGGCGATCACATCGGCCCACGTCTTGGGCTGCCAGGGGACGGACACCCCGGCCTTCTCCAGAAGCTGCTTGTTGTACCAGATCCCGCGGGTGTCGGTGTCGTCCGGCACGGCGTACGTCTTGCCGTCGGACGCGCCGGTCACCGCTCCCTTGGCGGCCTTGGCGTACTGCGACCAGTCGCTCCACTTCGCCGTGTAGGCGTCGAGGGGCTTGAGGTAGCCGCCCGCGATGTCGGAGTTGATCAGTGCGGTGTCCTCGTAGACCAGGTCGGGCGCGGTCGCGGGGGAGCGCATCATGAGCTGGATCTTGGTGTAGTAGTCGTTCTCGGAGGCGGTGACCGGCACGAGGGTGACCTTGGTGCCCGGGTTGGCCTTGGTGAACTGCTTCACCATCGAGGCGAGGAAGGTGGCCTGGAGCTTGTTCGTGCTGTCCAGGTTCTGCCAGTAGACGACTTTGATCGACTTGGCCGAGCTGCCTGAAGTGCCCGAACCGCAGCCGGTGACAGCCAGAGCGGTGGCCGCGGTCATGGCCGCGGCGGTGACGATTCTCGACGAGCGCACAGTGGTTCCTCCGGAACGGAAACCTGAGGGAAGACCGGGAGTTTTACCGGATGAGAGGCCAGACCGACGACGCCCCACGCTCGGCGCCGCCCTGCGCTGTCTGGCCGTCATGGCCGGATTTGGTGGGCGCTAGCTAAATCCATTTGATGGATGAAGTCAATGCTTCGAGTATGTAAACTTCCGTCACTGGCGGACCCGCCGGTATGCCTCTCGGCGGCCCCGCGGCCGGTCCGGGCAGGCCGGTCTCATACAGGGGGCACAGGTGACTGACAGGTGACGACGCTCAGCGGTACGAACCTGCCGCGCGTCGGCGGCTACAACCAGGCCGTCGTGCTGGACGCCATCAGGACCACGGGACAGGTCAGCCGGGTCGAACTGGCCCAGCTCACCGGCCTCACCAACCAGACCGTCTCCAACGTCGTCCGCAAGCTCCTCGACGCCGGTCTGGTCGCGGAGTCGGGACAGGCACCTTCCAGCGGCGGCAAGCGTCGCACCCTGCTCTCCATCCGCGCCGACGGCGCGTGTGCCGTCGGCGTCCACCTCGACCCCGACGCCGCCGTCATCGTCGTCGTCGACCTGGCCGGTCAGGTGATCGGCGGCCGGCGGCTGAGGCTCGCCGACGCCGGGGACCCCGCCGACGTCGTGGACCGGGTCGCCCGCGCCGCCGGACGGCTCGTCGACCGCACCGGCGTCGACCGTGCCCGGCTGCTCGGCCTCGGCATCGCCGCGCCCGGCCCGCTCGACGGCACGACCGGCGCGGTGGTCTCCCCACCGAACTTCCCTGGCTGGGGTCGCGTTCCCCTCGCGGGCATGTTCGGCGCGGCCACCGGTCTGCCCGTCGCCCTCGACAACGACGCGACCGCGGCGGCGATAGGCGAGCGCTGGATCGGCGGTGCCGAGCGCGCGGGAAGCTTCCTGTTCCTCTACTTCGGCACGGGCATCGGCGCCGGCATCGTCCTCAACAACACGGTGCTGCACGGCGATTCGGGCAACGCCGGCGAGTTCGGCCACATGGCGGTGGAACCGGGCGACCGAGTCTGCCAGTGCGGCGCCCTCGACTGCCTGGGCCCGTACGTCAGCCCGCCCGCGATCATCGACGACCTGCTGCGTCTGCACGGCCGCCCCGCCGCCGACCGGATCGGGCTGAGAGGCACACCCGACTCCGCCCACCACGACTGGAAGGTCCTGCGCCGCGCCGCCCGCGCCGGTGACCCCGACGCCTGTGACGTCGTACGACGGGCCGCCCGCCGCATCGGCGAAGCCGCACGGGGTGCCGCGAGCCTCCTCGACGTCAGCCGGGTCGTCCTGGGGGGCGAGGCGCTGCGCGGTATCGAGTCGATCGTGCGGGAGGAGATCGAGACCGCGGTCAATCGAACGTCCGTCGCCCGCACGATCCGCTCGGTCGCGGTCGAACAGAGCGTCATCGGGGACACGGTTGGCGCGGTGGGAGCGGCGTCGCTGGTGCTGCACGGCAACTACGCGCCCGGGTGGCGGATGCTGACGGACACGCCAGGGTGAACCGTTCCCCGACCCAGCGAGGACCGCCCGGGCGCGGTCCGCGTCGGCGACACCTTCCTCGCCTACCTCCCCCTCTTCTCCGACGGGGCCGGCCACATCGGCGACTCCCGATACAGCAGGGCCAGGAGCACCCTGAATGCGGGCGGCACGCGGGTCTTCGCCGTGGACACGCCACTGACCGGCGTCTCGTACGAACTCCCCGCTGCCAAGCGCTCGTTCCGTCTCACCACGGACGTCTCCCGCCCCACCACGCTGTCCTCGGTCAGCACCCGCGTCACCGCCGAGTGGACCTTCACCTCCGCGCACGTCGCCGGTGTCGGGCAGCGGATGCCGCTGTCGGTGGTCCGCTTCACGCCCCGGCTGTCCACGGAGAGCACGGCCAAGGCGGGTACACGTTTCTCCGTCCCGTTCACGGTCGAGGGCGCGGCCACCGCGCGCACCGCCCGCAAGCTGGCCTTCTCCGTCTCGTACGACGACGGCCGGACCTGGCACCCGGCGAAGGCGGTCGACGGCAAGCGCCTCGACCTGCGCCACCCGGCGAAGGCGGGCACGGTCTCCCTGCGCGTGACGCTCACGGACGCGGCCGGCAACACCCTGAAGCAGACGATCCACCGGGCCTACCGGACCATCAAGTAGACGTCTGTACACGTGGATTGGTTGGACGCCCGGGTCGGCTTCGGCCGACTCGGGCGCTCTTGGCGTGAACGGGACCCGCTGACCGTCGGAAAGCGAGAGGCGCCGGAGGGGATGAGGGGAGCAGCTCGATCAGCAGGGAGACGAACGGCAACATCGAGGCGAGCTCGGGCGGTGAGCCGGGGACCAGCGGTGCGGATCATCGTGGGCCGCTGTACCACACCGGTTCGCCCTCACTACTGTGGCGGCGCGGCCCGCGTGTTGGAGCGAGAACATCGGGCGGGCGCGGGTCACCGTGCCGCGTCCTTCGGGAGCGAGGTGCGCCCGCAGTGCCTGGACGGCTGTCACTGCAGGCAGGCGGGGGCTGTTGCCAGGCCGTTCTTCGACCCGCACTCGGGCGGTAGCGCGAAGCGCCCCGGGTCAACGTCCCCCGGCAGGCCGGTCGCCGGGCTGGGCGGCTCGGTGCGGGCGCGGGGGAGGCCGGGCTGGGGAGGTGGCGGCGGGACCTCCTGGAAGGAGATGCCCGGCGGCGCCGCGAC
>NZ_JAENRY010000332.1 GCF_016612545.1 Streptomyces sp. MBT65 | reverse complement strand
TCCATGGGTTGGCCGGGACCCGCAGGGGCCTGCGGGTCCCGGCCAACCCATGGAGCAACCAACATGCCTGCCCTGAACAACCACCACGACATGCAGCACACGAGCCACGACGACGCCCTTTACGAGGCCCTCGTCCTCGAGCGATACGGCCGCTCCCTGCAGGAGATCCTGTGGGAGGAAACGAAGCGCCCGCTGCCCGAACTCCTCAAGGAACGCCACCGCCGCCCCGCGCTCGCGGCCACGCCCGCCGTCCGGCGCCAGCCGCGACCGGACCCGGACGCCGCCGCGCACCTCGCCGCCCTCCTGGAGGCCGACGTCCCGCGCCGCAGGCGGGCCGCGTGACCGAGGAACAGTTCCGTCGGCACGTCCGCAAGATCGCAGCCCTCCGCGGCTGGACTCTCACGTACCACACGCACAACTCGCAGCGCAGTGACGCCGGATGGCCCGACGAGGTCTACGGGCACCCCAAAGCCAAACGCATCATCTTCGCCGAGTTCAAGTCCGACACCGGGCGCATACGCCCCGCTCAGCGCGACTGGCTCAAGCACCTCGCCGCCTGCGGCCTCGAAGCCGCACTGTGGCGGCCGAAAGACCTCGACCACATCGTGAACGTCCTCGCCCCCGACGGCCCTCGTGCCCAACTACCCGACAACTTCTGACAAAGGAAGCAGACCCGTGCGCGACCGCACCAAGCAGCACTCCGAGATTCCTCCGATGCCCGGAGCCACGTGGTGCAACTCCTGCGACAGTTGGTTCAACCCCATCACCAACACCTGCCGCTGCAACAACCGCTGACCACCCCAGGGAAAAACCGCCATGAATGACTCTGCTCGCGCGACCAACCACACGACGGCACCCTCCGAGCCCCTCGGCCCGGACCGCGAGCAGAGCACCCCCACGCCAGCAACCGGCACCGAGCTGGTCCTCGCCGAAGTCGCCCGCCTGGCCAACGAGCTGTGCGAACACCTCTCCGACGCCCAGTGGCGCACAGCAGCCCGCATCCGGGAACTCGCCGAAGCCGCCCTGCCGACCGCCGGAGACCGCTGAATGCACGCCCGCTTCGAACCCCTGCCTGCCCCAACCCGCAGCCAGGAGGCGTACGACACCGCCCAGGCTCTCCGCGAACACCCGGACGAGTGGGCGCACATCGAGACCCTCGGCAACCTGAACCGGGCCACCAACCTCGCGTACCGCATCCGGACCGGCCGCCACAGCGCCTTCCGCCCGGCCGGCGCATTCGATGCCACCGCCCGCCTCGCCGACGACGGCACCGCCAACGTCTACGCCTGCTACATCAGCACCACCCGGCAGTAACCGCTCGCCACGCAGCACCGCCTCCGGAGCCAACATCGTGAACACCACCCTGCTCAATGAAGCAGACCTCGCCACAACCCGCGACACGTACGACAACTTCGCCGAACTCGCCGCCCACGAAACCGAAGGAATCGCCTGGGCCCGAGAGCTACGCCCCGCCCCAGGCTCCGACCTGGCCCACATAGCCGTCCACGGCGGAGGCATCGAAGTCGGCACCACGGAGGCCGCGAACGCTGCCGCAGGAGACAGCCACAACTACTACTCGTTCCGCGGCAAGAAGAAGGCCTCCAGCAACCGAGATCTGCACGTCACCTCAAGCCACTTCGACGAACCTCGCTGCGTCGCCCTGCAGCACAGCATGGTGCGCACCGTGTCCTGGCACGGATTCCACAGCACCCAGAAGATCACCGAAGTCGGAGGGCTCGATGACCAGTTCAAGATGTGGGTGAAGCGATCACTTCAGCACGCGGGCTTCGCCGTCACCGATGCTGCCGTCGAGCGCGCAGGACGCAACCCGCAGAACATCTGCAACCGAAACCTCTCCGGGTACGGCGTCCAGTTGGAGCTGTCGACAGCTCAGCGTGCAGCCTTCTTCCGCAACGGCGACATGAGTGCCTCCAACAGGCAGCACACCACCGAGGAGTTCACCCACTACATCGAAGCCGTACAGCTCGCCTACCGGCGGCTTCGCGCCTGACCCGCCACTGGCATCACACCGCACGCCTCAGGAGACATCCGGTGAGGACTTCCGATCAGGGGCTAGCAGCGGGAGAACGCCCGGGGATGTAGCCCTTCCACTCGGATCGTTCGATGATCCCGTCCCATTCGCTGCGCGGCGTAGCCGCAGGTGGAGGCACATCAGTGAACCCGGTTGCCCACAAGGCGCCGGCTGGGACGTCGAGGAGCGGCGCGAACGGCACCTGAAGCCCATTCGATTCGGTGGGCGGATCGCCGTGCCACCCCCAGTCGCGGTCGAACAGAAACCCTCCGAAGCTCACACGGCCGCCGCGGAACGGCGCGCAGGCCCCCATGGTCTCGAAGTCCACCCACGGCATCACGAGATAGGGCCACGTCTCATCGGCCGTCGCAGGGCCCCACACCTCGACCGCCGCCCTGGACGTACGCGTGGCAGCCACAACCAAGTCACTCAGGACGGCCGGGCTCGGAGCTTCCTTCCCCAGCTCAGTAACGTCCACGTCGACGTCCAGCCACTCCTCGGGGTGGTCGTCCGACTGGTGGATTCCCCACCGCTCGGCGACCTGCTGCCGCGAATCGGGCTCGGTCTCCACCGCAATCTTCATGTCAGCCAGCACCAGCGGGCCGCGGTCGATCAGATGACGGCGATCGTCCAGCGGGGTCAGCCGGATCACCTCTCCGACGAAGTCCACGATTGTGCTCCCCCTCCGACTCTCGGATCTCTTCGTGTGCCTTGTGCCCGGCACCCCGTTGGACAGCCTGCCCACCCCGCACACTGTTCACCCAGCACGCGCGCCCGTCGAGCACGCCACCGGCAGCAGTACGCGGCAGCATCAGAACTGAGCAAATCCGCCGTTGATGTACCAAGAGTTTCCGGCCAGCGCCTGGTACAGCGCCCTCCGCCAGTGGTTGAGGCCGCCAGCGTCCTTGTCAACGGCGACACTGTGCTCCATCTTCGCCAGGTACGCGGCTCTCCCGGCAGCATCAAGGATGCGCAGGAAACCGCGGATGTTGCTCATCTCCCGGCCTCCGTTCGCCCCGTACAGCTCCGCCAGCTGGAACTTCTGAAAGTGGAAAACGATACGAGCCGCAAGAACGCTGTCCGCGCCCTCTGGGGGACATATGGAGTACGTGATCTCGGGCGGGCGGCTCTCGCTCTCCTGTAGACAGGCAAACAGCCACTGCTGGTCGGTCACGTCGTCGTAGTAGGGGTGCAGAGTCTGCTCTGCGGCAGACTCCGGCACGTGCTCCCATTTGAGCCGATTGCAGTGCCCGCACGCCGGCACAAGGTTGGTCGGCACCACCGACAGCAGCGGGTACTTCGCCTTCGGCAACTGGTGGTCGAGGGTTTCAACGTCTCGGAGCCCGCACAGCGGACAGATCTTGTGGCGGACCCTCTTCAACAGCCTGTAGAACTCGTTCCCGGCTGAATCCGCTGGCACCATGCGGCTCGTGTACGTGGTGTTGAGCTGCGTACGGTCGGCCTCGTCACCAGGCTTCTTCGCGAGCTCCTTCAGCTCGTGCAGCTTGGAAGCCTCGGCCGCGGCCTCGAACTCATCCGCAGCGTCGACAACAGCCTGCTCCAACGCTTCCAGCCGGGCCCTGTGCCGAGGCAGAGCCATACCGATACAGGTGCGGTAGACAGTTCGGGTAGACAGGCTCGGCAGGGACAAAGGGCGCATCAGGAGCGGTCCTCCGGATCCGGCCCCAGGCCCCCTTGCGTGTCCCGTACGGAGATGAGCGCCATCACAATGGCTTTGGCTTCACCACCGAGTTGGCCGCCGAAGCGGTCGAGCACCGCTTCGTAGGAGAGGTTCTTGCGGACCACGTCCTTCAGATAACGGTGATAGCCGGAGTCGGTGACCTCCAGGCCGAACACTTCGTGGGTGAGGATGCCGACGTTCTCCCCGAACGTTTCGATGACGGGACGTTCGGCCACCAGATCGCTCCCGTACCGGTGGAGCTTCCACACACAGGACGCCGGGACTTCTTGAAGCACCACAGGCGAGTGGGTGGCGATGACGGCGAGCCCGTTGCGTTCACCGAGCAGATCGGACAGGGCCCTGATGAAGGCAGCCAGCAGTGGCGGGTGAAGGTGCGATTCGGGCTCGTCGATGACAACGAGCGTGCGTTCGGTGACGTGCTCGACGAGCCTGGTCAAGGTCAGCAGAACGGCCTTGTGGCCGGAGCTGAGGGATGCGAACAGATGGCGTGCCTTACGTCTCCGGCTGTCGGCGCTTTGGGTTCTGAGGAAGCCCTCGAGCCAGTCCTCCGCGATGAAGCCGCTGCCGGCGTACTGGAGGGTCCGCAGTGCCTTCGTCCACCGTTCGGCGCGGACGCCGGTGAGGCATGCCTCCACGCTCTCGGCGAAGTCGTCGGTCAGTCGCTTCGGAGTCTTGATCCGCGGCGTCTTGCTGCCTGTGCTGTTGGGGATCTTCAGCCCGACGTAGGCGTAGCGTTCGATCGCTACGTCTGCGTGGTGGATGAGTGGGAACTCGTCGAAGGCGCTGAAGGTGACGCTGACCAGGTTCGCGAAGGTGTCCCGGCCTTCGTCGCCGATGATGCGCCCGACCTCTTGGCTGCCGGCGTCTTGGTGGACGATGCAGCGGGTGAGGCTGTTGAGGAGGAACGACTTGCCGACGCTGTTGCGGCCGATCAGCACGTGGATGTTCGTCGGCGGAAGTGATTCCGGTCTGACCGCGAACGACAGCCGGACGGGTTTCTGGTCGCCCCCTTCTGGAACGGGAGGCTCGTACGCTACTTGGAACCCGCGGACACGTTCGCCGCTGCCCTGGGCGATGCGACGGAACTGCCGCTCGACCGCGGCCCCCTTCAGGAATCGCATCAAGGACCGCTGCGTCACCGCTTCCGGTTTGGCCCGACGGTAGATCTGCTCGTCGAACGCCATGTCGCGAAGCGCGGAGAGCACCACTTGCCGGATCTGGCTGCCTTGGCCGAGCTCCTGCAGCCGCATGTAGTAGCTGTCGTCCTGCCCGAGCGAGAAGAACGTGTCGTCGAGGTACTCGAAGGTGTCGGGGACCTGGACCGCGGAGTGCGGCTCCATCCCGAACTTGCCGATCTTGACTTCGCCGATGTCGTGCCGCTCACCGTGCCTGTCGTAGACCGCGAGATGGAACATGGTGACGAACCCCTGGTCGTCCCACCGTTCCCTGATCAGCACCGCCTGCGAACGGGGATCTCTGGGTTCCCGTCCGCCCCGTTCCACCACCGTGAAGCGCATGCGCGCCCCTCCCCACACCGTGCCGTTCGCGCGCAGCGCCTCAGGCGCAAATTCCCGCGACGACGCTGTTGGGGCCAGAGTAATCACACAGGCAAAGCCGTCACCGTGCCACCCACCCTGTGACATGCCAACCCCGCACACTCGGCCACAGCAACTGTCACAAATGCCTCAAAGCGCAACAGGCGCGAGATTCCATGGGCAGACGGAACGCTTCGCCCGCCTTCTACGTTCTTGTATGTGAGGCCCTGCAGCATCCCCCGTCTGCAGGGCCTCACCAGCAGTCGCGGCACGGCCCCGGCCTGCGGCTGGCCCAGGAGATTTCGACACCTGCGGCAATCGAATCCGAGTAGATCCCTGAAGAAGTAGTGCCGATCAGGGTACGTATGGTGACGGCAAGCGGCTGTGTGGGTTGGGGGCATTGTGGGAACTGAGCAGCAGCGGCGGGCTCTGATCGTGGGCTACTGGCGCGCAATGGAGCTGTTCAGCCCACAGAAGATTCCTGCCGTGTCGGCCCGTGAGCGGGTGTACGCAGTGGCCCAGGACGGGCCGCTGCCGTGGGAGGACGGCCACCCGCTGCGGTCGGTGCCGCTGGATCCGGGGTTCGTGTGGCAGCACGTGGTTTATGGCGGCGCCTACGCACTGCGGGCGGTGCGTGACGTGCTCCTAGAGGTCTTCGGCGAGAACGAGGAAGACCACGATGGGCGGCTGGACGGCGAGAGCGCCCTGTTCGCGTTGACCGTCACCGACGAGGGGCGTCTGCTTCTCGATTCTCCGGTGCTATCTACTTGTGCTTGGGCCACGGGCCGGGCGTTGCATCCGGGGCCCACCCAGCCCGGATGGCTGGACGGGTTCGACGAGGAAGAGACGGTATGGCTCACTCGCGCGGCGGATCTCGGCGAGGAGCTGGTTGACGAGCTGCCGGACTTCGACGCGTCTGACACCGCTGCCGATGACGACAGCGAGGAGGACAAGGACAAGATCGGCTTGTACCGGTTGTCCGAGAAGGATCTGCTGGGCTTCGTGCGCGATCTCGCTCAGGCCTGGAACGTGACGGACGCTCTACAGCCGGAGGAGATTCGGGTCCGGAGCGTGGCGGTGCGGCAGAAGCAAGCCGATGATGCCGATCAGCAGGACTTCCTCAACAGTTTCTATGTCGCCGACCTTGATCTGGTCTCACGCGCCTTGCAGACGCGGGAGCCTGGGGCGGGCCTGGCCGCCTATCTGACGCCGGGAACGCAGGTGAACGCCGCGTGGCGGGTCGACCTGCGAGAGGAGCCGCGAGCCGCCTTGGACGCGGTGGCGCCTGGGCGCACCCCGATGGGTCGTTGGCCGGCGAACCCGAAGCATCCTTTGGCTCTCAGCCAGCAGTTCGCGGTGAACACGATCTGGAGTGAACTGGCGGAATCGAGTGGACTGTTCGCCGTCAACGGCCCGCCCGGCACAGGTAAGACGACGATGCTCCGCGACTGCTTCGCCGCTGTGATCGTGGAGCGTGCTCAACGTCTTGCGTCGCTGCGCATGCCCTCAATGGCGTTCATCGACAAGGAACCGTATCGGTGGCAGAGCGGTGATTACACGCGCACGGTGACCGCGTTGAAGCCGGAGTTCACGGGTTTCGAGATGGTGGTCGCCTCGGCCAACAACGGGGCCGTGGAGAACATCTCCACCGAGATCCCGGCACGCACGGCCCTCGCCGACTTGTGGACCGAGGACGCCGACTACTTCGCCGAACAAGCAACCCGACTCCTCAAGGGCGCGCCAGCCTGGGGCGCCGTCGCAGCCAGGCTGGGAAACAAGAAGAACCGGATGGAGTTCATCAACCGGTTCTGGCACGGCAAGTACAAGATGGATGACGAGCAGGCACCGCCCCCGCCGAACGGCCGTCGGCCGCGCAGTCGGGATGCCTGGATCGACAGTGAACAGGGCATCGCACACCTTCTGCGTGAATGGAGTCGGCAGCCGCACAGTGGTGTGTGGCGGGAGGCCAAGGAACGGTTCCGCCAGGGTTATGCCCGGGTAGAGCAGTTGCAGGCCGAGCGCGTGGCCGCCGGGGCAGCCCTTGGACAGGTGTCGTCCGCAGGCGCCGCCTTGCGGGCAGCCGAGCAATCCGTCGCGGACAGCGACACCCGCGTACATCAGGCTCGCGCGCAGGTAGCGAGCGAGACTGCCGTACTGCAGCACGCTGAGGCGGCGATCCGCGAGGCACAACAGGTGCTCGATGCCCATGCTCGCCGGCGTCCCGGTTTCGTCGTGAGCATCAGCACGCTGGGCCGTGCGGCTCGGGAGTGGCATCAGCGCGACCAAGAACTCGCTGGCCATGTGGACACGGCTCGCAGCGTTCGTGACGCCGCAGCAGCATCTCTGTTCGGTGCCCAGCAGGCAGCGGCTCAGGCCGAGCACACTTTGGACGTCTGCCGTCAGCAGCACGCTTCGGCAGCTGCGCACGTTCAGGCGCTGGAGGAGACCGTCGCCCAGGCCCACGCCGATTGGGGCGACCACGTCCCGCAGGAGGCGTGGCTTCACGACGACACCACCCGTGAACTTGCTGCGCCTTGGGGCGACGAAGAGATCGCCCAGGCCCGTGCAGAGCTGTTTCTCGCAGCGATGGGACTCCACGAGGCGTTCCTGCGGTGCACGGCCCGCACCATGTACGCCAACCTCATGGCGGCCATGGACGCCGTGGCCGGCGCGATCCCCAAGACCGTCTCCGCGGAGCATGTGAAAACCGCCTGGCAGAGCCTCTTCCTGCTCGTTCCCGTCGTCTCGACCACGTTCGCCTCTCTGGACCGGGTCTTTGGCCGCCTCGGGTCAGAGGCGCTGGGCTGGTTGTTCATCGACGAAGCCGGACAGGCAACCGGCCAGATGGCCGTCGGCGGCATGTGGCGAGCCGCCCGCACCGTCGTTGTGGGTGACCCCCTACAGCTCGAACCAGTCGTGGTCTTGCCCTGGACCGCGCAGCGGGCTCTGGGCGACGAGCTGGGCGTCGACGCGGAATGGGCCCCCAGCCGCACCTCGGTCCAGCAACTTGCAGACCGAACCAACCGCTACGGCACCCTGCTGCCTGCCGAACTCCCCGACGGCTCCCAAGAGGTGTGGGTGGGCAGTCCGCTGCGCGTCCACCGACGCTGCGACAACCCCATGTTCGGCATCAGCAACGCCATCGCCTACGACAACCTCATGGTCTACGGGACCCCTGACCGGGGCGACTACCGCTACGGGCCCCGCAGCTGCTGGGTAAACGTGGAAGCCACCGAAGCAGACGGGCACTGGATCCCTGAAGAAGGCCGCGCACTACGCCGCGTCTTGGAGAAGCTGCGTGACGACGGCGGTGTCGACCTCGCCCAAGACATCTACGTCATCAGCCCGTTCCGGGCTGTTGTGCGAGGAGCGCAGCGTGCCTGCCGTGGCCTGCTGCCAGATTCACGGGTCGGGACAATTCACACGACGCAGGGCAAAGAGGCCGACGTGGTCATCTTGGTGCTCGGCAGCGATCCACGACGGACCGGTGCTCGTTCTTGGGCTGCCTCACGGCCCAACCTCCTCAATGTCGCGGTGAGCCGGGCGAAACGCCGACTGTTCGTCATCGGGAACCTGGGATCGTGGCGTGACCAGCGGTTCTTCTCAACGCTCGCTGACGAACTGCCCGCCCATACCTGGCGGCCGTAAGGCCCGCTCCCGCGGTGAAGGACCGCAGCGAGGGCCCATTGGTCGGGCGCACGCCTCAGCTCGATGGTCTTGTCGAGCCACTACTCCAACTCGATGATGCGGACACCGTTCGGGGCGGCAGCAGCGATGCGCTCGAGCTCATCCCGGCTGGTAACGAACAGCACCCAGGTCTTGCGGCCTGGCCACCGGTGCCAGTCCATTTGATCAGGGTCCGGCCGGATCACCCCGTATACGGAATCGCCAAGGTAGACGGGCGTTCCACCAGCCAGATGCTGGTCGGCCCGTACGGTCGCCTGCTCACCGGTCTCCTCCAACACCCAGGTCTCTGCCTCGGCGTGGACTCGCGGGAGGCCGGCGGAGTCACCAGCTCCCGGGGACTGTGGTTCTGCTGCGGCATGCAACTGAGCTCCCGTGTGTACACGTCGGCCACGCTGGGGAGGTAGGACGCCGGTCATCCGTAGGGCGACCTCGCGGGCGATGGCATCTGGGCCCAGGCCATCCAGGCTCGTGACGCGGACCGTGCCGACGGCTGCTCTCTTCCTTCGTGCCCGCCGCTTGGCCTTGGCGAAGTCCGCTGCAAGGGACACGTATTGTGGCGCCGTCCAGACCTGCTCCCACTGGTGCTCGGACAAGAGCTCCGGGGAGCCGAAGTGATGCGGGACGACTTGGCGGTCCAGAACCCAGGCCACGAGGTCGCGTAACGGCGCTTTGACGTTCTGCCATTGGCCGTGCCCTCCGAAGCACGGGACGCGGTGGTGGCACGGCTCTGTAGCGAAGCGAACCAGGCCTTCGACCACCTCCCAGACGGTGCGCTGCCCCTCGATCGGCGGCTTCGCCAAGACCGACGGCACGCGGCCCCGCCAGCGCCGAGGCTGAGTCACCACCCAGCACACTCGCACGCCATCCCGGGCATAGCGGTCCGTGCGCTGCCGAACCTCGTCCTCGGTGATCGATGAAAGCTGAGCCTCCCAGGCCATGCGCAGCGCGCCATCAGGCGAGGTTGCCATGACGTCGGCCCGCCATCTGCCATCGGCGGCTGGCACTTCCAGGGCCGCGTGCCAGCCCGCGCCCCGTGCGGCCGTCACCAGCTCCAGCTTGAGCAGACGATGCTCCATCGACTCACCGGCGAGACCGCAGGTAGGAGCACCTGGATCGTGGGCGAAGAACCGAAGCCCCAGGTGTGACACCTTGGCACGCACACCGTGGCGACACTCGGGGCAGGCCAGCGGGACACGAGGACGCACGCGGTGGATTGCGGCCCATGCCCAATCGCAGCCCAAGTCCGCGGCCGTCGCGTCGATTCGTCCTCGCCTGGGATGGATCGCCGTCATGGGCACCGAGCGATTCCCCCTTTCCCTCTCTCCCGCCCACTGTGGCAGCGGCCACTGACAACTTCGCTCGGCTACAAGGGACCGAGCCGGTCCCACGGGTTGTCCGGCGAGAGCGGCTGGGAGGGGATTGCCCCGTTGGGGGTTCCATCTGGGTGCTCGTTGATCCACGACAGGCCACCGAGATCCAGCTGGTGGCGAGCGCGCGTGACAGCGACATACGCGAGACGGGCCTCACCATCGTCGATGTCGCCGGGGAGCGGGTTGCCGTCCTCGTCGGTCTCTTCCGGATCGACGGGCTCGTTGAAGTCGTCGCCGATCCGTACGGAGGCCCATTCGCGGCCTTTGGCCTTGTGGGCGGTGGAGACGACGATGTCTGCGCCCTGCTCGAAAGCAAGACGGTCGACCGCCGCGAGGATGACGTCAACGCCATGTTCATCGACAAGGTCGACCAGTGGGAGCAGGTCTCGACCTGATGGGTCGTATTCCGCGTACTCCTGGAGTTCGCCCCAGGAGTCGAACAAGATCAGTTCCGGATGGGTGCTTCGTTTCCCGGCTTTGAGGTCCCGTGCCGCCTTCGCCAGGGCGCGTAGAGATTCCCCTCCGCCGACGAGCGCGACGCGGCGTCCTAGGTCGAGCTGGTGCATGACCTCGATCATCGCGCCGACATTGGAGCGGCACAGGATGGCGTTCGGATGCTCAACTCGCTCCAGTTTCGTGGGAATCGTGTTCGTGCCGGCCAGACGGATCGGGGAGTCGACGATGCTGAGCCACCGGTTGGCTTCGTCGGCCAGGGCTGGGCCGAAGCGGAAGGACTGCGACAGCAACAGTTCCGTACCGTCGAAGTCACTCATCACGTCGCGGGCGCCGCGCCACCCGTAAATGGCCTGGGCGGAGTCGCCGACCATGACCAGCTGGCTGTGACCGCGTTGAGCGTTGAAGACCTTCTCCACGACCGGGTTGGTGTCCTGCGCCTCGTCCAGGAGCAAGAAGTCCGCTTCGATGCGGGGTTCGGTCAGCGCCCAGATCTTCAAGTAGTGGTCGTGATCGAAGCGGACGCTGCCGTGTTCCGGGTTCTGGAGATCCTGCCACGCCCTGTGGGCGTACGGCAGGACCACTTCGACGAGTTGGGCATGCAGGTCCTCGACCTCGATGCCGCGCAGCCGCGGCACGTGGTACCGCTGAATGGTCGGGTCTGCCGACTGGCAGAAGCGCGTGACAGTTCGCAACACTGTGTAGGAGAGCGCCTTGTTGGTGACGTCGCGCTCCCCGATCTTGATTCGCATGTTGAGGCCGATACCCAGAGATGCCCCGGTCTTCCAGCCCGGAACGCGGGGTGCGCCCAGGCGGGCAGCGTACTTACGGCCGACCGCGGCGAAAGCCAGCGAATGCGTGGTCCTGCACTGCACGTTGCTCGGGAACTTGGTGGACGCCTCCGCTGCGATGGGCTTGTTGAAGGCGATGTACTTCCCGCGCTTCTTGGTGCTTTCCGCGAGCATGGAGAGAGTTGTCGTCTTTCCTGTCCCGGCGCCGGCTTGAAGGACCAAGTGTTCGCCGCGTCGGAATGTGTCAACCGCAACGCTCTGCTCAGGGGTGGGGGCGGGCATCGTGCTCCTCAATCGTGTGGGGCCGTGCGCATGCGCACGGTGGCATGACGTGCAGGGACGTGTAGGACGATCAGCGGATTCGCTGCTCGGAGCTCAGGAATTGGCGGAATCAGGGCGGTCCCGTGGCGCCTTGAGACTGCCCGATACGACAGGCCTGTTTACCTCCGAGTGGTCGCGAAGCCGATCGGTGTGGTCGTAGCGGAGGTGTAGCAGCCGCCACTGACAGAGGTACTCAGAGAAATGGGCTGCCCGTTCGCTACACGAACGAATGCCTGCATCCCCGTGTCGGCGCCCCAGCAAGGACTGCCCGTCTGCGCCTCTCAGATGGATAACGCTGGTAACACCGAGGCACTCGCTTCACTCACCTAGGCTCGACGGTGGGCGTGGGGCTGGAGCCTCATGTCCACCGCGTCTCGCATTCCGGCCTCGCTCGCGGACCTGGCCGTCCCGGTCGATGAGCTGGCCCCGTACCACCGCAACCCGCGTACTGGCGATCTCGACTCCATCGCCGAGTCGCTGTCCACGAACGGCCAGTACCGGCCGATCGTCGTCAACCGTGGCACGCTCACTGGGCGCCCGAACGAGATCCTCGCCGGCAACCACACCTACAAGGCGGCCAAGCAGCTCGGGTGGGCTGAGATTGCCGTTACCTGGCTCGACGTCGACGATGGCGCGGCCGCGAAGGTCGTCGTTGTCGACAACCGCACCAGCGACCTCGCCGGGTACGACAGTGTGCTCCTAGCGGACATCCTCACCGAACTACCCGACCTCCAGGGCACGGGCTACGACCAAGACCAACTCGATCAGCTCCTGGACGAGACGGCGCTCCCAGCACCCATCGAGCTCCCCACTGATGGGGCAGACACCGGGTCCGCGGCGACGGTGGACTACCTGCAGTGGGGGTACATGCAGTGGTCCTCCACCCGCGTCCGGATCACACAGGCCGAAGTCGAGTTGCTCGACGCGCTGTACAAGCAGTTCGTCGGCGATCACGACTCCGACCTCGGGTTCGGCTGGCACGTCCTCAACGAGGAGCATCACGCCGAAGAGGGAGCGGTCGCGTGAACCCTCTCGATGTGCGGTTCGACCCCGCGTATCCGCTGTCCAAGTTGCGGCCCGCGGACTACAACCCGCGTCGTCTGTCCGAGGATTCGTTCGTCCGGCTGCAGGGCTCGCTACGCCGCCACGGCGTAGTGAAGCCGGTGATCCTGAATGCTGACGGAACGCTGGTCGCGGGTCACCAGAGGACCAAGGGCTTGAAGGCGATCGGCGAGACGACGACGCCGGCGATGATCCTGCCGCAGAAGGTGCGGCTTCAGGACGAGATCAAGTTCAACCTCCTGCACAACCGGGTCGAGACCAAGTCGTCCGTGGTCTACGCGGAGCCGGGGCCGATCGGCCAGTGGTGCTCGATTCCGTGGCAGACCATCGAAGTTGAGGAGTCGAAGAACCTGCCTTTCCAGCAGGCGATCGGGTTCATGACCGCTGCCCACGGGCCCTGGGGCTCGGTGGTCATCGACGACCAGGGCCGCATCGTACTGAACGCCGAGTACGCGGCGGTCGCCAAGGCTCAACGCTTCGACATCCTCGCTTGGACCTGCGCCTCCTTCGACGCCGGCCAGCTCGTTGAAGACCTCACTGGCGAGTACGGCGTCTACGACTGGACCGGCCTCGAAGAGCAGGCCCCAGTGTGGAATCAGCACATCGTGCAGCCCAACCGACTGCGCGAGCATTCCTCGAAGGCCAAGGCGGACAAGGTCCGCTACAAGTCCGAAGTGTGGGAGCGCCTCGTCCTGCCATGGCTCACCACCTCCCACCGGGTGGTGGACTTCGGTGCCGGGCACGGCGACTACGCCCGACACCTCCGCGGCAAGGGCTACAAGATCCACGACTACGAGCCCTATCGCACCCTGAAAGGCAAGTACGCCGTCGACATCCGCACCATCGTCGGCCAGATCCGCACCATCGAACGCGAGTTGAGGGAGAACGGCCTCTACGAGGTGGTGGTCCTCGACTCGGTCATCAACGCCACCACATCCCTCGACTACCAGCACTGGGTGCTCACCACCGTCAACGCGCTCTGTGCGGCGGACGGGCAAGTCTGCATTGGCACGCGCAACCTGGAGCGGGAGCTGGCGTACGAGAACTCCGAGCACTCCATTAGCCGCGACTCCACCCGCCTGTCGTTCCTCGACAGTGAGAACGTCGACATGCGGTTCGTGCGCGGCAAGTGGCAGCGGATTCGCTACCACACGCCCGAGTCTCTCCTTGGTCTGCTGTCTCGGTACTTCGAGGACGTGCAGATCAGTGACACCACCAGGGCCACGGTCAAGGCCACCTGTAAGCGCCCACGAGTCCTGCCGATCGAGGAATATCGTCAGGCATTTTCGGAGGAATTCAATATGCCCTACCCGAACGAATTCCGACACAACAAGCACGGCGGAATTCTGGATATTTTGATAGAATTGATCGAGGATAGGAATTCAAAATTGGAGGGGTAGGGAAATGCATTTGCGGGCGGACTCGGGCAGGGTTCGCATAGACATCGAAGCAAGGGCCAGCTACCGCATCATGTGGCTGGCCGGCATCCGTGAACTCGACCTGACACAGCACTGCCTGAAGACGTTCGGAGAATCCGACCGACCACACATCAACACCCATCAATCCCGGCAGACACTTCACCTACCTGCGACGAATCCGCCAGCCGCCTGGTACCTATGTGCGCTACCGATCCCCTGGGACTGGTCCCGCAACGCGCACCTGGCATTCGAGTACGCACCCAGCGAGACCTGGGAGGGCAACGCCCTCGTACCTGGCCTCGGCGTCCGGCTGGCCAACGCTCGCCCCATCCTCGGTTGGGGCGAGCACTCCGTTCCCCTCGACGCAGACAAGAGGAACTCCCGGCTGTACCGGACCTGCAGGAACTGGCAGTTCGCCTGGTGGCTGCGCCTCAACCGCGACGTACCAGACGCGCCACCACTGCCCGGAGGTGATGCAGGCGAGAACGGCCCGGAGCAACTGACGTTCGCCTGACCGGCTGATCGGTGGACCCGATGGCCGGCCCTCGTGGACCGCCTACCGAGTCCACCGTGCGGGTCTCCGTCTCCGACAGGACCAGTGGGGGCAGGGCCGTGCGGTCTCTGAGAGGGCGGTAAGTAACGTG
>NZ_JAENRY010000331.1 GCF_016612545.1 Streptomyces sp. MBT65 | reverse complement strand
CGTAGCCACCGTCGTCGACGCCGTCTGCGGAGAACCCGTGGACACGGCCACGGTGACAGCGCTCGCCGAACGCACCGGCGGCAACCCGTTCTACGTCCTGGAGAGCGCCCGCCTGCTGGCCAGCGAGGGCGCCCTGGTCGCGATCTCTGAGGTGCCCCAGGGCGTACGCGACGTCCTGCGTCGGCGCCTGGCCCTGCTGCCCGCCGGAGCACGGTCCGCCGTACAACTCACCGCAGTCGTGGGCCTGGAGGCCGAAGTGGCCCTCCTGACAGACGCGGCCGACGCCCACGAGGAGGAGGTACTGGAAGGACTCGACGCCGCCATCGCAGCGGATCTGCTCACCGAGTCCGGCCCCGGGCGCGTCCGATTCGTGCACGCCCTGGTCCGCGACACTGTGTACACCGACCTTTCCGGCGTCCGACGGTCTCGCCTGCACACCCGCATAGCGCAGGTGTTGCGCATTCACCGCCCCGACGACTTCACCGCCCTGACCCACCACTTCGCCCGTTCGGGCAGCACCGCGGACGCCCCGCTGGCTGTCGACTACGCGCTGCGTGCGGCCGAGGTAGCAGAACGGCGCTACGCCCACGACACCGCCGTAGAGCTGATCCAGCAGGCGATCGAGGTGCACACCGCAGCCTCGGGCGATCTCGGCGCGCACCCCGACCGCACGGTCGGGCTGTTGGTGCGGCTGCTCGGCGCGCAGGTGCGGGCCGGCTCCACGGACGCGGCCCGGCGCACCCGGCAGCAGGCAGTCGAACTGGCCGAAGGGACAGACCGAGGCGACCTGGTCGCGGCGGTCTTCGGTTCGTGGATCGAACCCTCCCCCTGGCACAGCAGGCTGGGGGACTCCTACGACCCTGCTCTGCTGGCCCGACTCGAGAAGCTGGCGTCCGATACGACTCTGGACGATCCCACACGTGCGGGTGTGCTGCAGGCTCTCGTCGACGCGGTGGCGGTCCAGGATGCCCCACGGGCCGTCGAGGCGGCGCGCACGCAACTGAGGCTCGCCCGCGCGAAGGGCGAACCGCGCCTGCTGGCGGCTGCGTTGATGACGTCCGCCAAGCTGCTCCCGCACGAGGGGCTGGGTGAGGCACGGACACCGCTGGTTTCCGAACTCCGCGAACTCGCTCGCGTGCACGACCTGCCTGCCTACCGCTGGGTCTGCCAGAACATGGACGCCATGACCGCCGCCACTCTCAATGAACCGGCCGCGGTACGCCGGTACACCGCTGAAGGCCTGGCTCTCGCGCAGCGCTACCGGATGGTGTGGGCACAGGGCATCAACATAGCGACCTCGGCCATGCTGGCGTGCATCGCCGGCCGGTTCGAGGAGGCGGAGTCCCGGTACTCCGAGGCCGACGTCCTGCTGCAGCGTGTCGGATCACACCAGGCCCAGGGCTTGCGCACACTTGGAGTGGTCACCATCCGGCTGGCCCAGGGTTGCATGGCTGAGATCGAGACCATCATGCGGACCGTGTACGAGTCGGTCGGGGCTCCGGTCGGGGTGGCGCTCTCTCTCGCCCTGGCCCGTCTCGGCAGACTTGACGAGGCGCGCGCCGTGAGCTTCCCCGCAGAGCCTGTGACCGACCACCTCTACGGCATGGAACTCGACTTCCGCTCCCAGCTCGCTGTCCTCCACGACGACCTGGAGACCGCGGCAGCTCTGATCGACCATTTGCTGCCTCTCCGGCAACAGCTGGGTGGAGCGGCCGGCGCGGTCTACGCGACCCGTCCCCTCGCCCATGCCCTCGCCGACCTGTACCGGCTCCTCGGCGAGGAACAGGCCGCTGCCGAGAATTACGCTCTGGCCGAACAGACCGCGCTCATTTGGGACTCGCCCCATCTCGCCGCGAGTGCATGCCGGGCTGTTGCAGCTATGTCCACAGAGCGGGCGCGACGGCGCACCTTCGCGCCGTAGGGGCTGCCGACTGTTGCATGATTCATCAGTGAATATCAGCCTTTCTCATCTACTATCTTGATCGCGTGAAGCTTTCCGAGTGGGCGGCACGTAACGGCGTGCACTACCAGACCGCGTGGGCGTGGGCGAAAGAGGGCCGTATGCCGGTCCCGGTGCGTCAGACGCCGTCCGGCACGTGGCTGGTCGACGAGCCCGCTTCGGAGACGTCCGGCCGTGTCGTGGCGTACTGCCGGGTTTCGTCGGCGGATCAGAAGCCGGACCTTGACCGGCAGGTGGCCCGCGTGGTCCAGGGGGCCACTGGTCTCGGCCTGCCGGTTGCGGAGGTCGTGACCGAAGTCGGCTCGGGACTGAACGGGCGTCGGCGCAAGCTGCACCGGGTTCTGTCCGACCCGCTGGCGGCGGTGATCGTGGTCGAGCATCGCGACCGGCTGGCCCGGTTCGGCGTCGAGCACCTCGAAGCTGTCCTGTCCGCGTCCGGGCGTCGCCTGGTTGTCCTCGACCTCGCCGAGACGGCCGATGACCTGGTGTGCGACATCACCGAGGTGCTCACCTCGATGTGCGCGCGCCTGTACGGGCGGCGCGCGGCGAAGAACCGGGCCGCCCGCGCGGTGGCCGTGGCGACCGGTGAGGCCGCCGAGTGAAGAAGTTCCGGCCGCAGCCCGGGTTCGTGGTCCAGGCGTACCGCTTCGCTCTGGACCCGAACGCCGCACAGCAGGCCGCGCTGCGTTCGCATTGCGGCGCCGCGCGGGCCGTGTACAACTGGGCTGTGGGCTGGGTGACCGCCTCGTGGTGGCAGCGCAAAGCCGAGGAGACGTACGGCATCCCCGAGGCTGGGCTGACCGAGTGGCGCCCGTGGTCGTTGCCGTCGCTGCGGAAGGCGTTCAACGCGGCCAAGCACACCGACCCCAGATTCGCGGACTGGTGGGAGGAGAACTCCAAGGAGGCGTACGCCACCGGGCTGGCCAACGCGTCGGCCGCATTCGACAACTACGCCAAGTCCAAGCGGGGCAAGCGCCGCGGCCGGAAGATGGGTGCGCCGCGGTTCAAGGCGAAGCGGAAGGCGCGCCTCGCCTGCCGGTTCACCACCGGCATCATCCGCGTGGACGCCGACGGCAGGCACGTCACGCTGCCGAGGCTGGGCACGATCCGCACTCACGAGCCCACCGTCAAACTCCTGGCCCGCGTCCAGGCCGGGACGACCCGGGTCCTGTCCGCGACGGTGCGGCACGAGCGCGGGCGCTGGTTCGTCTCTTTCCAGGCAGAGGTGAAGCAGGGCCTGGGCCGGGTCGCCCGGCCGGACACAGCGGTCGGGATCGATCTCGGCGTGAAGATGCTCGCCGTCATGGCCGACAGCACGGGCGAGATCCGCGCCGTCGCCAACCCCAGGCACTACGACCGGACACGCAAGCAACTGCGCCGCGTCTCTCGCGTCGTCTCCCGACGCCAGGGCCCCGACCGGCGCACCGGACAGAAGCCCTCGAAGCGGTGGGAGAAGGCCAACGCCCAGCGGAACAAGGTCCACCACCGCGTGGCGAACCTCCGTGAAGACGCCCTGCATAAACTCACCACGAGCGTCGCGGCCGAGTACGGCACCGTCGTGGTCGAGGACCTGAACGTCGCCGGGATGCTCCACAACCGGTGCCTGGCCCGACAGGTCGCCGACGCCGGATTCAGTCCGATCCGCTGCCAACTCGACTACAAGACCCGCCAGCGCCACGCCACCCGCATCGTGGTCGCGGACCGCTGGTATCCCTCCTCGAAGACCTGTTCCGGGTGCGGCGCGGTGAAAGCCAAGCTGCCGCTGCACGTCCGGACCTACGAATGCGACGCCTGCGGCCTGGTCATCGACCGGGACGACAACGCCGCACTCAACCTCGTCGCACTTGCGGCGGCCGCAGTGACTGGTACCGGAGTGGCCGGAGACCAGGACACCGCCCCGGCGGTGTCGAAGCCTCGTGGAGCCGACTGTAAGACCCGCGCCACCACCCGCAGCCGCAAGGCCGCGGGTGGGCGGGCAGGTGGCGCAACCCTGCCGCACCAGCGGCAGACAGAAACGAGAGACCGTACTCAAGCCGAAGCCCTCACGCTTTGGTGATGAGACGGACCTTCCGGTTCGAAATGCCCGGAATGCTGAGAGCTGCTGAGGCTCTGAGCAACGGTGAACACGTTGATACCGGATCTGCTTGATCCGGGGGGAGCGGGGAGACCGCCGATGGCGACGAAGGACTACTCAAACCAGCTGAGGGCCTGTGCCGTGGCCCTCTGCCGCTCGCGGGCCTCCGTCGGCCTCTGCGACGAGCTTGGGAGCACCCTGTCGATGGGTGCGGTCGACACCAGCGCCGACGACGCGACCTGCGAGGGTTTCACGCGTTCGTGAACGCGCGACTCTGCCGGGCGCCCATGACTACGGTGACGCCGACACCGGTGACGGCGGGCAGCGCCCCCGTCGCGAGCAGGGGTCGAAGCGGTCGGTGAGTCCCAGCGGGCCCGGACGCCGGGGATTCAGCCCACCTCGTCGTCAGGGATGCAGAGCCTTCCGGCGACGCCGCCGCGGAGCTCCTCCGGAAGCAGGGGCCCGCGCTGTAGATTGACGGGTCATGCTCAACGTTAAGGTCCTGGGCTCCATCGGCGCGGACATCGATGGTGCGCCGGTCAACCTGGGAGGTCCCCGGCAGCGGGCCGTCCTCGCCCTCCTGCTGGCCGACCGCGGCCGTGTGGTGTCCGTCGACGGACTCATCGACCGCCTGTGGCGGGGGCGGCCCCCGGAGAAGGCGGCGGCCTCCCTGCACGTCTACGTGTCGAATCTCCGTCGTGTACTCGAACCCGGCCGGACGCCCCGCACCCCGGCCGGTGTCCTGGTCAGCGCCCCGCCCGGGTACGCGGTGCGGTTGCCGGAGGACGCGGTCGACGCCTGGCGGTTCGAGGCGGTGGTACGGCGGGCGCGTAAGGCACCGAGGGCCGAGGCCCGGCGCCTGTTGGAGGAGGCGCTCGGGTGGTGGCACGGAGTGGCCTACGGCGAGTGGGCGGACGAGGAGTGGGCGTCGGCCGAAGCCGCCCGGCTGGGTGAACTGCACCTGACCGCAAGGGAGATGGCGATCGCGGCGGCCCTGGCCACGGGGGCCGCGCGGGAGGCGGTGCCGGCGGCCGAGGCACTCGTTCGGGAGCATCCGCTGCGGGAGGAGGGCTGGCTGCTGCTGGCCCTCGGGCTGTGGGCCAGTGGACGCCGCCCCGACGCGGTGGCAGAGCTGCGGCGGGCGGCCGGCGTGATGGCCGACGAACTCGGCTTGAGCTTCGGCGACGCCCTGGCCGAGCTGGAGGTGGCCGTGCTTGCGGGGCGGACGGAGTTCCTGCGCGCGGCGCTACCGGCGGAGTCCGCGGTGCTGGGAGCTTCGGAATCGGTGGGGGGCGCGGTATCGGCGCAAGGGACTTGGGTATCGGCGCCGGGGCGGTGCGTGTCGCCCGGGGGAGCCGGGGACACGATGGGCGTCGTCCTGCCGGACGACGACATGTTCGTGGGCCGGGACGACGAACTGCTGTCTTTGGAGGAGGTGGCGCGCGACGCCCGGCGGGGCGGCGGCGTGGTCCTGGTGACCGGGGAGGCCGGGGCCGGCAAGTCGGCGCTGCTCGGCCGGTACCAGCGGCGGTTGCGGGAGCAGGGCTGGACCGTGGTGGTCGGACGCTGCCCCGAGTTCGACGGCGCCCCGTCCGCATGGGCCTGGGTGGAGGCGCTCGGCGCGCTCGCCCGCCGGACCCCTCCCACCGACGCGGACGCGCTCGGCGTCCTGCTCCAGGAGGCTCGCTACGGCGCACGGGGAGAGACCGGAGACGGGACCGGCGGGAGCGTGGCGTAGGGGTTCCCGGCTCGGGACGACAGGGCGTCCATCGGGTGGTTCTGGCTGCACCGGGCGTTCAGCACCTGGCTGCGTGAGGCCGCCGCGGACGCCCCCTGGCCGTGGTCCTGGACGATCTGCACCGGGCCGACGGCGAGACGCTGGCGCTGCTGTGGATGCTCATCAGGACCGAATGCATCCGTGGGCCCGTCTTCGCCACCCGGGCCGGGGTGAACCTCGCGCTGTTCGAGTACGTCGACGGCTTCGATAACTCCCGGCGCATCCAGAAACGGCTCGGTGCCTCTGTGTCTTGTCAAGTCGCTTGAGGCAGCCGGTGCTTGGACCTGCGTTCGTCGCCGATCATGACGCGCCACACATGGTCCGCAAGACGGCGTTTCAGGCAGTGTTTGGCTTCCCGGGGTGTCTTTCCTTCGGAGAGTTTCCGCTGGTAGCAGGCGTGTCCTGGGGCGCTCGGCATAGGGATCTGAGTGACGGCGATGGTATGGAGGGCGGAGTTGAGCTGGCGCTCGCCGGAGCGTGAGAGCCGGTGGCGGGCCTTGTCCGCGCTGGCTATCGCGATCGGGGCGGTGCCGGTGTAGTTCGCGAAAGCCGCAGCAGTGGCGAACCTGCTGGCGCGTCCGACGAGTCGTGCCGCCAGCACCGGCCCGACGCCAGGAGTGTTCATCAGCGTGCTGCCCGAGGACTCGACGAGTTCCTCCATGCGTACGGCGTTCTCCGCGAGCCGCTTGTCCAGCACCCGGATCTCCGTGACCAGATCGCGGGCAAGGTCCTTGCGGACCCTTTCGACGTCGCCGGCAGGGCGGACCGTGCGCAGCAGCGCGGTGGCCTGGTCCGCCGACAGCTGCGGCGGAGCCTCGCCGGGCAGCAGATCACGCAGTACCGCGTGCAGCTGATTGACGGTGCGGACCCGGGCCTGGGCGAGGTTGACGCGTCGTTCGTCGAGCAGGGCCAGGGCCGTGGTGTGGTCGTCCCTGTTCACCTCGCGCCCGTCTCCGTGGATGTGGGCCGTGGCCGCCGCGGCAGCGTCGATACGGTCGTTCTTGCGGCCGCCGCCGCGGGTGAGCTGACGGACGCGGCTGGTCGCCGAGGCCGGAACGTCGACAACGGTCTCGCCGCGGGCGAGGAGCCACTGGGCCAGGTGGCGGCCGAGTCCGTTGGCGTTCTCGACCACCCACTTGCGTTGCGGCCAGCGGCGGCCCCAGGCCAGGAGCTGCCGGTACTCCGCCAGGCTCGCCTCGATCATCAGCGAACCGGCCTGCTGATTCGATACAGGGTCTACGGCGCTAGCGGTGTGAGTGGACTTGTCCGGGTCAACACCGATCAGTATCACGGGAGTTCGCTCCTCACGGCCGGACGGCAGGGCGTCCACGGCCGACACGCCGACTTCCGGAACCGCTGCCGGGACTTGCCTCTGTTGAGTCAGACCGGGGCCGGACACCGGGTCGGCGGCACACCTCGAGCGGGCCAGCCCCAACGGGCGGCAGGAACCTCACGAGCCATCCGACCCAGCGTCCTACGGAAACGCTACGAGCGGCCAACCCGACCGCGCTCCGCTACGGCCAATACAAGTCGGAACCTCATGGCGAACAGGTGCTGGTTCTCGTTGCAGGTCGACGGAATCAGCTCGCCTGGGGCCGGGTAGTGGTCCTGTTCGTGTGCGGTGGCCGCAGCCAGGAAGACATGGCCAGCATCGCGAGGGTGACCCAGCGGTGCCAGGAAGTCCAGCGTCTGACCTGGGGTTCGTCCAGCCCAGCCAGGCCTTTGGCGGCCTGGAACGTCTCCTCGACGGTCCACCTGCGTCCGGCCACCCGTACCAGTGTGGCGAGCGGCACCGGGGCAGCCGAGTAGCAGTGGTAGAAGGCGAGTTCGCCGCTGTTGCGGTTGCGGCGAACAAGTAGATGGCGGTGACCGGGCTGGTCGTCGGCAACGTCGGCGCCCTCTTCCCGGGTGAAGACGCGGAGTTCGGCGTTCGGGACGCGGTCGGCCGTCCATGCCTGTGAAGCGGGTGCTACGTGGCTGGCCTCACCGCCGACGACCAGCGTCGGCACGCTGATGCGGGGTGGTACGTCTCGCCAGTCCTGCATGACGCGGTCCAGGAGCAGACGGGCACCCCAGGGCATCGGGACAAGCAGGTTCTGCTCGTAGAGCCATTGCAGGTCCTGCGGGGGTATGTCCTTGGTGAGCATGGAGGTGAGGAATGCGAGCCTGCCTGTTCGGAGTCCGCCGACAGCTTCATCCATGAAGTCGGCAACAGCATCGGCGATCGCAGTTCTCAGAGGGCGGTAAGTAACGTG
>NZ_JAENRY010000330.1 GCF_016612545.1 Streptomyces sp. MBT65 | reverse complement strand
GCTCGACCAAGTCCTCGCCCCCGGCGGCCACTTCGCGCTCACCTGCTTCGCGGCGGGCGGCATGGGGTCGGAGCTGGCGGACGCCGAGCTCTATCGCGGCTCCGGGCTCCAGGGCGGGTTGGCCTACACGCCCGAGGAACTGCGCTGGATTTTCGGGGAGTTGGAGCTGGTCGAGCTGCGCCGGATGCGCGACGAACCGGCCGAATCGGCGTGGTTCGGGGAGGACTTCCTCTGGACGGCGTTGTTCCGCCGGGGCGCGGAGCGTGGGGCGTAAGGCGGGGGCTTACAACCACCCCTGCTGCCGTGCCTCCCGCATCGCCTCCATGCGGTTTCGGGTGGCTGTTTTGCCGATGGCCGAGGAGAGGTAGTTGCGGACGGTGGACTCGGAGAGGTGGAGTTGGGCGGCGATGTCGGAGACCGTCGCGCCGTCGACCGAGGCCTTGAGGACGTCGCACTCGCGTATCTCCGCCGCGCCCGCCTCCATCGCGCGGCGGAGATAGCCTGGGCGGCCGAAGGTCGTGAGGATCAACACCCGGCAGTCGGGGACCTGTTCGCGGAGTTCGGCGGCGGCGTCCAGGCCGCTCATGCCGGGGAGTTCGATGTCGAGGAGGGCGACATCGGGACGGTGGATCAGGGCGGCGTCCACGATCGTGTCACCCCGGCCGACCTGGGCGACGACCTCCAGGTCCGGCTCCATGCCGAGCAGCAGGGCGAGGGCGCCGCGCATCATGCCCTGGTCCTCGGCGAGCAGCACTCTGACGGACTTGGCGGGCCGGTGGTCCCGGGGCATCTCATCCACGGGGCAAGCGTAAGGCCCGGGGCGGTCATCAAAA
Organism: Streptomyces sp. MBT65; assembly: GCF_016612545.1. Classification (GTDB taxonomy): domain Bacteria; phylum Actinomycetota; class Actinomycetes; order Streptomycetales; family Streptomycetaceae; genus Streptomyces. Next base: position 8,560 of record NZ_JAENRY010000330.1, on the reverse strand, counting down.
ACTCTTCATTGTTCGTGTCCGCGAGTCTTGACGGTCTCCGGCTGCGGGCAAACAATCGCCTCGGCATTCCGCCGCCACCCTGGAATTTCCCGAACAGAGCCGTTTTCGGAAAACTTTCGACAGCTCCGCATGGGTTCGACATTTCGATCGCGAATTGGTTCGGTATATCGATCGAACGATGTCCGGTATATCGACCAGTCAACCGGCCGGGCCCGCCAGGTGTCGGCCACCCGCACCGCCCTACCAGGACCAGAAAAAGAGGTGCACCGTGTTCCTGAGATTCCCCCGCACCCGGCCGCGCCGGCTGAGAAACGCCACCCTGGCCGCACTGTCCGCACTCGTGACACTCCTCGCGCTCGCCGTCGGCGTTCCGCAGGCCTCGGCCGCGACCTCGCTGCCGTGCGACATCTACGCCACCGCCGGGACGCCCTGCGTCGCCGCGCACAGTCTCGTCAGGGCGCTCTACTCGTCGTACAACGGCTCGCTGTACCAGGTGCAGCGCGCCTCCGACAGCGCCACCGCGAACATCGGCCTGCTGGCGGCCGGGGGGTATGCCAACGCGGTGGCGCAGGACTCGTTCTGTTCCGGTACGACGTGCATCATCACCAAGATCTACGACCAGTCCGCGCGCCACAACGACCTCACGATCGAGGGCGCGGGCGGGGCCGGCGTCGCCGATGTCGGGTCGCCCGCGGACGCCCTGCCGGTGACCGTCGGCGGGCATCAGGTCTACGGCCTGGAGATCTCCGCCGGCATGGGCTACCGCGACAACTCCACCTCGGGCGTGGCCACGAACGGCGCCGCCGAGGGGATGTACATGGTGACCTCCGGCACGCACGTCAACGGCAGTTGCTGCTTCGACTACGGCAACGCCGAGACCAACAACCAGGACACCGGCAACGGTCACATGGACGCGATCAACTTCGGTACGGAGTGCTGGTTCGCGCCCTGCTACGGCAGCGGTCCCTGGGTGCAGGCCGACCTGGAGAACGGGCTGTTCCAGTCGGACTCCGGGTACAGCAAGAACACCGCGAACACCGGCACCGGGGCGATACCGTTCGTCACCGCTTTGCTGAAGAACAACGGTCAGGACCATTTCGCGCTGAAATACGGAAACGCCCAGTCGGGGAGTCTCACCACCACCTATTCCGGGGGTGAACCCACCACAAGTGGTTACTCGCCCATGCATCAGGAGGGCGCGATCGTCCTGGGCACCGGCGGGGACAACAGCAACGGCTCCATCGGCTCGTTCTTCGAGGGCGTCATGACCGCCGGCATCCCGACGGACGCCGCCGACAACGCCGTACAGGCCAACATCGTGTCCGTCGGCTACGGCGGCTCGACCGGGACCACCGGGACGCTGGCGGCCGGTTCGGAGATCTCGCTGCGGGCGACCACCTCGTGCTGCACGGCCGACTACATCCGCCACCAGAACAACGCGGCCGTCCTCTCGGCGATCACGTCGAGCAGCGCGGCCCTCGACAAGGGCGACGCGACCTGGATCGTCCGCAGGGGACTGGCCGACAGCTCCTGCTATTCGTTCGAGTCACGGAACTACCCGGGTGACTTCCTGCGGCACTACAACTACCAGCTCTACCGCCAACCCATGGTCGGGACAACGCAGTTCAGACAGGACGCCACGTTCTGCGCCTCGACCGGCAAGAGCGGCACGGGCACCTCGTTCGCGTCGTACAACTACCCGACCAGATACCTCCGGCACTACAACTACAACGTCTACATCGCGAGCGACGGCGGCTCGAACGCCTTCGACAGCGCCACCTCGTGGACGGACGACGTGAGTTGGGTGGTCACGGCTCCCTGGGCGCCGTAGGCCCAGCCGTAGTCCCAGCGGTCGTCCCAGCCGTAGTCCCGGTCGTCGTCACCACGTGAGACGTCAAGTCCGCCTGCTCCACCGGGAGTTCGGCGGTGACCGTGAAGCCGCCGCGTGGTGACGGGCCGGCCCGCAGGGAGCCGCCCGCCGTCGCGAGGCGTTCCGTGAGGCCCTTCAGACCGGTTCCGCCGATGCCCTCGGCGGGACCGGTCGTCGGCTCCACGGCCCCCGTGCCGTCGTCGGCGACCGTCAGGCGGACCCGGTCCAGGATGCCGTCGAGCGTGATCTCGCAGCGGGTCGCGCCGCTGTGCCGTACGACATTGGTGACCGCCTCGCGGACCACCCAGCCCAGCAGGGCCTCGTTCTGCGGGGTCAGGGGCGGGCCCGACTGGCGGACCACCGGGTCGATGTCGGTGGCGGACAACGCGGAGCGGGCGCGGTCCAGTTCGGTGGCGAGGCTGCCCTCGCGATAGCCGGTGACGGCCTCGCGGATCTCGGTGAGCGCCTGCCGGCCGACGGCCTCGATGTCGGTGATCTGGCCGAGCGCGGCCTCCATGTCACGGGGTGCGAGGCGCCGGGCCGCCTCCGACTTCACCACGATCACCGAGAGGGTGTGGCCGAGCAGGTCGTGCAGGTCGCGGGAGAAGCGCATCCGTTCCTTCTCCACGGCTCGGCGGGCCAACTCCTCGCGGGCGGCGCGCAGTTCGCGTACGGCCTCGGAGAGGGAGAGGATCGCGGCGGTCACCATCGTCGACAGGAACGTGCCGTAGGCGACGTTGATCGCGTCCCAGCCCGCCCGGTACACGGAGACGGCCGCGGCCAACGCGGTGAGGGCGAGGCCGACTTGACCGAGCCGCGGTCCCCGCAGACAGGCTCCGGCGGCGAGGCCGAGCAGCGGGAAGAAGTACAGCCAGCTGCCGCCGTAGCCGAGCGCGAGGCCGCAGGTCACCAGGCCCATGACGACGAGCGCCACCCGGGTCGAGACCGCCTCGCGCTTCTCCTTCACGAAGGAGCGGAACACGACGTAGATGTAGAGGGAGTTGAAGGTCAGCAGGCCCAGGCCGCCGATCCAGGGGTTGTCGGTCTTGCCCTGGAGGAGGTTGGAGAAGGAGCCCATGCCCATGAGCAGCCACGGCAGCAGGGTGAAGCCGGTCGGCGGCGGGCCGGGGTTCTCGGGCCACTCGCCCCTGCGGCGGGCCTCCTTCTGCGCGACCTTGAACTCCGCCATGTCGGCCCGCCACCGGGCCCGCGCCACGCGCCAGGCGCGTACCTGGCACCTGATCCCTTGCATCCAGGTCATCTCTTCCGCTCCCCCGGTCACACGGTCCGCCCGGTCCGGCGGTATGCCAGCACAGCGTACGAACCGAATGCGAGCAGCCAAGCCGTCAGGACGATGATCGCGCCGAGTGCGGGGGCGTGCCCGTCGGCGACGGAGGTGCCGAGTTCGGCGAAGCGGTTGGTGGGGGTGTAGGCGGAGACCGTGCGCAGCCAGCCGGGGAAGAGGCTGATCGGGAACCACAGGCCGCCGATCACCGCGAGGCCCAGGTTGCAGGCCATGTTGGCGACGCCGGTGGTCTGGGAGGTGAGGCCGTAGCCGTTGGCGAGGCCGAGGAGGGTGAAGGGGATCGAGCCCAGCCACAGCAGCAGCGCGATCAGCGCCCACTGCCAGGCGGCCAGCCGTACGCCGTTGACCAGACCGCCCGCCGCGAGCACCGCGACGATCGCGGGCAGCACTGTCACCGAACCGGTCAGGGCCCGGCCCAGGACGACCTGGCGCGGGGTCATCGGCGTCACCCGCAATTGCCGCAGCCAGCCGATCGCCCGGTCCTCGGCGACCCCGCCCCCGGTGTTGAGCGCGGAGCCGACCGCGCCGTAGGCGGCCATGCCGACCATCGCCGTGGCCTTGTAGCCGCTGTCGTCGCCGCCGAGGTTGGTGAACAGCAGGTACATCATCACGGGCATCGCGATACCGCCGATCACGAAGCCGATGTCACGCAGGGTCCGGCGGACTTCGAGGCGCAGGTAGTCGATCATCACACCGTCTCCAGTTCACGTGCCGTCAGTGCCAGGAACGCGTCGTCCAGGGACGCCGGCGTGACCTCCAGGCCGTGGATCGCGTCCAGGTCCGCCAGTGCGCGCACGGTCGCGTCCGAGTCGTCGGTGCGCAACAGGGCGCGGTCGCCGCGGACTTCGAGGGTCCGTACGCCGGGCAGACGGGCCAGGTCCTCGGTGGGGCGGCCCGCCAGGTCGAAGGAGACCAGGCTGCCACCGGCCGCCCGCTTGAGCTGTTCGCCGGTGCCGTCCGCGACGATCCGGCCGCGGTCGATGACGACGATGCGGTCGGCGTGCGCGTCGGCCTCCTCCAGGTAGTGCGTGGAGAACAGGACGGTGTGGCCGCGCCGCGCATAGCCCCGCATCGACTGCCAGAACGCGTGCCGCGCCTCCACGTCCAGCGCCGCGGTCGGCTCGTCCAGCACGATCAGCGACGGGTTCCCGGCCAGTGCCACGGCGAACCGCACCCGCTGCGTCTGGCCGCCCGACAGCCGGTCCACCCGCCGCCCGGCCAACTCACCGATCCCGGCCAGCTCCAGCGCCCGCGCGACGGGCATCGGCGCCGGATAGCGCCGGGCGACGAACGCGACCAGCTCGCCGACGGTCACCCGGGGCACCGCCCGCGCCTCCTGCAACATCGCCCCGACCAGGCCGTTCCGTACGGCCAACTCGGGTGCCGCGCCGAACAGTTCGACCGTGCCGGCGTCGGGCGCGTTCAGCCCGAGCAGCAGCGAGATCGCCGTCGACTTGCCCGCACCGTTGCGGCCGAGCAGCGCGACCGTCTCGCCGCGCCCGATCTCCAGGTCCACCCCGTCCACGGCCCGCACCGCGCCGAAGGTCTTGACCGCCCCCGCGAAGGACACCGCGCACGCCGTCCCACCCGCCGCCCCACCTGTCTGTGTCATGGCTACGACGCTACGAATCCGCGCCGCCGCGCGGCAGATGCGCTTGTACGGACTCGGGGAGGACAAATGTCACCGGTCCTCAGCCGCGCCGCCCCGACCTGACACAGTGTCAGGAGCCTTCACAAGTAAGGGACGCTCGGCTATACAAGGGGCGCCGGACTGGAACGCGTTCTAGGTCGGCCCGTGACGACCTCGGTGCGGCCGACGGTGCGGACGGCCGCACCGAGGTCTTACGCCGTCACGGACATGAGCCGCCGCCGACGCCCGCCACCCACTGACAGGAGACCCATGCCGATCGACGCCGCCAAGGCACTCGCCGCCGAACCCCGCTCGGGAGAGATCTCCTGGAACACCAAGGACGTCCAGCTCTACCACCTCGGCCTCGGCGCGGGCACCCCCGCGACCGACCCCGACGAGCTGCGCTACACCCTGGAGTCCCGGCTGCACGTCCTGCCGAGCTTCGCCACCGTCGCGGGCAACGGCTCGCCCGGCGTGATCAGCGGCCTGTCCATGCCCGGCATCGAGGTCGACCTCGCCCGCGTCCTGCACGGCGGCCAGTCCCTGCGCCTGCACCGCCCCATCCCGGCCCAGGGCACCGCGACCAGCACCGGCGACATCGCCGCCGTCTACGACAAGGGCAAGGCCGCCGTCCTCGTCATGCGCACCGAAGTCGCCGACGCCGAGGGCCCGTTGTGGACCAACGACGCGCAGATCTTCGTACGGGGAGAGGGCGGCTGGGGCGGCGACCGCGGCCCCTCCACCCGACTCGAACCACCGACAGGCGCCCCGGACAAGGTGGTCGAGCGTGCCATCCGCGAGGACCAGGCCCTCCTCTACCGCCTCTCCGGCGACTGGAACCCGCTGCACGCCGACCCCGAGTTCGCGAAGCTCGCCGGGTTCGACCGGCCCATCCTGCACGGGCTGTGCACCTACGGCATGACGCTCAAGGCGGTCGTCGACACCCTGCTCGACGGCGATGTGACCCGGGTCCGCGGCTACGACACCCGGTTCGCCGGAGTGGTGTTCCCCGGCGAGACGCTGCGCATTCGTATGTGGCGGCAGGGCGAGACCGGCGCCGGCACCGTGCGGGTCGCGGTGAGCGCCGTGGAGCGGGACGACGCCCCCGTCCTCGCCGACACGACCGTCGAACACTCCTGACCGCCGAACACCCCAGACCCCAGACCCCAGACCGCTGAACACTCCTGCACCAGGCCGGACTTGAGGGGAGCGCCCCATGCGCGCAGCCGTACTGCACGAGATAGGCCAGGACAAACTGGAAGTCCTCGACGACGTCGAGACGACGGGCTTCGGGCCCGGCCGGGTCAGGATCCGGGTGCGCGCCACGGGGCTGTGCCACTCGGACCTGTCCGCGATGGCCGGCGTGCTGCCGCAGCCCGCGCCGTTCGTGCCCGGCCACGAGGGCGCCGGCGAGATCCTCGAAGTCGGCGAGGGCGTCAGCCACTTGAAGCCCGGCGACCGGGTCGTCGTCTGCTGGCTGCCGGCCTGCGGGGTGTGTCCCGCCTGCAAGCGCGGCCAGACCCAGCTGTGCCTGGCCGGTTTCATGAACGCGGGCACCCCCAACTTCAAGCGCCCCGGCGGCGATGTGTTCGGCTTCGCGGGCACCGGCACCTTCGCCGAGGAGGTCGTCGTCGACGCGGGCTGCGCGGTGCCGATCCCCGACGACGTGCCCTTCGACATCGCCGCCCTCATCGGCTGCGGGGTCACCACCGGACTCGGCGCCGCCCTCAACACCGCCGATGTGGAGGCCGGTTCGTCGGTCGCCGTGATCGGCTGCGGCGGTGTCGGCATCTCCGCGATCCAGGGTGCCCGGCTCAAGGGCGCCGCCGAGATCGTCGCGGTCGACCCGGTCGCCTCGCGCCGCGACTCGGCGCTCAAGTTCGGTGCCACCAGGGCGGTTTCACCGGACGAGCTGCCCGCCGCCAAGCAGGAGGTCACCGCGGGCGAGGGCTTCGACTACGTCTTCGAGGTCGTCGGCCGCTCCGCCACCGCCCGCACCGCCTACGAGAACACCCGCCGCGGCGGCACGCTGGTCGTCGTCGGCGCGGGCGCCCTCGACGACTACCTCCAACTCAGCATGTTCGAGCTGTTCTTCGACGAGAAGCGCATCCTGCCCTCGATGTACGGCGGGGGAGACGTCCTGCGTTCCTACGAGCGCACGATCGCCCTGTGGCGGGCGGGCCGTGTCGACCTGGAGAGCCTGATCACCCACCGGGTGCCGCTCGCCGACATCAACGAGGCCCTCGACCAGATGCGCCAGGGGACGGCCCTGCGTACCTGCATCGAGATCTGAAGGCCGGTCATGACACTGCCACTTGAGCAACTGTCCGCGATCGTCACCGGCGCCGGACGGGGCCTGGGCCGGGCCGAGGCGCTCGAACTCGCCCGGCTCGGCGCGGCCGTCGTCGTCAACGACTACGGACAGCCCGGCCGGGACGGCTCCGGCGACGCCTCCACGGGCCCCGCCGAACAGGTCGCCGCCGAGATCCGCGCGGCGGGCGGCCGGGCCATCGCCCACACCGGGGACGTCGCCGACTTCCAACAGGCCGCCGAACTCGTCGAGTTGGCGATCGAGCAGTTCGGCAAGCTCGACATCCTCGTCAACAACGCGGGCATCCTGCGCGACCGCATGGTCTTCTCCATGACGGAGGGCGAGTGGGACGCGGTGATCCGGGTCCACCTCAAGGGCCACTTCAACACGACCCACTTCGCGGCCAGGCACTGGCGCGAGCGGTCCAAGGCGAGCGGCGCGCCGGTGTACGGGCGGATCGTGAACACCTCGTCCGAGGCGTACCTCGCGGGCTCGGCGGGACAGCCCAACTACGCCGCCGCGAAAGGCGGGATCGTCGGCCTGACCACCTCCACGGCCCTCGCGCTGGCCAAGTACGGCGTGACCGCGAACGCCATCTGCCCGCGCGCCCGCACCCGGATGACCGAGGACGTCTTCGCCGGTTTCCAGGAACCCGACGAGGGGCTCGACCCGCTCGCCCCCGAGCATGTCGCCCCGCTCGTCGGCTACTTGGCCTCACCGGCCGCCGAACGGATCAACGGCCAGCTCCTCGTCGTCCACGGCGGCATGGTCGCGATCGTCGAACGCCCGCACGTCCAGGCCAAGTTCGACAGCAAGCAGGACCTCTTCAGCTACGACGAGCTGGACGCCGTACTCACTCCGCACTATGCGCAGCGACCGGACGGCGAGACGTTCGCGGCGGCGGAAGTGCTGGGGCTCAAGCGGGAGTCGGGCGCGGGGTAGGGAACGCGAAGGCCCCGCCCGTCCGGAGACGAGCGGGGCCCGTGTGGTGCCGGCGGTCCGTCAGGCGTTCGCGTACTCGGACTGTTCGGACGGCTTGCGGTGTCGGCCGTGGGCGGCCGTGTCGCCGTCCTGCGCCGAGACCGGGCCCCGGTGCTTGCCGTGCCCGGAGGCGTCGTGTGCGTCGGCAGACATGGTCTGCGCGCTGTTCGTGTTGTCGTTCATCGGATACTTCACCCCGTAGAAAACATGATCCTTCTTACAGCACGGCGATCTTATCCAGCCGTCCCCGGGGTGACGCGCGACGGACCGCCGTCCGGAACGACTTCGTTACCGAGCCGCGTCCGTTTGTTACCCGACGGCCACCCGGCCTTTGAGCGGGGCCTCCCGCAAGGGCACCGGGCGGGGCGTCACCGGCACCGGAGGATCCGGTTCGGACGGCTTCGGCGCGGCCTCCCCAGGCGCACCTGCCGTCCCGTCCCGAACCGGATCCTCCGGTGCCGG
>NZ_JAENRY010000032.1 GCF_016612545.1 Streptomyces sp. MBT65 | reverse complement strand
AGGGCGAGGTGGCGGGCGGTGGGCGGGCGCAGCTGGCGGAGCGAGCCGAAGGCGAAGAGGAGGGTCAGTGTGATCGCCGTGGCGGTCGTGGTGGGTGCCCACCAGGTCTCGGCGTGCAGTCGGGCCAGCCGACCCGCGTCCAGCAGCACGGTGCCCGTGTCGGCGCCCGGCCACCAGGACGGCAGCCGGTCCGAGGTGAGGAGCCAGGTGCCGGCGACGGCGAGCGCGAGGCCGGTGACTCCGAGAGCGGTCCGGTTCAGCGGTGTGGGGTGGGAGGGCCTTGTCACTGGTCGACTTCCTTGGCGGCGGGGGTGGTTGACGGTTCGTCCGGTGCCGGTGCGGGGCGTTGCCACACCTGCTCCGGGGTGACCGTCACCCGTACCCGGGGGTTCTTGCGCAGTCGGCAGGACGTTACGGCGGCGCGCGCGGCGGTCGTGGCGGCGGTCGAGGCCTCCGCCCGGTCGCCGAAGGCCAGGCCCGCTCGTACCGTGATCCGCCGGGGGCGTACCCGCACTCGTACCGTCGTGATGCCGTTCACGTCCGCCACCGTGTCACGGATCAGGGACTCGACCGCCGAGCGGTCCACGGTGGTGTCGACGCGGTCCGCCCCGGTGCGGACGGTGGACCGGCGACGCAGGCCCGGCGTCAGGGCGAGCACGACCATCCATACCCCGAGCAGCGCTGTCAGTCCGCCCGCGATCACGACGGCCGGGTCCCCGGGACCGTGCCCGGACAGCCAGTGCGTCGCGGAGACGCGCCAGGCCGCCGCCGGGCTGTGCGCGGTGTGCACCCGGACCAGGTCGACGGCGAGTGCGGCGCAGGCCAGGGTGGCGAGGGAGGTGAGCAGGGCCACGGGGACGCGGCGCCTGGACCAGCGGCGCGCGGTGGTCCGCCGCCGTACATCCTCTTCGGCCGGGGACCGTACATCCTCTTCGACCGGGGAGACCGGCAGGTGGGAGTACCTGGGGGCGGCGAGCGCGACGACTTCGACGCGCGCGGTCGGCACCTCCAGCCCGGTCAGTTCCCGGGTGCGGGCCAGCACGTGCTGTTGGACGTCCCGTACGCCGTCCGCGAGCGGGGCGGGGTAGGGGAGCGTCACGCCCAGGGACACCTCCGCCCGCCCGCCTCGTACCGTCGCCGTCGTGTGGGGCGTACGGCCGGGCAGTGCCTCGGTGGTCGCCCGTTCGGCGATCCTGCGGACCGCTCGCTCCGAGACGGTGGTGGTGCCGCGCTGGGCGGCGGCGGCCGTGGTCGTGGCGGATGTGGTCATCGGCGGTTCCGTTCGAACACGTCCCGTACGTCCTGGACCGTGCCGCCGCGCTCGAACCAGCGGCCCACCGCCCAGCCCAGGCCGCCGAGCGCGGCCACGAGCAGGAAGGCGCCGAATCCGCCGAACCAGCCGGCGAACGCCAGGGCCATGCCCGCGATCATTCCGACGAACGGTGTGCTCATGCCCGTCCACCTCCGCCTCTCACCCGATCCACGGGTCCACCGGTCCACGATGCGTTTCTCACCCGATCCACCACTCCTGCCCGTGCCCCTGACCGGCCGCCCTATGCCACGCGGGCGTCACCGGTGTGCGCGGGCTCGTGCTCGTCGGGGAGGTGGACGTCGTTGACGGTGACGTTCACCTCGACCACCTCAAGACCGGTGATGCGCTCCACGGCGGCGATGACGTTCTCCCGTACGTCCCGGGCGACGTCCATGACGGACACCCCGTACTCGACGACCAGGTCCAGATCGATCGCCGTCTGCCGCTCGCCCACCTCGACCTTCACCCCGCGTCCCACGTTGGGCCGGCCGCCCGGCACCCGGTCCCGCACGGCGCCGATGCTCCGCGAGAGACCGCCGCCCATGTCGTGGACGCCGGGGATCTCCCGGGCGGCGATGCCGGCCACCTTCACGACGACGACATCGGCGATCGACGTACGGCCGCGGTCGGACAGGGTGGACGTGGCCCCGCTCTTGTTGCCGACGCGGCTGACGTCGCCGACGCTGACTACCGGTGCTGTCTGAGTGGTCATGGCGTGCCTCTCTGTCTTCGGTCTTGTCCGTGCTCTCACTTCTTCAGACCCGGGCGGGGCGCGGCTGTGACGCGGGAACCCGGAGATTTCCGCATCCGTACGAGCCCGGGCCCGGAAGTTCTCCGTAACGGGGACGGCGCGGCTGTGTCCAACCTTCAGAAGACCGGACGAGAGGAGCCGCCCAGTGGCGGGGCCCCGCACGCAGAACGCACCCCCGGACAGCCGGGCCGACACGGCTGACGCGGCAGACGCCGATGACGCCCTGCTCGCGGTCCGGGCCGCCGAGGGGGACGAGGACGCCTTCGCCGTGCTCGTGCAGCGGCACGCGCCCGCGCTGATCCGGCTCGCCACGAGTCTGCTCGGTACCGGCGCGGAGGCGGAGGACGCCGTACAGGACGCCTTTCTCAGTGCCTGGCGGCGGCTGCCGGAGTTCCAGGGGCGTTCCGCCTTCGGCACCTGGATGTACCGGATCGTCACCAACCGCTGTCTGAACGTGCTGCGTTCGCGTCGGCCGGTGGCCACGCTGGAGGCGGCCGGTGACGTGGCCGCGGCCGAGTACACCACCTCTCCGGCCCGGATCGCCGAGGGCCGGGACGCGGTCCGCGAACTGCGGGACGCGCTCGACCTCCTCTCGGCCGAACAGCGCGCGTGCTGGGTGCTGCGCGAACTGGACGGCCGTTCCTACGAGTTCGTCGCGGACGCGGTCGGCATCAGTCAGGAAGCGGTCCGCGCCCGCGTCTTCCGCGCCCGCCGATCTCTGACCCAAGCATTGGGGGCCTGGCGATGACCGACGACGAACTCCTGCCCTGCGGACGGCTGTTGTCGCAGACCTGGAACGACTGGGAGGAGCAGACCGACGACCCCCACTTCCGCACCTGCCCGCACTGCCGTGAGGCCGTGCGGGGACTCGACCGACTGGAGTCCGTGGTGCTCGGGTTGCAGGAGGAGACGGACACCACCGCCTCCGGCTACGACCCCGAGCCGCTGACCCGGCGGATCATGGACGTCGTACGCCTGGAACTGCGTCCGGGCCGTCCGCTGCCGCTCGGTGAGCCCGCCGAGGACCTGTGGATCATGGAGGCGGTCGCGGCGCGTGCGCTGCGCGCGGCGGCCGAGACGGTGGCGGGGGTGAGGGCGGGTTCCTGTCGGCTGTTCGACGCCGGTGACCACGGCGGCGCGGAGGGCGATGCCGATGGGGATGCCGACGGCACGGTCGCGGTCCGGCTCGATATTCACGCTCCGGCCGACGCCCCGCTGCCCGAGCTCGCGGCCCTCGTGCGTGAACGGGTGTGGGAGGCCGCGGACCGTGAACTGGGCATGGGCGTCACGGCAGTTGACATCCGTGTCACCGATCTCGTCCCCGTCTCGGCCGACGACGGCCAGGAAGGTCGTACCGCATGACCGCGCCCGTGAACGACGAGAGCCCGGCGTACGCGACCCTCGTCGCGGAAGTCGCCCTGGCCGCGGAGAGTGTCACGGGGGTGGCCTTCCTCAGACCGGGGTTGACCGACCGCTTGCGTTCGGCGCTGTCACGGTCCGGTGGGGCGTCGCCCGCCGGGGTCCGGTTGACCCGGCCGGACGGGGACGGGCCCTGGCACGTCGAGATCCATGTCGTCGCGCTACGGCGGGCCAGGACCGTGGACGTGGCCCGGGTGGTCCGGGACACGGTGGAACGGCGGCTGGGTGCCTTGCTGCCGACGGGAGTCGGGCCGTCCGCGCCGAGGGTCACGGTGACGGTCACGGGGCTCGTTTGAACGGAGGGCGGGTGCCCTCGTCCCCGATGAGAGCACCCACCATCCGCCTGTTGCCGCCCGTCAGCCCGCGGCGATGCCCTCGCCGCCGACCGCACCCGGTACGACGACCGAGCCGATCGCCGTGAGTGAACCGTTCTTGCCGACCCGGAACTCGTCCACCGCACCCTTGATGCCGGTCTGGACGTACAGGTACCGCCCGTCCGACGAGGCCGCCGCGTCCACCGTGCCGGCGTCGGTGGTCGTGTTGCCCAGGGCGGTCAACTCGCCCTGGGGACCCACCCGGTAGCCGGACAGGGTGCCGCTCCCGGCGTTCGAGACGTAGAGGTGGTGTCCGGCGGTGACCGCCCAGCAGGTGGCGGTCTGGCCGGTCGGGACGGTTCCCTTCGCCGTCAGTCTGCCGTCGCGGCCGACCGTGAAGGTGCCCACCGAGTTGGTGCCCGCCTCCGTCACCCGGATCCGTCCGGCGGGGTCGAAGGCGAACCCGAACGGCACGGCACCCGGCGTCGAGGTCACCACGGGGTGCGCGGACGGTCCGCTGTGCACGCCGACCGGGAAGACGTCGATGCTCTGCCCCGAGGCCTTGGTGGTGACCACGAGCTTCGAACCGTCCGGAGTGAAGGAGATCTGCCCGACGGCCGAAGTCCCCTTGTCCAGGCCGAGGTTGCGGTGCCAGGAGTCCACCTTCACCAGGCGTTCGCCGGTCCGCGCGAAGCCCTGGACGGAACCGCCGCCGAGCGTGTTGGCGACGTAGACCCGGTTGTCGTGGAAGGTGACGCTGACCGGGAAACTTCCGCCGCTGGAGATCTCCTGGACCCGCCGGAGCCGGGTGCCGCGCACGGCGAAGACGGTCACGGTGTCGCTGCCCGCGTTCACGGCGTAGAGCAACTGGTGGTCGCGGTCGTAGGCGAGCGAACCCTGCGAGGCCAGGTGGTCCGCGACGGTGCCGGGGAGGATGCCGCCCTTGCCGCCGGTGGCGTGGATGCCCTGCTGGGTGAGGGTGCCGTCGGGGGCGCGGTCGTAGGCGACGACGGTGTTCGCGCTCGTGTCGTCGCTCTGCACGAACACGGTCGAACGGCCGCTGTGGTGCGGGGAGTTGAGGCTTTGGGGGCCGTCCGCGGCACCGGCCGCGGGTGCGGCGAAGAGCGCTGCGGCGGCGACGATCGTGCCGGTACCGAGGGTGCGGGCGATGCGGGTGGCGCGGGGCCTGGCGAGAGTCATGCGTGCGTACTCCTCTGTGCGGGACGGGAGAGCCGGCGGCGTCTCACGCAGCGCCGGACGGTTCGCAACGCTAGACCGCGAGGAGGGGGTAAAACGGTCATAAGGTGCACTATTGGGTTGATGTCCGGGGTTCGTAAGAATCACGGGCGGGTTCGGGAAGTCGGGGCTCGCGAGGGGGAGTTCCGTCGGCTTCGGCACCCGCGCGGCAGTCCTTGCCGAAGAGGAAACTCAGCACGACCGTGACCGTGGAGGCGACCGCGAGTCGCAGTCCCCAGGCGGCCATGGAACCGTCCGCGATGGGCGAGGTGAAGTCCGGCCCGCCGAGCAGCGCGCTGCCCAGTGGATACGAGCCCGCGCAGCTCAATAGGTAGACCCACAGCGGCGGTTCGTTGAAGGCGATGAGGACCGATGCCGCGACGACCACGATCACACTGAGTACGACGGTGAGCGAAGTGATGTCCATGTCCGTAAGCATTCCGGCGGTTGGAGGGGGAATCGTCGGCGTGGGGGAGGAGCGGGGGCTCTATCTCAGGGTGGAGACGCGGCCCTGTGACGTCGCCAGTCGCCAGATCTCCGCCGTCGTCTCCTGCGCCGACTCGGCCGGTGGTGGATCGTTCGGGAGTTGGGCGGGGGCGGTCGTGTTCTTCTTCTTGCCGGGGTGGTCGGCGAAGAGGGCGACGGTCACGGTGAGTTGGGGGTTCAGGGCGGTGGACCAGATGGTGCGGCGGGTGATGCCGCCGCCTGCTCCGGCGGTGTAGAAGAGCTGGGGGGTCTGCTGGCTGGGGACGGGCGAGGGGGTCGTTTCCTTGTCCGTCGTGCCGGTCTTGGACATCGACGCGCTCACCATGAACGCGTCTTTTTCGTTCAGCGCGCGGCGGGTCTCGGGGTGCGCGGTGTACACCGGGTGTCCGTCACGGGTGATCTTGGTGACCGTGTACGGGGCCGCGTAGAGACCGTTCGCCGCGACCGTCGCGTAGGCCGCGGCCAGTTGGAGGGGGGTCGGGGCGGCGGTTTTCCGCAGCGCGGTCAGGGGGCCGTCCAGGCGGGCCTCGGTGAAGGGGTCCAGTGCCGTTCCGGCTTCGACCGCGCCGCCCACCGCGTCGTTGAACGGCTGGCGGGCGTAGTCCGCCCCGCCGTACAGCAGCCGGACCGCCCCGTCGCCGGGCTTCATCGCCACGACCGCGGTGTGGACGGTGACCCCCTGGTGGCGCTTGTCGCCCTTGCCGGCGTTGCCGCCCTTGTCTCCCTGGCTGTTCTTGGTGTCTTTCACCGCCTCCGTCGTGGCGTCCTGCAAGGCCAGGTCGAACGTCGTGTGGACGGTGTAGCCGTCGCGTGCCAACTGGTCCTCGGTGATGCCGAGTCGGTCGGCCGCCTCCTTCGCCGCCACGTCGATCATGTACTGCCGTTGCCCCTCGGTCGTGCCCGGCGGATAGAAACGGAACGCCGGGAAGACGGCGTCGGCGCGCTGCTTCGGTGTGATGGCGCCGCTGGTCGCCATCGCGTCGAGCACCCATGCCCAGCGGGCCCTGAGCGTCGAGGTGACCTTGGGGTCGGAGCCCACCTTCTCGTAGTACGAGGGGATGTTCACGATCGCTGCCAGCGCGGCGCCCTGGGAGACGGTCAGGTTCCGGGTGTCCACGCCGAAGTAGTTGCGGGCGGCGGCCTCGATGCCGGCCGAACCCCGGCCGAAATAGACCGTGTTGAGATAGCCCCGTCCTCTCGGTCACCGGCTCCTCGTCCTGGACCCGAGATCGCCTGCTTCCTGAACCTGAGAGCGCTCGCCTACCGCCTCGGTCCCGCCACGGCATAGGCCGCCGTCCCGCTGATCAGGAGAAGCAGTGCCGTCCAGGTGGCCTCCGGTGTGCCGGACGGCAGCAGCAGCCAGGCCGCCACCCGTGTCGGCGTACCCGTGGCGGGCGGGGCGAAGAGCGAGACCGACAGCCAGGCGAACGGGAGCGTCCACGCGTTCGGGCCGCCCGAGAGGGCCGCGCCCAGAGCCGCCAGTCCCGTCAGGCCCGCGCTGTCCCGGAGGACGAACGCGGCGGTGGCCCCCATGTCCGAGCCCAACGCCCGTACGGACAACGGCACCGCGGCGACGACCGCGCCGGCCAGCAGCACATGCGCCGCTCTCCGTGGCACCCAGCGGATCGCGGCCGTCCGGTCCAGCGCGAGGTCCTGTCCGCCGAGCCCGATCGAGGCCGCCATCACCCCCAGGGCGAGGACGAGCACGGACAGCCGCGGATCACCGTCCCCGGGTCCCCCGCCGCCGTCCCGGGACAGGGCCCACACCGCGGCCGCGCCGATCACCAGCGCGGCCAGCGACGCGGGCACCTGACGGGAGCGGGCGTACAGCGTCAGCCATCTCACCGGCACCCCTCTCACCTGCACCCGTCTCCATCTCCCGGACCCCGGCTCACCGGGACACCTCATGGGTCAGCACCTCGAACGGGTCCCCCTCGCAGGAGAGCGCGGCGGCCCGCATCGCGTTGATCCGTGAGAGCTGTTCGGCCGGCGGGAGGGCCTCGAGTCGCCTCCATGCCGAGCCGGACTTCGCGGCGAGTTCACCCCGCGCCGCCGACGGTGTTCCGGGCAGTGGTTTCAGGTCCCCGAGGACCCAGCCCACCGCTACGGCCTGCGCGTACTCGTCGTCCCCGAAGCCGCTCCAGCCGACGGGAGTGCACCCCGGCACGAGGCCTTTGGCGAGCAGGGCCCAGGTCAGTTCCTCGCTCGTCGAAGCGGCGGTGACGATCTCGTCGTCGAAGGTGAACAGCACGGTCGTACGGGACCACTTCGGCGTGGAGCCTTCCGGCAGGACGGCGGTGTTCTCCCGGACCGAGACCGGCGCCCGGTCGCCGAGGGCGGCCCGCAGCAGCCGTAGCGCCTTCTTTCCGGGGGCCTCCAGGTCGGCGAGGCGGTCCTGGTGTGCTCGGGTCACACAGACCGGGCCGTCGCACACCAGTTCGGCTGCGGTCTTGTCGACGACGTACATCCGGCGCGGGTCGGAGGGCAGGACGAGCAGGGCGAGGACCGCGCCCGCCAGGACGGGGGCCAGGGCGGTCAGCCGGGCGCGCGGGGTCGCGGCGATCAGCAGCGCGAAGCCGGTCAGGGCCATGCCGAGGAGCCAGATCGTCTGCCCGATGTGGACGGGGGTGGAGAGCGTGACGAGTGTGCTGCGGACCTCTTCGACCTCCGGTGAGAGGAGGGAGAGACGGTTCGGCTGTGTGCTGTCGAGGCCCGTCGCCGGGGCGGTCGTCGTCGTACGGCCGAGGGACATGTGCATGAGCGCGGTGAAGGTGAAGGCACTGACGGCCAGGAGCGGCGGGGTCAGCACGGACGGCAGGGTGCGTGCGGCGCCCATGCCCAGCAGGGCTCCCGCGACGAGGAAGAGGGCGCCCACCAGGGAGATCGGCAGCCAGCCGAGATGCGTGTACGACGTGTGGGCGGGGACCTGGACGCCGCCGACCAGGACGAGGAGCGCGAAGGCCGAGGTCAGCGTGATCGCCGTGGCGCCCGCCGGTACGGCCGCGCGGTGGCGGGCGGGGCGGGGGGTGCTCGTCAGCAGTTCGGTCATCCTGGAGCGGTGGTCGCGCAGGCCCTGGAGAGCGCCGAAGCCCACGGCGAGCGGCCACAGATAGAACAGCAGGCTGCGGGTCCACATGGCGAGGGACGTCCACTGGGCGGTCCAGGCCGTGGTGCCGTGCCACCACGAGGAGCTCTTCAGCAGGTAGAGGAACGCGAGCGAACTGGCCAGGATGACGGTGCCCGCCCACGGGGCGACGGAGCGTCTCAGCTCGATGCGCAGGACGCGGAGGTCCGGACGGAAGTTCGGTGCGGCGCGCGGGACACGGGCGTTCGGTGCGGCGTGCGGGACACGGGCGTTCACCAGGAACCCCTCTCTCGTTCGGGGTTCAGGAGCAGGGCCGAGTAGCCGCGCTCCAGCGGGCTGTCGCCGACGTGTTCGGGGCCGCCGGCGGCGGCCAGTTCGTCCGGGGTGCCCTGGAAGACCAGCCGGCCTTCGGCGAAGAGCACCACGTCCGTGCAGGCGGCGGCGACGTCCTCGACCAGGTGGGTCGAGACGACCACACAGGTGTCCGTGCCCAGTTCCTGCAACAGCCCGCGGAAGCGCAGCCGTTGCGCCGGGTCCAGGCCGGCCGTCGGTTCGTCGAGGAGCAGGATCGCCGGGTCGTTCACGATGGCCTGGGCGATGCCGACCCGCCGGACCATGCCGCCCGACAGCGCCTTCATCCGCTCCTCGGCCCGGTCGGCCAGACCCACTCGTTCCACGGCCCGCTGCACGGCCCCCGGGATGTCCGCCCTGGGCACCTCCTTCAGCCATGCCATGTACTCGACGAACTCGCGCACGGTGAAGCGCTTGTAGTAGCCGAACTCCTGCGGCAGATAACCGATCCGGCGCCGCAGCGCACGGTGCTCGCCCATACCGCCCGCGGGCTCGCCGAGCAGTTCCAGGGTGCCCTCGGCGGGGCGGAGGACCGTGGCCAAGGCCCTGATGAGGGTGGTCTTGCCGGCCCCGTTGGGCCCGAGCAGACCGTGCACGCCGGTACCCAGCGACAGGTCGAGCCCGTCGACGGCCATGCGTTTCCGGCCGGCCCTGACCTTCAGTCCGGCGGCCCGGATCTCCCAGGCGTAGGGCGTCGGCGCGAGCTCGGCCGCGCTCACCGCGGGCATCATGTGGTGGTCCTTTCCGAGAGGATGAGGGGTGGGGTCTTCGCTCGTTCTGTCCGCATTCACTGATGGGCTCCCAGGACGGAGAACGCGCCCCTGCGGGCGATCACGACCCCGACGCCGAGCGCGAGGACCAGCCCCCACACCGGCAGACCGCCGCCCGTCTGCAGGGCGAAGGTCGCCCGGCTCGCGGCCATGGTCGGGGTCACCACCACGGCGGCCCATACGGCGACCAGCGCGACGGCCGCACGGGTCACCCCGACGACACCGCCGAGCGCCAGGGTCATGGAAGTGAAGGCCAGACAGGGCAGCAGCCACTGCGCGGCCGTCACGCCCGGCACCCCCGTCGCCCAGCCCGCCGCCAGCAGCGCGGGCACGACCACGGCGAGCACGGACGCCGTCCGCCGCAGCACCAGATGGAGCCCGGCTCGCGGTACGGACGCGGTCAGTTCGTACGCCGGGTCGAGCGCCCGCGACCACGAGGCCGCGACGCCGAGCACGGGCAGGACCGGCGCGAGCAGCAGCACCAGGGACGCATGACGGGAGCCGGAACCCGCGCCTCCGCCGAGGCCCAGACCGCCGCCGCCCAGGTCGAGCAGCAGCGCGAGCAGCGTGACGCTCACGATCATGGCCAGCCACGGCACCATCGCGGGCGTCAGCCAACTCGACAGCCACACCGACCGGAACCGTCGGCGCGGCAGGGGCGCGACGGCCGCCAGCCGGGGTTCGAGCTCGGACCGGACGGCGTCGACGAGCGCCGTCACGTCAGGTGCCTTTGCCGCGACGGCCGCCGACAACCGGTCACGACAGACCCGGCATCCCTCCAAGTGGGCTTCTACGGCCCACACTTCGTCGGCCACGAGATCCGTGCCGCCGCGCGCATAGCCGTCGACGAGCCGCGGCGACGCGTGCGCCGCGCCCAGGCCGGCGCCCTCCGCCTTCTTGATCCGCCTCATGTCAGCGCCCTCCGCATCGCGATGCGGGCCCGCCGGGCCCGGGTCTTGACCGTGCCCTCGGGCAGCCCGAGCAGGACGGAGGTCTCCCGGACGGAGAGCCCGTCGAGGACCATGGCCTGGAGTACCTGCCGGAGTTCCGGGGCCAGTTGGCGCAGCGCGTCACCGACGTCCCCGCCGACGGTCGCCGCGAGCGCCTCCTCCTCGGCGGCGGGTGCCGCGCCGGCCGGAGCGGCGGCGAGCGGCGGCTCGGCATGGTGGGCCCGGCGCCGGAAGGCGTCGACGAGGCGGCGCGCCGCGATCGTCCACAGCCAGCCGAGGGCCGTCCCGCCCACCGAGGCCCCCGCGAACGCGCCCGCCGCGCGCCACACCGCCAAGTACGTCTCCTGCATGACCTCGGCGACGATCTGCTCGTCGGCGCAACGGCGGCGCAGCCGTACGGCCATCCATGGCGCGGTACGCCGGTACAGCTCGTCGAACGCAGCGCGGTCGCCCCTGGCCACCAGCCGGACGAGACGCTCCTCGTCCAGCTCGCCCGGTGCCTTCCTGACTGATCTCACACCGGCTAGACGCCGGGCAGGGGCTGCCGGTTTTCTCTTCCGCGTGACCCCCGTCACATGGTGGGCCGCGGGGGCGGGACGAGCCTTCGCCTAATCCGGGTGGGCGAGGCGTACTCCTTCCCCTTCGGGTGAGGGTCCTTCGGGTATGGGTGAGGGGCGGGGCACTGGCCCCGCCCCTCACCCATCTCCCCGTAGTGGTGCGTCAGTTGGTGGGCATCAGGACCGTGTCGATGATGTAGACGTTGGCGTTGGCGGTCTTCACGTTGCCGCAGACGACCTTCGCGGAGTCGTTGACCATGTAGTTCTCGCCCGACCCGGCGGTGGTGAGCTTGGACTTCTCCAGCGTGTCGAAGGAGCCCTTCTCCAGGTCCTTCGGGGTGAGCTGCTGACCCACCACGTGGTAGGTGAGGATCTTCGTCAGCTGGGCCTTGTCGGCCAGGACCTTGTCCAGGGTGGCCTTCGGGATCTTCGCGAAGGCGTCGTTGGTCGGCGCGAACACCGTGATGCCCTGGGCGTTGTTGAGGGTGTCGACCAGGCCCGCCTTCTTCGCCGCGGCGACCAGGGTGGACAGGGCCGGGTTGTTGGAGGCGGCGGTGGCGACGGGGTCCTTGGCCATGCCGTCGAAGGAGCCGGCCCCGCTCTTCGGGACGCCGGAACAGGCCGTACCGAAGGGCTGGTCGGCGGCCGTGGCACCGGCGCCGGTCATGCTGTCGTCGGACGCGGACGCGGATGCCTTGGTGGAGGCGTCGGACTTCGCGGAGTCGCTTCCGCTGTCGCCGCAGGCACTGAGGGCGAACGGGAGTACGGCCGCGGCGGCGAGGACGACTGCGGTACGGCGGATGCGGGTGTTCATGGGGTTACTCCTGAAAGCTCGTTCGGGTTCGTGCGGGGTTCGTGCGGGTTCGTTCGGAGCGACCTGAGGGAAACGCGGGCGCCGTGGGAATTCCGGAGGAATCACGGGTCCACGAGTTCGCGGTTTCCTCTCGTCGGCGGTCACGTGGGGAATCCGGTCCCGAAAGCCCGCCGGATTGGCCGTTTGCCCGATCGGATGAATCTTTTTCCCGGACCAATCCGCGACCCGACCGGCTACGGATATATCGGCACGGCATGATGTCCGTCGTGACGAATCAGATATCCCCGGAATCCGAACTCGCGTCGTTCATGGGCGCGTACGAGCGCGCCACCAACAGCCATGACATCGAGCGGGTCGTGCCGTTCATCGCCGACGAGGCCACGTACTGGTTCTCGGACGGCTCATACCAGGGCATCGAGGAGATCCGGTCCGCGATCGAGAGGACGTTCGCGACGATCCTCGACGAGGTGTACGAGATCCGGGACGTGGAGTGGCCCGTACTCACCGGGGATTTCGCGGTGTGCCGCTATCGATTTTCCTGGACCGGCGTCATCGACGGTGAATCCCGCTCCGGCCGAGGTCGGGGCACGAATGTCGTCGTGCGGCGGGACGGCGGCTGGCGGATGCTGCACGAGCATCTCAGCGCGTGATTCCTGATCTCCGATCCCTGAATTCCTGAATTCCTGAGGGCACGACGACATGACCCCGCCTGTGGAGACGGGGCCTGTCATCGAAGCCGTAGAAAATGGTCCGTTGTCGTCAGTTGTAGAAACAGGTCACGCGGGGAAACGGGTCAAGGTCAGTGGCGCGGACGTTGGTTGTTTCGAGCCGCCCGTCGGTTCCACCGTGATTCCCATGCCCGAGGCTCCGTCCACCGTGCCCCGGAGCAGGACGGCCTGGTCGGCGCGGGTGGGGTTCATCAGGCCGGCCGAGCGCATGGTGCCGGCGTCGTCGAACCAGAGTTGGTAGACCTTGCCGGAGGGCGGGTGGGCCATTCCGGAGACGGCGAAGACGGCCTGGTCCCGGGCGTGCGAGACGACGACCGTGCCGATCGCGCCCCCCGGCAGCGTCACGGCCCGGGTCCGGGCGTCCGGTGCGGCGAGCACGGCGGCGACCTGCTCGGTCCCCTGTTCGGCCCGGTGCGCCTGCGCCAGCGCGTCCTCGGCCCGCTGGTGCTGCCATACGGCGGTCCCGCCGAGCGCGGCCGCGGCGGCGAGGCAGGCGGCCAGCGTCCACCGCGACACCAGCCGGGCCCGCAGCGCCGCGCGCCCGGAGCGGATCGCCGGTGGCTCGCCCGGTGCGTCCTGGCGTACGGCGGTGATGCGGCCCAGTACCCGCCCGCGCATCTCCCGGTCGGGTTCGACGGACACGGCGAGGCCCAACCGGGCCGCTGTGGCGGAGAGTTCGGCGGTCTCCTGGGCGCACGCGTCGCAGCCCGCGAGGTGGCGTTCGAACGCCTCGCGTTCGTCGTCGGGCAGCGCGTGCAGGGCGTAGGCGCCGGTCAGCAGGTGCGGGTCGTCGGTGATCACGCGGTCACTCCCAGGCAGTCGCGGAGCCGGATGAGGCCGTCCCTCAGCCGGGTCTTCACCGTGCCGAGCGGCAGCGCGAGCGCCTCGGCGACCTGGCGGTAGGTCAGTCCCCGGTAGTAGGCGAGGGTGACGGCCTGGCGCTGGATCTCGGTCAGCGTGCGCAGACAGCGCCGCACCTGCTCGCGCTCCAGCCGGGCCTCGACCTGCTCGGTGACCTCGTCGAACTCGGGTGTACGGGCGAGCAGCGCGGCCTGGTTGTCCCGGGCCGCCGCGGCCTCCACCGAGCGGACCCGGTCGATGGCGCGGCGGTGGGCCAGGGTGAGGATCCAGTTGATGGCCGTCCCGCGGTCGGAGCGGTAGCGCGGGGCGGTGCGCCACACCTCCACCAGGACCTCCTGAGCGACCTCCTCCGACTGTGCGTGGTCGCGCAGGACGGCCCGGGCGACCCCGAGGACCGGGCTCACGACGGCGTCGTAGACCGCGGCGAACGCCTTCTCGTCGCCCAGGGCGACCCGGCCCACCAGCTCCTGCAGATCTGGCTGCATCGAGGGATTTCCACCGATACTGATGGCTTCTTTCACAAGGATCCTTCGTGAGCGGGACATCTCCGGACGTAATCCGATCCTGAGGCACGGGGCGGATTGGTCGGGGAGGCTCACGAGTTTTTGTTGCCCGTTGCGCGGGCCGCTGCGCGGTGCGGGGCGGGAGACGCGGGGTTGCCCGGGCGGGGCGTGGTGCATGGGTCGGTGCCGGTGCGCCGCGTTGCCCGTACGGGCTGCTGCTCCTCGTGGCCCGGGCCTCGTCCTTGTCCTCTTCCTTGAGCTAGTTCTCGCCCTTGCCCGGGGCGCTGGCCCGGGCGGCCGCATCGGGTTCCGCCGGGCCCGTCCGGTTCAGGTCGAAGGTGCCCGTGTGGCCCATGAACCGGGCCCAGATCCGGGGTGGGAAGACGTTGCCGCGGAGGGAGTCGGGGCCGCCCACGCCGCTGAGGGGGAGGAGCTGGGGTCGGCCGGGCTTGTTGCGGAAGAGGGTGATCGCGGTGGACTGGTCCTTGGTGTAGCCGACGAACCAGGCGGACTTCGTGAGGTCGGCGGCGCCGGTGGCGACGGACGCGGAGTCGGGGACGATCGCCTGGGTGCCGTTCTCGTAGGCCACCCCCTGGAGCATCTTGTCGACGATCGCGGCCACCCCCGGACTGAACGCGGCCCGCGCGGGCGGGTGTTGGAGACCGCCGACCTTCTTGCCGTGCCGGAGCAGCGCGGTCACCGAGTAAGGGTCGTTCTGCGCGCCCCTGTTGGCGAAGGTCGCGTAGGCGTCGGCCGTCCGGATGGCGCTGGGCGTCGACGTGCCGATCGGGAAGGTCTGCTCCAGCGGGGCCATGCTGCTCTTCAGCAGCCCGGCGTTGACGGCCGTGTTCCGGATCGCCACCCAGCCTATGGACTTGCCCAGTTGGACGAAGGGCGCGTGGGCCGAGGTCACCAACGCGCTCTGCATGTCCGGGAATTCGGGGGGAGGCGTCTTCACCGACCAGCGGATGGGGCGTTTGCCCCGCTGTCCGTCGACGAGGGCGGCGAGCGCGAAGGGCTTGAACACCGACCCGGCCGGTACGCCGGAGGTGTCCGCGTTGTCGGTGAAGTGCCGGGTGGCGTCCGAGCCGCCGTAGAGCGCGAGCACGGCGCCGTCCCGGGGCCTGACGACGGCCGCGCCGACCTGGACGTCGCGGTCGGTGGCGCGCTTCTTCGGGTCCAGGCCCGCGGCGGTGACGCTCTTCACCGCCTGCTCCAGCCGCCGTACCTTGTCCTTCTCGAAGGTGGTGTGGATGCGGTAGCCGCCGCGCGCGAGATCCTTGGCGGCCAGCCCGGTGCGCTTGGTGATGTAGGCGTCGGCGACGTTGACGAGATAGCCGATCTGGCCGGCCATGCTCGTCGCCACCGACTCCTTCTTCGGCTCGGGGAAGGTCCGGTACGTGTTCCGCTCCGCCCGGGTCATCAGCCCGCTCGCGACCTCGCGGTCCAGGATCCAGCTCCAACGCTCCACCGCCCGGGCGTGGTTGGCGGCACTGAGCGAGGGGTCGTACTGTTCCGCGCCCTTCAGCGTCGCGGCCAGCAGTGCGGCCTGGCTCGGGTCGAGGTCCTTGGCCGGGATGCCGTAGTAGGCGTAGGCCGCGGCCTGGATGCCGTACGCCTGGCGGCCGAACCAGCTGGTGTTCAGATAGCCCTGGAGGATCAGGTCCTTGCTCTTCGTCCGGCTCAGCTTGAGCGAGATGAAGAACTCCCTGATCTTGCGGGTGTAGGTCTGGTCCTGCGACAGATAGGTGTTCTTCACGAACTGCTGGGTGATGGTCGAACCGCCCTGCACGTCCTCGCCCTTGGCCATGTTGACGACCGCGCGCACCTCGCCGGTGAGGGAGATGCCGGGGTCGCTGTAGAAGCTCGCGTTCTCCGCCGCGACCACCGCCTGCCGCATCGCGGCGGGGATCTGCGACAGCGGCACGACCTGCCGGTTCACCGCTCCTACGGCCGTCATCTGGCTGCCGTCGGCCCAGTAGTAGACGTTGGCCTCCTGCCGGGCCGCCGCCAGTTCGTCCGGTATGGAGACCTGTGCGTACCCGTAGGCGAAGAGCCCGCACAGGCTGCCCACGGTCAGCAGGAAGCCGCCGAGCAGCAGCCGCCACGACGGCAGCCAGCGGCGGAGACCCTTCCTGCCGCGGCGCGGGTAGTCGATCGGGCGTCTGCGGCCGGAGCGGGTGGCACGGTGGGTTCGCTCCGGGGGCGAGGGCTTACGCATCGTGGGGGACTCCTTGTTCACCGCAACTGCCGGCCGCCAACTACCCGCTGCCGAGGGGCGTTGTGAAGTGATCGAGGCTGGAGGAGTCAGATGATCGGGCCTGGCCCGGAAGGTCACGAGACTGTAACGGGCTGTCCGGATCGGCAAGTCCGGGTGATCGTCCACCAACGGCGGTCCGTATACGGATACTTGTGCGCATGCCACGTGTCCTGCTGATCGAAGACGACCGCGCGGTACGCGAAGGTGTCCAACTCGCGTTGCGCCGCCAGGGACATGAGGTCGCCGCCGCCGCGACCGGCGAGGACGGGCTCGGCCGGTTGCGGTCCCACGGGGCGGACGTGGTGGTCCTCGACCTGATGCTGCCCGGGGTGTCGGGGCTGGAGGTCTGCCGCCGGATCCGCGCCGACGACAACCAGATCCCGATCATCATGGCGACCGCGCGGGGCGACGACGTCGACATCGTGGTCGGCCTGGAAGCGGGAGCCGACGACTACGTTGTCAAACCCGTCCAGGCCAGGGTCCTCGAAGCGCGCATCCGCGCCCTGCTGCGGCGCGTGGGGGCATCCCCCGAAGGGGCCCTGCCGAAGGTCGAGACCCACGGCGAACTCACCGTCGACCGCACGGCGTTGACCGTCAGCAGCGAGGGCGTGCCGATCGCCCTCGCCCCCTCCGAACTGCGCCTCCTGCTGACCCTGTCCGCCTCCCCTGGCCAGGTCTTCAGCCGGCAGCAACTGCTCGAGTCGGTCTGGGAGCACAACTACCACGCGGACGCCCGCCTGGTGGACGCCTGCGTCAAGCGCCTGCGCACCAAGATGGGCGAACCCCCGGGACAGCCGCGGTACATCCACACCGTGCGGGGGTTCGGGTACCGGTTCAAGGACGCCCGATGAAAGCCCTGTTGAAGGCGGCCTCGCCGAAAACCCCGCCGAAAACCCCAGGGAGGACCCCGAAGAGGGTCGCCCGCTCGGCGACCCGGGTGCGGGGGCTGTCGCGGATGCGCGGCGTGCGGGTCCGGCTCGTGCTGGCCTTCGCTCTCGTGGCCGTCGGTGCCACCCTGTCCACCGGCGCGCTGACGTTCCGGGAGGCGCGTACGGGCGTGCTCCAGCAGAGTCAGGACGCGGTGATCCGGCAGTTCCGCGGCCATGTGAACTCCGTCGTGGCCGAGTACCGGGTGCCCCTGAGCGCCGGCCAACTGCGGTCGTTCGCCGCCGCCGTGGCCAGGTCGGAGCCCACCCAGGGCTGGCGGGTCCTGGCCACCTACCGCGGTCTGAGCGCCACCTCCACGCCCCAGGACCCGTTCACCGAGCTGACCCCCGGCATGCGGAAGGCCGTGGCCACCCACTCCTCCTCGGTCTTCCAGCGGGTGACGGCCCACGGCCGCCCGGCACTTGTCGTCGGACTGCCGGTCCCCTTCCAGGACCCACCGCGGGTCACGTCCCAACGGTCGGGCCTCGCCGTTTTCCTGACGGTCCCTCAGGCCGCCGAACAACGTTCCATCGACGCCCTCGTCGGCTCCGTCGAGCGGGCCTCGGTACCCGCCCTGGTCCTGGCCGTGCTGCTCGCCCTCCTCGCCGCCCGCGGTGTGCTGCGCCCGGTACGCGCGCTGCGCGACGCCACCCGCTCCATCGCCGAGGGGCACCTGGACACCCGGCTCACCGTCGACGGCTCCGACGAACTCGCCGATCTCTCCCACACGTTCAACGAGACCGCCGCCGCACTGGAGGAGTCGGTCGCCGAACTGCGCCGGATGGAGAACCGCGCCCGCCGTTTCGCCGCCGACGTCTCCCACGAACTGCGCACCCCGCTCGCCGCCATGTCGGCCGTCACCGACATCCTCGACGAGGACGCCGCCCACCTCGATCCGGACACCGCCACCGCCGTACGGCTGATCAGCCAGGAGACCGTCAAACTGGCCCACCTGGTCGACGACCTGATGGAGATGTCCCGCTTCGACGCGGGCGCGGCCACACTGCACCTGGACCGGATCGACCTCACCGAGTCCCTCCGCAACACCCTCGCCTCCCGCGGCTGGCTGCACACCGTGCAGGCCCGACTCCCGCCGCCCGGCACGCTCTACGGCCGTCTCGATCCCCGCCGCCTCGACGTCGTCGTCGCCAACCTCGTCGCCAACGCCCTGCGCCACGGCGAACCCCCCGTGCATCTGCGGCTGTTCGGGTACGAACGCCCGGGCGCCGGACCGTGGGCGGTCATCGAGGTGCTGGACAGCGGTCCCGGCATCCCCGCGGACGTGCTGCCCCTGATCTTCGACCGCTTCTACAAGACCGACACCGCCCGCACCAGAACCGAGGGCAGCGGCCTCGGCCTCGCCATCACCACCGAGAACGTCCGCCTCCACCACGGCACCGTGCACGCCGCGAACCATCCGGACGGGGGCGCCCTGTTCACCGTAGAACTGCCGCTTTCTCAGGACGAGTCGGCTGCCGGGTCTCCTGAACTCCCGGTGGAAGAGAGCCGGTTGCCATGACGTCCATGACATCTACGGCGGCTGCCCGCCGCCGGACCGCACGCCGTCGACTCCGGCTCGCCGCGCTGCTGCTCCCGGCCGGGCTGCTGTTGACCTCCTGCGGGGTGCCCGCGAGCGGAGTGGTGCCCGTGGGGGAGTCCGCCACCGGGATCGGGCGGGACACGATGGTCTACTTCGTGCGGGACGGTGGGCTGACGGCGTTGCCCGACGACGGCGGTCCGGACACCGATCTCAAGGCCGCGCTGGGATATCCGGAGCGACGTGCCGACGCGGTGCAGTCCGACGCGGTGCGGTCCGACGTGGAGCTGGCGGTGTGGCTGCTGGCCGGCGGGCCGGGGCAGGTCTATCGGGCCAAGGGGGTGACCAGCGAGTTCCCGTCGCTCCAGTGGGGGAGACCGGCCGTCCGTATCGCGGGCGGTGCGGTGACGGTCGAACTGCCCGCGTTCAAAAGCCCGTTGACCTCGCTCGCCACCCGCCAACTGCTCTGTACCGTGGCCGACGCCTTCCTCACCGTCAGCCCGGACATCGCACCCGCCGAGGTGACGGTGGCGGTGACGGGCCGTGCCGTGTGGCGCGCGGACGCCTTCGACAAGACCTGTACCTAGTTCAACACCTGTACCTGGTTCAAGATCTGTTCCTGGATCAGGATCTGTTCCTGGTTACAGAACCAAGACGAGACGCGCCAGGGCCGGTCTCGGGCCGCTGGTCACATGGTCGCCGTACGGACGTACCGGCGACACGAAGGAGAGAACGCTGTGGGTAGGCATGCGCTTCCGCGTGGCAGGAACGGGAAACTCGGCAAGAGCGGGCAGCGGGTGGCCGTGATCGCCGTTCCGGTGGTGGCCGCGATGGCGATGACCGCCACCTCCGCGTCGGCGACGAGCGCGCTGACGCCCGCCGACAAGGCGATGGCCGGCAAGCTCGACCAGCGCATCGGCACCGCCGAGCTGGGCAGCGATGTCGGCGGCGAGGTCCGGGACGTCGTCTCGGGGCAGAAGGTGTGGTCCACGAACCCCACGAACGCGCTGATGCCCGCGTCCACCAACAAGCTGGCCACCGCGGTCGCCGCGCTCACCGTGCTGGGCCCGGGCCACACCGTGCAGACCAAGGCCGTCTACCGTTCCGGCACCGTGTACCTGGTCGGCGGCGGCGACCAGCAGCTCAGCTCCGCCGACCTGAAGAGCCTCGCCACCGCCGCCGCCAAGTCCCTGAAGGCCAAGGGCCTGCACTCGGTACGGCTGATGCTCGACGACCACCTCTTCGCCGCCCCCAGCCTCGCCACCGGCTGGAACAGCGGCTACTACCCGGACACCGTCGCCCCGGTCCGCGCCCTGCGCATCGAGGGGAACAACACCTCGGACACCGCGCTCACCGCCGCCAAGTACTTCGCCCGGCAACTCACCGCCCAGGGCGTCACGGTGGGCGCACCCGCGCGCGCCAAGGCCCCGGCGGGCATCACGGTCGTAGCGACGCACACCTCCAAGCCGCTGTCGACGACGGTCGAGTACATGCTCAAGCACAGCGACAACGACATCGCCGAGGGCCTGCTCCGCCTCACCGCGCTAGGCCAGGGCCGGGCCGCCACCTTCGCGGGCGGCGCCGCCGCGGTGCACGCCGTCCTCGTCCAGTACGGCATCCCGCTCACCGGTGTGAAGGAGTACGACGGCAGCGGCCTCTCCCGCAGCGACCGGATGACCGCCGACGCGCTCTCCGCCATCGCCGCCCTCGCCGTCGACACCCACCACCAGGCCAAACTCTGGCCCATCCTGGCGGGCCTCCCGGTCGCCGGCGTCGACGGCACCCTCAGCACCTCCTACGGCCGCTTCACCAGCGCCCCCGCCTCCTGCGCCGTGGGAAAGGTCGACGCCAAGACCGGCACGCTGAGCGATGTCTCCGCGCTGGCCGGGGTCGCCAAGGGCGCGGACGGCCGCTGGAAGAGCTTCGCGTTCGTGGAGAACGGCACGGCACCGACGGCCTCCGTCACCCAGGGCCTGGACGGGCTCGCGGCGACGGTCGAGGGCTGCTGGTAGCACCGCGTCCGCGGAGCCCCCGTGGGAGTCGGCCGTGGTCGCCGTCTCCCACGTGCGGCACGATCCTGCCGCGCTTCTCCGGTGTGCTCACCACGTGGGGATGAAGCCCCCGTCGACGGTGATGTCGGCGCCGGTCACGTTCGCCGTCCGGTCGGCGGCCAGCAGCAGGACCACGTCGGCGATCTCGGCGGGCCGGGAGAAACGGCCGGTGACCGTGGTCCGCGCGGCGTTGTCGATGACGTCCTGGGGTTTCAGGCCGGTCGCCTCGGAGACCGTCGCGGCGACCCCGCCCTCCCCCAGCCACAGATCCGTCTCGACCGGCCCCGGGCTGACGGTGTTGACCCGGATCCCCTTCGGGCCGACCTCCTTGGACAGGGCCTTGGAGAAGCCCGCGAGGGCCGCCTTCGAGGCGCTGTAGTCGATGACCGCGGGGTCGGGGAGCGCCGCGTTGACCGAGCAGATGCTCACGATCGAGCCCCGCCCCCGGGCGAGCATCACCGGCAGGGCGCTGCGGGTCGTACGGACGGCCGCCATCAGGTTGAGGTTCAGGGTGGTCAGCCACTCCTCGTCGGTGACCGAGAGGAATCCTCCGGTGCGGGCCGGAGCCGTTCCCACGTTGTTGACGAGGATGTCGATCCGGTCGCCCGCCGCCTCGATGAGCCGCGCGGGTCCCGACGCCGCGCCCAGGTCGACCGGTACGACCCGCACGCTCCCCGTCGCGGCCAGTTCCTCCAGGCCGTCCGAGGAGTGCCGGGCCCCGGCATGGACCGTGACCCCCTCCGCGACCAGCGCCCGCACGACCGCCAGCCCGATCCCCCTGCTGGCACCGGTGACCACGGCCACCTGTCCGTTCAGCCCGAGATCCATCGTGAGCCCTCCTGTCGCTGCTGCACCGCACACCTGCCGGCCGGCGGGTGTGCCTGACGGCGTCGAGCACGATCGGGGCCACCGCGTGCGGCGGGCCGACCGTCTCGACATGAGCATGCGCCCACCACGCCGTGCACCGCTGGCCCACCGGCCGAACGGCCTTGCCGTACGCCTACCTGCTGAGCAGGTAGATACCGGCGGCGACCGTGCCACCGCCGCCGAGGATGTGTACGCATCCGAACATCCTGAAGTTCGACACGCCGGCCGGGGGACCGCCGTAGATGCGCGGCGGCCTGTTCCGCTTCCGCCGCGTGCTCATCGCCTTCGTGTAGAGGAGGGTCGCAAAGCCCTTGTAGTCGGTGACGACGGCGATCCCCGCGCACATCAGGGCGACCCCCACGACGATGAAGAGGACGGCACCGGCCGTACTGGGAGGGGCACTTGGCGGAGCCGAGGCGGCGAGATCGGCGACAGTCATCACGGCGACCATCGTGGGGCGGCGCGATGGAGCGGTCAACGGGAGGACCCGGGCCTGGGCCGACATCAGACGCGATCTTTACGCCCGCTCGGGCGTGGCGCGCTGTGCCGGTCGCGGGGCCGTCATGTCCAGCAGGAGCAGGGCGTCGTGGTCGGGGCTGCCGGGTTCGGCGGTGTAGACGCCGATGCGCTGGCCGGGGGTGCCTTCGATGTGCAGGGACTGGGAGGTGAGGGTGAGGGTGCCGACCTGGGGATGGTGGAAGGTCTTGTTCGCGGGTTTGCGTCCGGTGACCTCGTAGCGCTCCCAGAGTCCGGCGAAGTCGGGGCTCTTGAGGAGGAGTTCGCCGACGAGGTTGGTGAGGTCCGGGGCGTCGGGGGCGGTGCCGGCGATGGCGCGCAGGCGGGCGACGCAGGTGGTGATCTGCCATTCCCAGTCGTGGAAGAGCTCGCGGGCCGCCGGGTGCAGGAAGAAGTAGCGGGCGAGGTTGCGCTGCTTGGCCGGCCAGTCGTCCAGGCCCGCGTAGAGGGCGAGGCCGCCGGGGTTCCAGGCGAGCAGGTCCATGCTGCGGCTGATGACGTACGCCGGGTTGGGGCGCAGGGATTCCAGCAGCAGTTTGAGATGGGGGCGCACGGTGCGGCTGGGCGCGGGCGGCGGTTCGGGGGCGTAGCGGGCGGCCCGGGCGGCGAGTTCGCGCAGATGCTGGTGCTGCTGGTCGTCCATGTGCAGGGCGCGGGCGAGCGAGTCGAGGACGGCGGGGCTGGGGCGGGTCTCCTTGCCGCGTTCCAGGCGCACGTAGTAGTCGATGCTGATGCCGGCGAGGGTGGCCAGCTCCTCGCGGCGCAGCCCGGGGGTGCGGCGGATGCCGGTGCCGACGGTGAGGCCCACGTGGTCGGGGCGGGTCTGGGTGCGGCGGGCGCGCAGATAGCGGCCCAGCTCGGCGCCCTCGCTGTGCGCGCTCTCGGTTGCCATGTCCCCAGTCTCGCCCGCTCCCCAGGTGTCGCGCAGGGGAGAGGGGGGCCCTGTCGTTACCCCTGAAGAGCCCGCCCTGCCACACCGCCGTGATCCGGGCGAAGGTGAAGGGGAAGCACGCCGACACCCCGCCCCCGGGCACGGTCCGCCGCGCCCGGCGAGAGTGGGGGGATCCGGCGCCGCAACGAACCGGAGAGGGCGACATGCACTACATCAAACTGCGTGACCTGGAGGTTTCCCGGATCGGCCTCGGCGCGATGGGCATGTCCCACGGCTACACCGGCTCCGGCACCGACGACGCGGAGTCGATCAGGACCGTGCACCGGGCGCTGGAACTGGGCGTCACGCTCATCGACACGGCCGAGATCTACGGCCCCTACACCAACGAGGAGCTGATCGGCCGGGCGCTGAAGGGCCGTAGGGACCAGGTGGTGCTGGCGACGAAGTTCGGCCTGGTCTCGCACGCCGGTGCGGGCGCCTGGAACCAGGACTCCAGCGCCGCCAACATCCGTGCCGCCGTCGAGGGCTCCCTCCAGCGGCTGGGCACCGATCACATCGACCTGTACTACCAGCACCGCGTCGACCCGAACACGCCGATCGAGGAGACCGCCGGCGCGGTGGGCGAGCTGATCGCCGAGGGCAAGGTGCGGGCGTTCGGCCTCTCGGAGGCGGGCCCGGACACGATCCGGCGCGCGCACGCCGTCCAGCCGGTCAGCGCGGTGCAGTCGGAGTACTCCCTGTGGACGCGGGGCATCGAGGACCGGGTGCTGCCGGTGCTGCGGGAACTGAACATCGGCCTGGTGCCGTTCTCCCCGCTGGGCCGCGGCTTCCTGACGGGCGCCATCCGCTCCACCGACCAGTTCGACGACTCCGACTTCCGGCGCGACAACCCGCGCTTCACCGGCGAGAACTTCGGCCACAACCTCGCGCTCGCCGACGAGGTCAAGGCCCTGGCCACCGAGGTCGGCGTCACACCCGCCCAGATCGCACTGGCCTGGCTGCTCGCGCAGGGCGACGACATCGCCCCGATCCCCGGCACCAAGCGGGTCGGTCGCGTCGAGGAGAACACCGCCGCCGACGCCGTCACCCTCACCGCCGAGCAGCTCGCCAAGCTCAGCAGCCTGCCGCCCGCCGCGGGCGCCACCCACACCGAGGCCCAGACACGGATGCTCGAACGCTGACCGTCGGCCCCCGCCCGGCACCGGCACCGGTCCTCACCGTGGTGGCGGGGGAGAGGCGTCGGACGGCCGCGACGACGACGGCCGTCCCGGCCTCGTGCCGGGGCCTGTGGGGCGCGTCAGGCGGCGTGCTGGTAGGCGGGGTAGGTGAGATAGCCGGTGTCGCCGCCCTGGAAGTAGGTGTCCGGGTCGGCGGGCGTGAGCGGCAGGCCGGTGCGGAGGCGTTCCACCAGGTCGGGGTTGGCGAGGAAGGCGCGGCCGAAGCTGATCAGATCCGCGCCGAGGCCGAGCCAGTGGTCGGCGGCGGCCCGGTCGGCCTGCTTGGGGCCCATCGGGACCACCGGGTTGACGATCAGGTTGCCCGGCCATGCGCGGCGCAGTCCGACCAGCACCTCCTCCTCGGCGGTCGCCTCCAGGTGGACGTAGGCGAGGTCGAGGCGGGCGAGTTCGGCGAGCAGGGCCGCGTACAGTTCCGGCACTTCGGTCTCCTCGACGCCCCAGAAGGTGCCGCCGGGGGAGAGCCTGATCGCGGTGCGCTCGGCGCCCACCGCGTCGACCGTGGCGGCGACCGCCTCGACGGCGAAGCGGATGCGGTGGGCGATCGGGCCGCCGTAGGAGTCGGTGCGCACGTTGGCGTTGGACGACAGGAACTGTGAGATCAAGTAGCCGTTGGCGCCGTGGAGTTCGACGCCGTCGAAGCCGGCGTCGAGGGCGCGGCGGGCGGCTTCGGCGTAGGAGCGGGCGTGCTCGGGTATCTCGGCGAGGTCCAGGGCGCGCGGAACCGGCGCGGGCTGTGGTCCGGTCGGGGTGAACACCTCGCCCACGGCGGCGACGGCGGACGGCCCGACCGGCTGGAGGCCGGTGGTGTCGGGGTGCGAGACCCGGCCGCCGTGCATGATCTGGGCGAAGATCCGGCCGCCGTTGGTGTGCACGGCGTCGGTGACGGGCCGCCAGGAAGCCACCTGTTCGTCGGTGTACAGGCCCGGGGTGCCCGGGTTGGACTGCCCGACGAGACTGGGCTGGACGCCCTCGGTGACGATCAGCCCGGCGGTGGCCCGCTGGGCGTAGTAGGCCGCCATGGACGGGGTCGCGAGCCCGCCGGCCGCGGCGCGGACCCGGGTCATCGGGGCCATCACGACCCGGTTGGGCAGCTCCAGGGCGGCGAGGCGGTGGCGGTCGAACAGCGTGGTCATGCCGGAACTCCTCCGTACGGTGCGCATCGAAGGCCCGGGGAGAGCGGGCCCGACCGGTACGCTAAAACCTGACATCAATGTGAGATGCAAGTCCTGAACCCCCGTCACCGTCAGGAGAGTTGAGATGCGGATCGGCGAACTCGCGGCGCGCAGCGGAGTGAGTGTCCGTTCGCTGCGCTACTACGAGGAGCAGGGACTGCTCGTCAGCACCCGCAGCGGCGGCGGGCAACGGCACTTCACGCACGACGACATCGAACGCGTCGACTTCATCCAGCGCCTGTACGTGGCCGGGCTGTCCAGCCGCACCATCCTCGAACTGATGCCGTGCCGCTACGCGCCCAGCGACGAGAACTCCGCCTCCGCGCTGGACCGCATGGCCCAGGAACGCGACCGCCTCTCCGCCCACATCGAGGAACTCCTGAACACCCGCGACGCGCTCGACGGCCTGATCACCGCGGCCCGGGCCGACCGGGAGGGCCGCCGGACCGCCGCGTGAGCAGCCGGCACCGGGCGGACGGTGGGACTCCGACTCGGGTACCGGGCAGAGCGGTTCGGTGCTCCCGTGCGTCCAACGGTCGGCTCGCCGTCCCCGGCGACGGCCACCCCGACCTGGTAGAGCTACCTGTGACGCACGTGTGCGGAGATCGTCCCGGCCGGTCAGCCGGGCCCGTCGGGGCTCCGGGAGAAGGCCGTGTCGCCGGCCGTCGCCACGATCGCGTCTTTGACGAGCAGCACGCCCGGCGGGTAGCTCTGCACCTTGTCCCCGGGGTCGTCCAGCGCGGAGGTGCGCCAGACCTCCGCCCCGGTGCGGCTGTCCAGGGCCAGCAGACGGCCGAAGCGGTTGGAGAAGTAGACCCGCTTGTACGTCGCCGACACCGCGGGCGCGGACAGACTCTCCATGTCCGTCGTCCGCTGCCAGAGCCGCTTGCCGCTGTCCGCCGACACCGCGGTGACCGATCCGTCGGACCGGACGAAGTAGACGACGCCGTCCACCAGGGTGGCCGCGCCGGTCAGCGGACGCGCCAGCGGTGTCCGTCGGACCTGCCCGCTCTCCGGGGCCACCCGCAGCAGCGCGTTGTACGGCCGTTCGTACCCGGCCTCGTACACGTCCTTCGCGGTCTGGGGGGCGAGGAACAGGGGCTGCCCGCCGACGGCGCCGAGCGCCTCCGCCTTCCGGGGCAGCGTGGCCGTCCCGTCCAGGCTGTCGGGTCCGAGCCGCATCAGCTCGACCGGGGCCTGGCCGGGCTCGTCGCCCTGCGAGCACAGGGCGTAGGGGGCGCCTCCCAGTGCCGACGGAGTGCAGTACTCGTCCAGCGAGGGCGCCTGCCACAGTTCCTTGCCGGACGGCCCGTAGGCCACGAACGACGCGTGGTCGGGGGACAGGGTCAGCAGTCCGCCGTCGTACAGGACCACGTCCTCGGACTTGCTGATGTCGCGTTGCCACCGCCGCTGCCCGGTCGTGGCGTCGACGGCCACCACACGCCTGGTGTTGTCGTCCGGATCCTCGTACACATAGACCAGCCCGTCGCGCACGCCGATCGGCCGCACCCCCTGCGGGCGGGTGCCCGTCCGCCACCGGGTGCGGCCGGAGGCCGCGTCGATCCTGGCCGCTGTGAAACCCGTACCGCCGCAGAACAGGGCGCTTCCCTCCGCCACGCAGCCAAGGCTGTCGTAGTCGAGAGGGATGCCTTTCACGTCGTCGTGCAACGTCGTCTGCCACGGTCGCCAGCCGGCGGGCAACGACGCGGCCTGGGCGGTGGCCGTGGCCGTGGCCGTGTCGGCGGCGGTCGGGGTGGCGGTGTCCGCAGCGAACACGAAGACACCCACTCCGACGCACAGCCCCGTGACGGCCAGCACCGCACCGAGGGCGGTGAGCAGCGTCCGGGTTCGAGGTCGCCTGCCGGTGTCGATACCGGTGCCGGTGCCGGTCGCGGTGCCCGTGGGGGTGGCGACCGCGCTCAGGGAAGTGGGTCCGCGCAGGGGTTTCACGGACTGCCCGGTCCTCGGGGACCCGATGGCGTCGGATTCCGGCAGCGCCCGGAGCATGCGGTGGATGTCCGTGAGTTCCGGCCGTGCCGCCGGGTCCTTGTCCAGGCAGCGCTCGACGATGGCGAGGAGCGCTTCGGGCACGCCGTCGAGGTCCGGGGTCCCGAACACCACCTGATAGCCGGTTATGTACGGGCTGTCGGCGTCGAACGGTCCCGTGCCGACGGCCGCGAACACCAGCACCGACCCCAGCGAGAACACGTCCGAGGCCGGGGTGACGTCCCGGGGGGAGGAGACCTGCTCCGGTGACATGAAGGGCGGAGTGCCGATCATCCGCCCGGTCGTGGTGAGGCTCTGGTGGTCGGCAGCCCGCGATATGCCGAAGTCGATGACGCGCGGCCCGTCCTCGGTCATCAGGACGTTGCCCGGTTTGAGGTCCCGGTGCACCAGGCCCGCCCGCCGGATGTCGCGCAGCGCCTCGGTGAGCCCCAGCCCCAGCGCGCGCACCTCCCGCAGGCTCAACGGGCCGTCCTTCCGCACGACTTCGGCGAGGTTGAGCCCAGGCACGTAGAGCGTCGCCATCCACGGCTGGTCGGCGTCCGGGTCGGCGTCCACGACCGGCGCGGTGAAGGCGCCGCTCACTCTGCGCGCCGCCTCGATCTCCTGCCGGAAGCGCGTCCGGAACTCCTCCTCCTGCGCGTACGGCCCGCGTACGACCTTGACCGCGACCTGCCGTCCCGAGGGGGAGACGCCCAGATAGACGACCCCCATGCCGCCCGCCCCGAGCCGGCCGAGAAGGGTGTAACCGCCTATGGACTCCGGATCCCCGGTGTTCAGGGGCGTCATCGCCGATCATCCTTCCCGGGGCCTGTCTGTCTGACGGGGATCAGAGTAGGGCCTGGGCCGTCCTGCTGACCGACCGCCGGACATCGCCGAGCAGGTGGGCGGCCCGGCGATGGGCCGGGCAGCCGCCGCCTGGTCTCCGCGGAACCGCTCGGTGTCGTAGGGCATGAATCCGCCGGCCTGTTTCCGTGGTCCCGCGGAGGTGCGTCGGGGTCAGGACGATCGCGGTGGCTCGGTGTCCCCGACCGGGCGGCGGGACGAACCCCGTCGTAGGGGCACCTGGCGAACGGGCTGTCTCTGGCCGCCGAGTTCCAGATGGACCTGCCAGGCGCGGGCCTGTGCCCGATCGGCGTGGACGGGGTTCCAGAGACGCAGTGTGTCGGTGGCCGTGACCTCGTGCGTCCGACCCGGGATGTCACGCAACAGCCACCGGCCGCCGGGGCCGCGCACGGGCAGCCCGGTGAAGGTGCCGGCGGCGGTGTCCGCCTCCCAGACCAGGGCCTGGGAGAGCGGACCGGCGACGTCGTGGTCGAGCCAGCGGGTGCCGAGCTGTTCACCGGTCAGTACGGCGCCGGTGGCGAGGAGTTCGGCGAGCGCGCCACGCTCGCGATCGGCCTGCGCGGCGAAGCCCGGGAGCCGTAGCCGCAGAGCGGTCAGCTCCAGGACGTACCTCCCGTTCAAGTGACGCATTCCGTACGACGTCACCTCCTCTCCCCGGTCGGTGCGGATCTCCACGCCGACCGAGCCGTCCGGGCGTACGGCCAGGTGGGCGGTGTGGTGGCCGAGGGCCAACTCGCGGGCTCCTTCGGACAGGAACGCGTCGGCGATCGCGTCCAGGGCGGCGCGTGCCGCGGCGGCCGCCTCGGGCGGCAGCCCTGACAGTGCCCTGCGATGCCGTCCCAGCCCCGGCATGCCGGCCGCGGCACTCAGGGCGGTGACGGCCGCCCGCGCCGGGAGGATGTCCTGGTCCGGAAGCCCCGGAAGCCCCGGAAGCCGCCGGTCGAGGCCGCGGCCCAGCGCCTGCGGGGCCACCAGCCCGATGAGGGCCGGGTCCCCGCTGAGGCAGGCGGCCCAGGCGGCTCCGGCCGTGAGCTTCGCCTCGTCGAGGACGGGCGTCCGCTTGCCGAGTGCCGATTCGGTCGTGCGGCCGGAGTAACTCGTGTCCATACGCAGCAGGGCGCTCACGACCTCGGGGGCGATCGGGAGCAGCTCCAGCCGCTCACGGACCTGGCCGAGCCAGGACTGGGCCGGACGGAAACCGTCGATGGTGAGGAGTACGGCGAGCAGGTCCAGCACACCGGGTTCGAAGACCAGCGTGCCCAGTGCGGTCAATGCCCGGTTGCTGATGTCTCCCTGGTCGGGGAGGACCCGGGGCAGGCGCTCGAGGACCTCGCGGTCGTACGGCGAGCCCAGCAGGTCGGCGGCCTCCTCGACGGAGAGATGCCACCGACACCGCTCGGAGCGGGCCGAGTGGTGGTGGTTGCGGGCGCTCAGCAGGATGGAGCGCACCTGGGGCCGGTAGCGGGCCCGCTCGGACGGTTCCTGTTCCCCCACCGCGGCGAGCGGCAACCCCAGGGACCGGCACACCCGGCGGAACCCGTAGGGGATGTCATCGACCTCCACCAGGGCGAGAGCCAGCAGTTCCCCGGTCTCCTCCGGGGACCAGCCGCACGGGTGCCGCGTCAGCGCGGCCTCCATACAGATGTCCCCGGTGCCGTGCGGGTCGCTCAGCAGCGCCAGTCCCAGCCGTCGGCGGTCCTGCGTTTCGAGGGAGTCGACGAGACGGTGGCTGTGGCTCCACTGGGAGGGATCGGCCGGGACCAGGACGATGCCGCGCCGGATGTCCTCGTCCACCGTGGGATGCCACCCGAGGTCACGGTGGCGAGCACGGGCCGCGGCTTTTCGCAGGGTCTGGGGCAGAGGCGGCACCACGGCATCGTCCCGGGTCCGGTGAGGAAACGACCGGTCTCTCGCCCACCATGCCCACATGGCCCCCACCTCCGTCGGTGCCTTTCCCCGCCCGGTGCCGGAAGTATCCTCGCCGCCCGCCCGTCCTTGTTGCCAACTTCCTTGAGAAGCAAGCCGGTTGACGCGGCACGGAGGTCTCCGGGGGCAGATTCCGGAGCGGGCGACGAGATCGGAACCCAGTTCCTCGACGTCCGCGGCCGCACCGGCACAGGCGCCGCCCCGCTGTGCCCGGGATGACGACCTTGCCGGTGTACCGCGGTACCAGTGACCGGCGGTCATTGTGACCTCCGGGTCCACGGGTCGTGCCGTAGCCGCTCCTAGCCTCGGAAGCAGTGACCCGGCCGGATGCCGGGCCCGACGGAAGCGGGGAGCGACGCCGTGATCGAAGTTCGTGAACTGACCAAGCGCTACGGGGACAAGACGGCGGTGGACGGGCTGACTTTCACCGCGCCGCCGGGGCAGGTGACCGGGTTCCTGGGGCCGAACGGGGCCGGCAAGTCCACCACCATGCGGATGATCGTGGGTCTGGACGCGCCGACGAGTGGCACGGCCCTGGTCAACGGCAAGCCCTACGCCCAACACCGGGCGCCCTTGCAGGAGTTGGGGGTGCTGCTGGAGGCGAAGGCCGTGCATCCGGGCCGCTCCGCGTTCAACCACCTGATGGCGTTGGCGTACACCCATGGTGTGCCGCGGCGGCGGGTGGAGGAGGTCATCGATCTGGCCGGTCTGCACGCCGTGGCCCACAAGCGGGTCGGGGCGTTCTCGCTGGGGATGGGGCAGCGGCTGGGTATCGCCGCCGCGCTTCTCGGTGATCCGGCGGTCGTCGTGCTCGACGAGCCGGTCAACGGGCTCGACCCCGAAGGCGTGCGCTGGGTACGGGAGTTGCTGCGCGGGCTGGCCGCCGAGGGCCGCACGGTGATGCTGTCCTCGCACCTGATGAGCGAGATGGCGCAGACCGCCGACCGGCTGGTGGTCGTCGGGCGGGGGCGGCTGCTGGCCGAGACGACCGTCGACGCGCTGGTGGAGCGGAGTGAGGACAAGGGGGTGCGGGTGGCCACCGGCGAACCCGCGCGACTGCGCTCGTTGCTGGCCGGCCCCGGCGTCACCGTCACCTCGACGGGCGCCGAGCGGCTGGTCGTCTCCGGCCTGGACACCCGGCGGATCGGGGAAGTGGCCGCCGAGCACCAGGTGCCGCTGTACGAACTGGCCGCCGAATCGGTGTCGTTGGAGGAGGCGTTCATGCAACTCACCCAGGACGCCGTGGAGTACCAGAGCATCGACGCCGGGAGGGCCGCCTGATGAGCGCGAGCACCATCACAACCACCGCGCCTCGCACGGCGTATCGCGTCACCGGTCGGCGGGTCGTCCGCTCCGAGTGGTCCAAGTTCTGGTCGCTGCGCTCCAGTTGGATCACGCTGGGGGTGGCCGTGCTGTTCCTGGTGGCCATCGGGGCGATCGCCGCCGCCCTCTACAGTCCGGACGGCCCGCTGGGCGGCAAGGACGCGGACTCCGGCGCGGCGCTGACCCTGGCGCTGGCCGGCACCAACCTCGCGGCCCTGGCCGTCGGCGCGTTGGGTGTCCTGCTGTCGGCGGGGGAGTACAGCACGGGCATGGTCCGCTCGACGTTCGCCGCGGTGCCGGGCCGGCTGCCCGTGCTGTGGGCGAAGTGCGCGGTCTACGGCCCGATCGCCTTCGTCACGTCCACCGCGGGCGCCCTCGTCTCGTTCCTGCTGGGGAGCGCCGCCCTGCACGGAGAGAAGATCGCGCTGTCCCTCGGGGACGCCGGAGTCTTCCGGTGCCTGCTGGGCGCGGGCGTGTACCTGGGTCTGGTCGGTGTGTACGGCGTGACGGTCGGGCTGCTGGTGCGCAACAACGCCGGGGGCATCGCGATCCTGGCC
This sequence comes from Streptomyces sp. MBT65, assembly GCF_016612545.1. GTDB lineage: Bacteria > Actinomycetota > Actinomycetes > Streptomycetales > Streptomycetaceae > Streptomyces. The sequence continues at coordinate 23,262 of NZ_JAENRY010000032.1, read as the reverse complement.
GGTGTGGTCCTCGTCCTGCCCGGCCTGACCGGGCTGCTGCCCAGCTCCCTGGGGGACACCGTCAGCCGGTATCTGCCCAGCAACGCCGGCCAGTCGGTGATGACCCTGCACGAGTCGAGCGACTCCCTGGTCAGCCCCGGAGCGGGGGTGACGGCGCTGCTGGTGTGGGCCGTACTGCTGCTGGCCGGTGCCGCCTACCGGCTGCGCCGCAGTGACGTCTGAGGGGCCGTCCGCGAGGATGGAGCCGATGGACGACAGAACGAGGGACCGGTCGGCCCGGGCAGTGTCGACCGCGCTCTCGCCCGGGTCGGACGCTGTCTGGGCGCACCCCGTGATGCGGCTGCTGCTGCGGGTGCTGGGCCGGCTGCGGGCGGCCGACCGACGGCGGCCGTGGCTCCTCGACACCATCGTGGTGGTCCTCGTGGCCGCCGCCGCGCCGCCGGATCTGCTGGTGCACAGCCCGGGGCATCCGGTGTCGCGCCCGGTGGGGGCCGGGCTGCCGGTCGGTGTGGTGCTGGCCGTCGCGGCCGTGCTCGTCGTCCCGCTGTGGTGGCGGCGCCGTCATCCCGCCGCCGTCTTCGGTGCCTGCCTCGTGGTGTGCCCGGTGATGTGGTCGCTGGGTCTGGGGCCCGCGGCCGCCGCCGTGCTGCTGATCGCCCTGTTCGACCTGGCTCTGCACGCCTCGCCGCGAGCGATCTGCTGGGCGCTGCCGGTGGCCGTGGCGGGGTGGGTGCTGCTCGTGGTCACCGTGATCCCGACGGACAGTCCGGTGGCCTTCCTGGTCCTGTCCGTCGGTACCGGCGTCGGGGCCGTGGCCCTGGGCCTGACCGTCCGGATCAGCCGGCTGTACCTGTCCGCACTGCGGGACCGGGCGGCGCGGCTGGAGGTCGAGCGCGACCAGCGGGTCCGGCTGACGGCGGCGGCGGAGCGCTCGCGGATCGCCCGCGAGATGCACGACATCGTCGGCCACAACCTGTCGGTCATGGTCAACCTCGCCGACGGCGCCGCCGTGCTCACCACCCGCGACCCCGGCCGCACCGAGCAGGCACTCCACCTGATCGGCGACACCGGCCGGCAGGCGATGGACGAACTCCGGCGCGTGCTGGGGGTGTTGCGCGAGTCCCCGGAGCGGGAGGACGCCACACGGTCCCCGCAGCCGGGCGTCCGTGACCTGGACACCCTGCTCGACCGGGTCCGCGCGGCCGGTCTGCCGGTGGCCTACCGCACCGTCGGCCCGGTCGACGCCCTGGGCCGGGGCGTGCAGCTCACGGTTTTCCGCGTGGTGCAGGAAGCCCTGACCAACACCCTCAAACACGTCGGCCCCGGCGCCACGGCCGACGTCACGGTCACGGTCGAGGGCGAGCTGCTGCGCGTCCGGGTCACCGACACCGGTTCGCTGTCGCGGAGACCGTCCACGGCTTCCCGCGGGGACAGCGGACACGGCCTGGTGGGCATCCGCCAGCGGGCCGCGCTCTACGACGGCACCGCGACCATCGGACCACGCGACGACGGCCAGGGCTGGATCGTGGACGTCCTGCTGGATCCGTCCGCCCAGGCCACCTCCGGAGAGAGCACGCCATGACCACCATCCTGATCGCCGACGACCAGCCGCTGCCCCGCATGGGCTTCCGGATGCTGCTCGACGGCACCCCCGGCGTGAGCGTCGTCGGCGAGGCCGACAACGGCGCGCAGGCCGTGCGCATGGCGGCCGAGCTGAGCCCCGACGTGGTCCTGATGGACGTACGGATGCCCGGTCTCGACGGCATCGAGGCGACCCGCCGGATCGTGGCGGCGGGCGGCCGTACCCGCGTGCTGATCCTGACCACCTTCGACCTCGACGAGTACGCCTACGCCGGGCTGCGCGCCGGGGCCAGCGGCTTCCTGCTCAAGGACGTCAAACCGGCGGAACTCCTCGCCGGGATCCAGGCGGTCGCGACCGGCGACGCCGTCGTGTCGTCCCGGCTCACCCGCCGGCTGCTCGACGCCCACGCCCACGACGTCCTGGCGCCCGATGCCGGGCCTCGTGAGGACCCGCGGCTGGCGACGCTCACCGAACGCGAGCACGAGGTGCTCGTCGCCATCGGTACGGGCTGGACGAACACCGAGATCGCCGAACGCTTCGTGCTGACCGAGTCCACGGTGAAGAAGCACGTGGGCCGGGTGCTGGCCAAGCTCGGTGCCCGGGACCGTATCCAGGCGGTGATCATCGCCTACGACGCGGGACTGGTCACGCCCCGGCAGTGAGCGCCGCGCCCCTGGATGTCGTAGACATGACAGTGTGCCGCCGAGGTGATCCGGCGGCACACTGCCGTGCGTCAGGCTTCAGGTCTCAGAGGGTCTCGGAGGGTCTCAGCCGGTCGACGTCGAGGCGGTCCGCGTCTTGTACAGCTTCAGCGGTACCCGGCTGATGATCGAGTCGAGGGAGGAGTCGTTCCGCCCGTCGGCCCAGGTGACGTAGGCGTACTTGTCGGTCAGCGTGATGCCCGACCAGCGGTCACCGGGCGGGCCCGTCTCGCCGACCGGCTCGGTGACGTGGTTGACCTGCACCGGGTCGCTGAACGAGCGTCCGTGGTCGAAGGAGACGGCCGAGAACGCGTCGCCCGTGGTGGTCCGCCACATGACCCCCAGGTCACCGTTGGCGCCGAAGTCGATCGCCGGCCGCAACGCACCCGTCGCGGCGATCGTCGTCGGTCCGGTCCAGCTCTTGCCGGCGTCCGCGGTGACGTAGACGTCCAGCGTGTTGGAGTCCCGGGGCACCATGACGGCGAACCGGCCCCGGTGGGAGGTGTCGGCAGCCGCCCACGGGACCGGGTCGGCCGCCGCACCCAGAGCCGGAACCGGCACCAGGGATCCGGTGCCCGCCGCGACCGGGTTTCCCTGGCCGTCCTTGACGGTGGTGTTCGTCCACGACTTGCCGTCGTCACGGCTGACGTGGAAGTTCACCGGTTGGCCCGCTTCCTGGGACGCGGACACTAGGATCCCGCCGTACACGGCGATCTCCCGTCCCGGGTAGCCGCACACGAGCGGGATGCCCGGTGCCACCTCGATACAGGGCATCGGACCGGGGATCACCCGCGAGTCGCCGCTGAAGGTCCTGCCGCCGTCCGCGCTGACGGAGACGGCGCTCGGGTACTCCCAGGCCGCCCCGGCGACCGCGTAGACCTTGCCCGTCGCGGCGTCCACCCGCATCTTCGGGGCGCCGCCGAGGAGCAGCGGTGTGGACACCGGGTCGGTCCAAGTCCGGCCGCCGTCGGTCGACCTGGCGACCTGGTTGTGGTTCACGAGGTTCGCGGCCAGGCCTGAGCTGACCTGGTTGTTGTCCACGTACACGGTGCCCTTCGCGTCGAACTGCACGCTCGGTTCACCGCACTTGGGCGCGGCCGTGCCGAGCGGCCACGCCACCTGGGTCCAGGTGTCGCCCCTGTCGTCGGAGTAGGCGAGGAAGCAGCCGCCGTCGACCGGCTCCAGGCCCGGTGACGGCGGGAAGATCGTCGAGACGAAGACGAGGTTCTTGGGGTTTCTCGGGTTGACGGCGACCGTCGGCTGGCCCTCTTTGGTGGCCGGCATGTCGGTGACGTCGACTTCGTGAATGGCCGCGTCGCCCGCGCCGATCGGCGAGGCCACGGCGGAAGGTGTTCCGTATATCAGGAACAGTGCGGAGAATGCCGCCGCGCTTAATGTCGCGGAAGAACTTCTGAACAGCACCATGTGATCCTCGATTTCCACGTCCGGTAGAGCAGAATTCTTTTGTCCTCCGCGGCCGACTCGGCTGCGCCAGGCGGTAAACCGGCTGCTCTTCGCTTTGCTGTGATCCGGCCCGCTCAGGCTAGAGAGACTCGCTGCCGGGTCCGTGGGACCGCGGGAGACAATTGGCCCGATGGCGTGGTACCGCAGTACCAGTCCAGGTGGAGGGAATAGCCGTCGGCCTCAGTGACTGCTGCCGCTCGCCTGGGAGTTGTTCCGGAACGCCAGCACGGCCAGCACTCTGCGGTGGCCGCTGTCGCTCGGTGGCAGCCGCAGTTTGAGGAAGATGTTGCCGATGTGTTTGCTGACCGAACGTGCCGCGATGACAAGGGTCTTGGCGATCGTCACGTTGTCGTAGCCCTCGGCCATGAGCGCCAGCACCTCGCGTTCACGCGGCGTCAGCAGGTCCAGCGGCGAGTCCCGTCGGCGGGTCAGCAGTTCGCCCACCACCGCGGGATCGAGAGCGGTGCCGCCGGCCGCGACCCGCTCCAGCGCGTCGAGGAACTCGTCCACCCGGCCCACCCGGTCCTTGACCAGGTAGCCGACCCCTCTCGCGCCGTCGGCCAGCAGCTTTGCCGCGTACGACTCCTCGACGCACCGCGAGAGCACCAGCACCGGCAGTCCGGGGATCCGCTGCCGTGCTTCGAGTGCCGCACGCAGCCCCTCGTCGCGGAATTCCGGCGGCATCCGCAGGTCGAGTACCGCCACGTCCGGGCGGTGTTCGAGGAGCGCGGGCAGAATCTCGGGGCCGGTACCGACCACGCCCACGACGTCGTGCCCGGCCGAGCTGAGCAGCAGGACGATCCCCTGCCGGAGCAGGGCGTTGCCCTCGGCGATCACCACTCTCACGACGGCGCCTCCCCGGTTCCGGTCACCGGGGGCACGGGAGTTCCACCCCGATCGGGCGCGTCCGCGTCTCCCTGCCCCTCGTCCCGGACGACGACTCCCAACCGGGCGCCAAAGCAGTCGAGTTGGGCCGAAGGGTGCCCGGTTCCGCTGTGACCGGAGATCGGCGGACGGATGCCGCGCACGACGTGCCGCAGTGCCGACAGCGCTTCCCGGGCCCGCTCTCGCAGCACGGTCCTGCTCACGATTCCATCCCCTTCGGCGTCGGCGGCATCCACGGTCGGTGAGGCATCAGACCTTCGCCTCGGCGACCTCCGAGGTGTCCGCCGGGCCGTCGGTGACCGGCCCTTCCTGAGGGGCGACGGGCCGGTGTGGGATGAAGGCGGCGATGACGAAGGCGAGGAGGGCCGAGCCCGCGCCGATGGCCATCACCACCTTGAAGCCGTTCTCGGCGGGCAGCGGGTGGCCGCCGAAGTCGGTGGTCATCCGGGCGAGGACGACGCCGGCGATGGCACCGGCGAAGGAGGTGCCGATGGACCGCATCAGGGTGTTGAGGCTGTTGGCGGCGGCCGTCTCGGCGGCGGGTACGGCGTCCATGATGAGGGCGGGCATGGCGCCGTAGGCGAAGCCGATGCCGGCGCCGATGGTGCAGGCGATCAGGGTGATGTGCCAGACCTCGGACATCAGCACGAGGCTCAGGCCGTAGCCCGCGGCGACGATGACGGCACCGCACATCAGGGTGGTCTTCGGGCCCTTGGCCTTGGTGACGCGTGCCGACACGGCGGACATCGTCATCATCACCAGGCCCTGCGGGGCCAGCACCAGACCCACGGCCAGCATGGATCTGCCGAGGCCGTAGCCGGTCGCCTCGGGCAGCTGGAGCACCTGCGGCAGCACCAGGGACATCGCGAACATCGAGAAACCGATCGCCACCGAGGCGAGGTTGGTGACCAGCACCTGGCGGCGGGCGGTGGTCCGCAGATCCACCAGCGGTTGGCCGGTGCGCAGTTCGTAGTAGCCCCAGACCGGCAGTACGACGGTCGTGACGGCGAACAGGCCGAGCGTGGAGGCGCTCGTCCAGCCCCAGTCGCCGCCCTTGGAGACGGCCAGCAGCAGGCAGATCAGGCCGACCGCCATGCCGAAGGCGCCGATCAGGTCGAAGCGTCCGCCGGTGCGGACCTCCGACTCGGGTACGAGGACCAGGACGAGCGCCAGGGCGACGGCGCCGAGGGCGGCCGAGGTCCAGAACAGTACGTGCCAGTCGAAGTTGTCGGCGATGAAGGCGGACGAGGGCAGGCCGAGCGCGCCGCCGACGCCGAGGGACGCGCTCATCAGCGCGGTGGCGCCGGCCAGCCGCTCGGCGGGCAGCACGTCGCGCATGACGCTGATGCCGAGCGGGATGACACCGGCGGCCAGACCCTGCAGGGCTCGTCCGGCGATCATCGGGACCACGGAGTCGCTCAGCGCGCAGACGACCGAGCCGGCGATCAGCAGGACGATGCTGACCAGCAGCATGCGGCGTTTGCCGTACATGTCGCCGAGGCGGCCGATCACCGGGGTGGCGACGGCGGCGGCGAGCAGGGTGGCGGTGACCGCCCAGGCGGTGTTCGACGCGGAGGCGTGGAGGAGTCGGGGCAGCTCGGGGACGATCGGGATGACGAGCGTCTGCATCAGCGAGACGACGATTCCGGCGAAGGCCAGCACCGCCACCACCGTGTTCGACCTCACCGGGGCGGAGCGCCCGACGGCTGCGGGCCGGGCAGGAACGTCGGACATGGAACGGCCTCCACGGAAAGGAAGAAAAGGAGGGGGAGCAGGGGGAGATCCGAGTGCCGGAACCCGGTACGTCTTCTGCCGTCCCGGGCTACTCGTCGAAGACGACGACGACCTTCTCCGCGGCGCCCGGCGTGAGCGTGAGCTCGAAGGCGCGGTCGGCCTCGGCGAACGGGACACGGTGGCTGATCAGCTTCTCGAAGCGCTCGTGGTGCTCCACGATCTCGGGGGTCACCTCGAAGATCTCCGTGGGGTAGCCCTGCGAGGCGACGAGGGTCAGTTCGCTGCGGAGCATGCCGCCGAGGTCGACGTCCGAGCCTTTCTTCTGTACGGCGACCATGACCAGCCTGGCGCCCCACTTCGCGGAGTCGACGGCGGCCTGGAAGACGGCGGGCGCACCGGCCGCGTCGATGTAGATGTCGGTCCCCGCGCGGGGCTGGCCGAGCGCGTTGGCGGCCTGGCCGTGCAGTTCCGTCAGGCGCGCGGTGACGTCCTCCTCGGCCGAGTTGATCACCGCGTCCGCGCCGACGGCGAGCGCGGTGTCCAGACGGGACGGGATGACGTCGGCGACGACGACGTGCCCGACCCCGCGCAGCTTCAGCCAGATCGCCGCGCCCAGGCCGATCGGCCCGGCGCCGAAGACGACCACCTTGTCGGCGGGGGCCGCCTGGGAGCGGTTGACGGCGTGCCGGGCCACCGCCATCGGCTCGTTGAGGGCGGCGACGGCGAAGGGCACGGTGTCGGGGAAGACCGCGAGGCTCTTGCCCGCGACGGCGTTCTCGATGAGGAGGTACTCGCTCATCCCGCCGAACCTCCCGCCGCAGCCGATGAGTCCCGTCGGGGCGTCCTGCGGATTGACGACCACCCGGTCGCCCACCTTCAGGTCGGCGACCTCGGTACCCGCTTCGACGATCTCGCCGGCCGGCTCGTGACCCAGCGGCACGGGCACGAGATCCCCGCCCAGATGCGCCCTGGCGGGTATGCCGCCCATGTGGAGGAAGGTGACGTCGGTGCCGCAGATACCGCAGGCGCGGATCTTCAGCAGCACGTCCTTCGGACCGGGCACCGGCCGCTCGACATCGACGGTCTCGATCTTGCCGACGCCACCGGTCCGCACGGACTTCATCGTGGCCATGAGGAGCTCTCTTTCTGAAACTTGCTGAATACGGGCGGGGGTTGACGGTTCGTCAGGCGGCGGACCAGCCCTCGTCGACGGGCAGGACGGTGCCGTTGATGTGGGCGGCGCCGTCGGAGGCGAGGAACACGATGGCGGCGGCCTGCTCCTCGACGGTGGCGACGCGTCCGGTACCGCCGAAGCGGGGAGCGAGAACGTTGTCACCGTGGACCTCGGACACGGCGGCGCCCGGGAAGCCGGTACCGGTGCCGCCCGGGGCGATGGCGTTGGTGCGGATACCGACCCCGAGGTAGGTCACGGCGAGTGACCTGACCAGCCCGATGACGCCGTGCTTGGCGGCGGTGCAGGCGGCTCCGGCGATGCTGCCGCGCAGCCCGGCCTCGGCCGCGGTGAAGACGATCGAGCCGCGCCCCTCGGCCATCATGTGCGGCAGCACGGCACGGGTCAGCAGGAACGGTGCCGTCAGGTTCACCTCGATGACGCGGTACCACTCGGCGTCGTCGGTCTCGCTGACGACCGACAACCGGTCCATGATCTCGGCGGTGTGCACAAGGACGTCCACACCGCCGAAGGCTTCGTCGGCGGTGTCGACGACCTGGTCCACGACCCGCTGGTCGCTGAGGTCGCCGACCACGGAGAGGGCGGTTCCTCCCATCTCCGCGACCGCCTTGACGGTCTCTTCGGCCGCTGCCCGCCTCAGGTCCGCGACCAGCACGTACGCGCCCTCCCGCGCGAACCGCACGGCCGCGGCCCGGCCGGTGCCGGACCCGGCGCCGGTGACGATCACGCTGCGCCCTTCAAGACCTGTGCTCATGGCGGGTGCTCCTTCTTGTCCTTGTCCAGGTGGGTGTGGGCTGTTCCGTGCAGGGGAGAGGCGGCCGGTTCCGTCGGGTCGCGGCGTCGTAGGAGATCTCGGATCCGGCGGCGGACCAGATGTCCGTCCGCCGCCGGATCCGGGGAGAGCGCCGGTCTCCGTCCCCACGGGGTCGGCGCTCCGGGGGACGCCTCCGCTCATGGCGCCCCGGTCTGTCGGCCGTTGCGGGAATTGCCCGGCGGGCTGCCGGCCGGACGCCCGGTCAGCCGGGCTTGAGCTGGTCCGTGCCGTGGCCGATGTGCGAGACGACGAGCCCGGCGGCCGAGACCTCGGCGTACTCGCGGGCCGTTCCGGTCGTCACGGGCGCTCGCTTCGGAGTCGCGCCGTGCGGTGCTGTGTGGGGGTCCTACCTCCGTGCTGGTGTGCCGGCTTGCTGTGAGGCGGATGGGGGGCCTCTGTGAGACATCCTGGTGGACCGGACCTCCTGGTCGGAGGGCACGGACTCTTCCCGGGGGGAATCCCTCACGAACGCGGGAGGAACGCGGTGAGGCGGCCCTCCATGACGGCCAGCGCCAGGTCCAGCCGTGAGCGGCATCCCGTCTTGGCGAACACCTGGGTGAGGTTGTTCTCGACGGTCTTCTCACTCACCTGGAGTTCTCTCGCGATCTGCCGGTTGGTCAGCCCCCGCCCGACCAGGGCGGTGATGGGCCCTTCGAGGCCGGACAGGACGGCGGGGCCACTACGGGCGCTGTCGTCGCAGGTCATCGGAGCCAGGCCGGACGCACCCATCGACTCCGTCATCGGGGTTCGATGGAGGCTGTCGCCGAGACCTCGGGCGATGTCGTGGGCCTCCTGATGCCACGGACGCGGGTCGTCGGCCAGGAACGCGACGGTCACGCACGCCCGCAGGAGTTCGCTCCGGCCGCCGTGCTCGCGCAGGACGTCCACCGCTTCGATCGCGCTGTCGGTGTCGCGCTCGGCGAAGGCGCGGGTGATGAGTGCGGCGGCCTTCAACTCCGCACCGCCCAGCCGGGAGTACCACCGTTCCGCCTCGGTACGCAGGCGGGGCAGCAGCTCCCGGCGACCGCCCTCCCCCCACTCGGTGAACGCGAGCCGGACGAGCAGCCGGCCGATGCCCACCACACTCCCCTCGGCGGTGCGGTCCGCCGACCGGTCGCAGTAGCTCCAGCCGAGTTCCCGGGCCCGCTCCCACTCCCCGGTCCGGTAGGCCAGTCCCATGGAGGCCCAGGCCCACAGCGCGGGGAAAGGACCGTCGTGCCCCGCCGACTCCAACCACGCGGCGCTCCCCTCGTAGTCGCCCGTCGTCGAATGCACCTCCGCGGCGATCAGGCGGACGGCGTGGTGGACGGGGGTGCAGGGCGGCCCCGCCAGTTCGAGTGCCCGGGCCCCGGACGGGATGCCGGCCCAGTCTCCGTCCCGGTAGTCCCGCACGATCCGGGCGTAGGCCGCCAGCGGGCCGGTGACCGGTTCGCCGTAGGCCGCCGTCCCGAGCACCTGCCCGAAGAGCGCCACCGGGTCGAAGCGGTCGCCGTCGGTCACGTCGGTGGGGACCGTGTCGACTCCGCCGAGGTGGAGACGGGCGAAGGCGAGGCGGACCTGGCTCGTCCGGAGCGGCTCCCGGCCGGTGAACCAGCCGTCGGCGAACTCCAGGGCGGTGCGGGTCTCCGGGTCGTCGGCCAGGGCTTCTCGTACGGGTGCCGGCACCGGTCGCCCGGTGTGGACTGCGGCGAGCGCCGCGTACGCCGCGAGTTCCGCCTGCCGAGGACCACCACCGGCAGGCACTCCTACGACCACGGTCTCGGCCACGGTCTCCGCGAGGCCGTCGTAGTCGCCCGTCCGCACCAGCAGCGGCAACAGGGCGGCCAGGATGCGGGAGTACGCGGTGTCGCCGGGCTCGCAGTGCCGCAGGGCGGCCCGGTATCGGCGTGCTGCCCGGACAGGGAAGGCCCCGAGCGCCAGGTCGGCCTGGCGTTCCAGAAGCGGCACGACGGAGGGGATGGGCGGCAGCGCGGAGCCGGCGAGCACAATGTGGTCGGACGTCACCGCCGGGTCCGGTGCCGCTGTGCCGTCGGCGCGCAGGTGGTGTTCGGCAAGGGCGCGGTGCACCTCGGCCGCCCGGGCCGGGCCGGGCAGTACGGCGGGGACCAGCGCGGGGCAGGGGACGCGCAGTACCCCGTGCTCGTCGCAGACGAGGGCTCCGACAGCGACCAGGCGGTCCACGGTCCGGCCGCACGCAGCGAGAGCGCGACCGGTGGCCGCCGCGAAGTCCGGCAGATCATCCATGGAGAAACGGCCGGACAAGGCGGTGATCGCGAGCAGTTGCCCGCCGGTGGCGCCGCACTCCGCGACCTGCCGTACCAGGGCGTGGTCGTCGGGCAGGGCCGGCCCGGCAGCGGGCTCGCGCAGACACAGGTGGCCCTGGAACCGTACGAGATGGCCCTCGCGCCGTAGCGCCTCGAAGGTGTCCAGCACGGTGCCCGGGTTTCCGGCCAGTGGTCCCAGGGCGGCGCGCAGTGCGGGTGCCACGGCCTGGTCCAGCGGCTCCCGGGCGGCGACCGCCACCAGGTCGTCGATCCGGTCGTCCGGCAGCGGGCTCAGGTCGATGACACGATCCGCGAACGTACGCGGCGAGGCGGAGCTGGTCGGCCTGGTGGCCCAGCCGTCCTCGCGGTACGTCGCCACGACCGTGCAGCCGACGCGATGGGCGGCGGCCACGACGAGTGCGGGGTCGGGGGCGGTATGGAGATCGTCGATGAGTACGGCGCCGGGAGCGTCCTCGGTGAGATATGCGAAAAGCCTCACCAGTTCGGCGAAGAGAGCGGATCGCGCGCGGGCCGAGCCGTAGCTTTCCGGCAGACAGAGCCGGTTCACGGCGGCCATAGCGTCGGACAGCGCGGAATTCCCGCTGTCGCTGTCGGGAAAGGAATCGCCGAACGCTTTCACCACCGCACGGGCGCCGAACAGATCCCATCGCGGAATGCCGGCAGAACAGGTGATCCGTATGATTCCCGGTCCACGCCTGCGCCAGGTTCGGTGGACTTCCCGCAACAGGGTCGTTTTCCCCATACCGGCCTGTCCGCGGACGATGAACAGCAGCGGACGTCCGTACGCCTCGTCGAGGGCCGACAGTTCGGCTTCCCTGCCGGACACGGCCCGACCCCCTCTGGGTGCCACCGCTCCCGCCCTCCTCACCCTCGTATCGGCTCTCTTCGCCGGACAGACGCGGCCGGTTACCATCTGGTTGAGCCCTGCCACCCTGCGAGGATCCATGCATTCAGCGCATAGCGTCCCGCCCTACGCACGTGTCGCCGTCGATACCCTCGAAGCGATCCGCGCGCCCGGCTCGCCGAGACTCGTCGTGCTGAGTAGCCCTTCCGGTATGGAACTCGGTTCCGTTCTCGGTGAATTGTCGGCGCACGACAGTATGTACGGGACAGAGGCCCTCGCCGCCGCCCCCGAGACGGTGCGCATTAGCTTTGCCGATCCGTCACCCAAATTTCAGCTCTCCGACCATCTTCTCGGTTATCGGGCCGGAGACGAAAAGCGTGGACAGGTACTCGTACTCGAACATCTCCAGCATCTCTCCCCGGATGAACTCTTCTCGTTGGAAGGCCTGATCCGACAGCTGGACGGGACGAACACACGATGTGTGGGAACCGTCACGCTTCCCGTGTCCCGGGCGTCCCGGGCCGTGTTCGCCGCGGTGTTCGGCCGACTGCGGCAGGACGGGCTGGTGCACCACGTGAACCTGCGGCCCCTCTCGCTCCGCCGGCTCGGTGACATGATCGCGGCCGAGATCGAGGCCAGGGCGGAACCGACGCTGGTCTCCTGGCTGTGGCGCCTCACCCGGGGCTGGCCCGCCGCGGCCCGCGCGGTGCTGCGGACCGCCCGGGAGCAGGGAGTCGTCCGGGTGGTCGACCGGCATGCCTATCTCGTCGGCGGCGACTCCTGCACGCTCCCGTTCGTCATCGACGAACTGGTACTGCCGGTCCGTGACACGGACGGGCCGGTCTGGGAGGCCGCCAGAGCGGTGGCCGTCCTCGGCCCGCTGGGCGAGGCCGTGCCGAGACTGACGGCCGAGGCCGTCGCCGTCACCGAGCAGGAGGCCCGTGGCCTGCTCGCGCGGCTGGCGGAGGCCGGCGTACTGCGCCACCGCCGGTCGGATTCCGTCTGGGAGTACCGGCTGCCGCTCGCCGGGGCCGCGGTCCGGGCCTCGCTCGGCCCCTACGAGCGGCGGAACCTGGCCCGGATCGCCGTGTCCGCGCTGTGGCAGGGCACCGCGCACTGCGCCGATCCCTCCTACCTTCCCGAGCAACTCGCGGCTGCGGGAAACCTGGTGGACCCGGCGCGGGCGAGAACCGAACTGTTGGCCGCCACCAAGCGGTTGGCACACGACAACGGCGACAACGCGTACGACGACCACCGCGGCGCCCGATGGCTGCGGGCGGTCGCCGATCTGACCTCGGACCCGGTGGACCGGCCGCGCCTGCTGCTGGAGCACGCGAAGATCTGCTTGGCGCAGGGCAGACCCGAGGAGGGCCTGAACTCCCTGCGGCTCGTACGGCGGACCCACCGCGACCACCTGCGTCCGGACCAGCTCCTCGACGTCTGCTTCGCCCACCTGACCGCTCTGTACCGGGCGGGCGACATCACCACCCTGGAAAAGATCGCGGCGGACGGCCGGCTCCAGCACCCCGGCCCGGACGGGCCTCTGGAACGAGCCGTCACGCGCGGCTGCGCCCTGCTGCTGCTCGGCCGTTGGCCTGAGGTCCATGAGCTGCTGGGGGCGGTCCGGCGGCACGACAGGAGCGGACTGGTCGAGTGGAAGGCCGAATTCCTCACCGCTACGGCCGAGTTGTGGCTGGGCACCACGGAGGGGGTGGAGCGCAGCATCGCCACCCTGCCCGCCCGTCACCGTGCCGGCGGGGCGACCGCCGCCGAGGTGCACTGCCGGGTCGGCGAACTGCTGACGCTGGGCGAGATCCGCCGGGCCGAACGACTGCTCGCCGACACCGGGAGGAACCTGCGGCAACTGGGCCTGCCCAGCCGGATGCTCATCGCCCTCCACCGAGGGCGTCCGCGGGAAGCCATGGACCTGGCCCGCCGGAGCGCCATCACCGGAGTGCACACCTGCGACGCCGTTCAGAGCGAGATGTATCACCACGCGGCGGTCCTGCTCGTGTACGGCGGTAGGTTCACCCGCGCCGGCGAACTCCTCGCGCTGGCCCGCGCCAGGCAGCCGATGCTGCCTCATCTGCTCACCTCCGCCCAGGCTCTGTGCGAACTGGTCAGCAGAGAGGTCGAACGCGCGGAGCACCTGCTGCGTACGGCCGTCCACCGCGCCGAGTCGGACGGCGTGGTGGCGGGGACCGACCTGTTGTGGCTGCGGGTGGCCGACGCCGCGATGCACGCCGGACGACCCGAGGTCCTGAAGGAGTGCCTGGCGAAGACAACGGGAGTCGCCCGCAGGCTGGGTACCGAGCGGGCCGAGATGATCCGGCTCGTCCTGTACGCGGCCGTACACACCGACCACGGCGCGGGACGGGCCGCGCGGCAGCTGGCCCAGCAACGGCAGCAGCCTCTGGAAGAGTGCGCCGTCCTGTACCAACTCATCCGCTCCGGCATGGGTGATCCGGTGATGCTGCGGGACACCTACGCCCTGCTCGGCGAGTTCGACGCGCTGATGCCCCGGTTCTGGCTGCGCCTTCTCATGCGCTCGCGCGGAGTGGCGGTACCGGGCCGGCAGGCCACCGCGGAGGAGAACGAACGGCTGCTCGCCGTACTCGTCTCCGAGGGACTGACGAACAAGCAGATCGCGAGGATCCTCCGGACCAGCGAGAAGAGCGTCGAGGGCCGCTTGTCACGACTGTTCTCCCGCACGGGCCACGGCTCACGCGTCGAACTCGCCATGGCGATGCTCGCCGGCCGACTCCACGTGTGAGCCCGTGACGGCCCTCCCCGAGTTGGCGGGAGGGGCCCGGAAGGTCAGCCCTTCGGGTCGGGCTTCCGCGCGACGGTGTCGCCTGCCGGCAGCGCGCGGAGCATCGCCCTGTAGAGGTCGTCGTGCGCGGGCGAGGCGGGAAGGGGTGCCCGGGCCGGGGCCTCGAAGGACTGGATCATCAGGGCTACGACGCGTCGCCAGGCGTCGGGAGCGGCGTCGCCGCAGGCGTTGACGACGCCGAGGTTGGCCATGTGCAGCAGCACCAGATCAGAGGGGTCGAAGTCCTCGCGCAGTCGCCCCGTGGCCTTGGCGCGGCCGATGAGCTCCACCATGCCCTCGTACGCCTCGTTCCGGCGCTTCTCCATGGCCCTGGCGGTGGGGAAGGTCATGGTCAGGACGTCGGCGAAGCCGTTGTCGGCGGCCTGCATCGCGCAGGCGGCCTCGATGTAGCCGGTGAAACCGTGCCAGGGGTCGGGGTCGTCGAGCGCGGCGACGACCGCGTCGGCGTACGCGTCCATGCGATCGGAGAAGACGGCCGCGACCAGCGCTTCCTTCGTGGGGAAGTGTCGGAAGACGGTGGCGATCCCGACACCTGTCTCGCGCGCCACGGAAGCCATGGAGGCACCCAGCCCGTCACGTCCGAACACGGTGCGCGCGGCGGCGAGGATCCGCCCCCGGTTGCGCTCGACGTCACTGCGCACAGGCTGGGCGGCGGGGGCGTCGGAGTGCTGGTCGCCGGGGTTCATGAGAGCAGTCTAGCAATCGGAAAGCCCTATCCATTTCCTGTGCTACGGTGGTTGCGGTGAACCGGAAAGGGCTATCCGTATCCGGAAACGGATAGCCCACTCCATATCTCTCCACCTCTCCACCTCCGACCTCTCCATCCCTCCATCTCTTCGGCGCCGCTCGCGACTCCTCGACGGCGCACTGCGAAAGGATCGCTGTGACCAGCATCGCCATTGTCGGAGCCGGCCCCCAGCTGGGCCTGGCCATCGCCCGCACCTTCGGCTCCCAGGGCTACGACGTCGCCCTGATCGCCCGCAACCGCGCCAAGCTCGACGACCTCGTGAGCACGCTCACCGCCGAGGGCATCACCGCCGCCGCGTTCCCCGCGGACGTACTCGACCGTGACGCCCTCACCCAGGCGCTCAAGGACGCCGCAGTACGGTTCGGCGGGATCGAGGTCCTGGAGTACTCCCCGGTGGGAACGTTCGGCATCACCGCGCTGACCGCTCCCGCCGGGACCGAGCCGACCGACGTGGAGTTCGAGATGAACTTCCAGCTGTACGGGGCCATCGCCGCCACCAAGGCGGTGCTGCCCGCGATGCGCGAGGCCGGTGCGGGCACCCTGCTCTACACCACCGGCGCCGGCTCGATCTGGCCCGACCCGCGGGTCGCCAACGTCAACGCCGCCGCGGCGGCGCTGCGCAACTGGGCGATGAACCTGCACAAGGAGTTGGCCGACACCGGCATCCAGGCAGCCCACGTCGGCATCGACTCCTCGATCGGCGTCTCCGTCCTCCCTGGCGTGGAGGCGGCCAGGCCCGAGCAGATCTCACCGATGTACTGGGAGCTGCACACCACCAGGCGCGACGAGGACGAACTCGTCTTCAAGCTCGACGACGAGGGCTTCCCGCGCGGCTGACATCGCATCGGCGCCCTCGACGAACCGGGATCGCGCCGCGGCCTGCCACACCGTGGCACGATCCCGGAAGGGGAGGTCGGCATCCTCACCGCGAAGGGCATCACGGCCGCAGTGTTCCCGGCGGGGGGACTCGACCGCCATGCCCTCACTCGGGCGCTCAGGGACGGTGCCGCACAGTTCGGCGGGATCGACGCCCTCGAAATACTCCCCGCCTACTCACCGTCGGCCGGGCTCGACACCACCGAGGCGACCACCCCGGCCGACACCGAAGCCGCAGGAATGCGGCACGAAGTTCTACGGTGCTGTCGCCGCCATCAAGGCGGTGCTGCCCGCGATGCGCGAAGCCGCAACCGGCACCCCCACCTTCTACGGACAGCCACGGGCCACCGCGACCAGTCCGAGCGAGTCTTCAGAGGCTGACCCAGGGCTGATCGTCCTGCCACGAGCACCACACACCCCAAGCCGTCCCGGCATCCGCCCGCCGAGGAGACGCCATGACCTACGAGCGCGACCGCGAGATCAGACCGTGGCTTCCGCTGCTCCCGAGCGGTTCGCGTTCCGCCGTCCGAGCACCGCGCATGCCTCACGGATCCCTCCGCACGACCGCGCCATGCCTATGAATCGACCGATGCCCCCGACCCAAGGGAGCACAGCCCCTCAGGACGCGGCGCCCCGTACACAGGTCGACGAGGGCATCACGCGCGTCTTCCAACTCCTCGGAAAGCGCTGGACCGGCCCCATCATGTCCGTGCTGATCACCGGACCGACGTACTTCGCCGACCTGCACCGGGCGATCCCCGGAATCAGCGGGCGCATGCTCTCCAACCGCCTGACCGAACTCGCCGCCACGGAACTCGTCGTGCGCGAGGTGGACGACGGCCCGCCACTGCGGGTGTCCTACCAACTGACGCCCGCGGGCGCGGCGTTGGAGCCCGCACTCAACGAACTCGCGAAGTGGGCGAAGACCCACCTCCCGGAGCGGAGCCGGTCGACCGACCGCTGAAGCCGTACCTCCAAGGACGGCGGCAATCACCAGAAGCCACTCGGCGACCGGCGCGCGGCCGCCATGCGCCGCCGAGGCCGTGGTGCGGATCGCAGCCGATCGCCGTGGACGGCGTCTCCGAACTGCCGGGCCCGGCCGAGGTGTTCACCTTCGAGGTGGAGACCGACCACACCTACTGCGCGACCGACCTCGACGTGCTGGTGCACAACACCTGCGGCGAGTACATGGAGGAGTACGCCGACGGCGACGGCACCCACCGGCGGCGAGACGTTCCTCAATGCCATGGAAGTGCTGAAATCCGGGGCAAGAGGGGTACGGGGCAACGGCGTGGGGCACCGGCACTGGGAAAATGGCCGAACGCTACGGATTCACCCATGTGACATTCGAGAAACTGGTGGGTTCGCCCGGCGAATGCACCAAGGCCGAGGTGGTGTTCAGTTGACGAGCGACAAGACTGCGGTCGAAGCCGGACTGCGGAGGTTCGGCGACGAGGGCCGGCCGGCCTCCGAGGCCGCACGTTGGGTGATGGCGGAGATGGGGGACGACTTTCCCGTGTTCCAGCTCATGACCCGCTTCTTCAGCGTCTTCCAGGTGTCCGTCCGGGCACTCAGGGAGCTGGAGAACTGGGAGGGCCTGGGCACCGGCGGCCCCCTCACGGACGCGGACCTGGATGCGATCATCGGCCCGCTCACGGTCCGCGAGACACCGCTGTCCTGACGGGAGTCGGCGGTACGGAGCCTCAGCGCGGGGCGTTCACCGGACGGCGGCCGCCCCCTTCCGCACCCGGCCCGGTCTCTTCACGCGCGCCGCGAACTCCCGTAGCGACGCGACTCGTACGCGGCCGGCCCAGGGCTACGCGGTCGGCGGCCTGTTCCAACCACCGGGTCACCACCCGAGCGAGCAAAAGCACACGATGGCCCGCGCCGACCAGTCCTCCGAGAAAGCCGCGCCGATCCACCAGCACTCCGACGACAACCGACAGCAGGAAGTCGCAGCCGACCCCGACGACCCACTCTCCGGCACGAATCCGGCACGCGACGAATGATGTCCGAGGACAGCAAAAGGCCCGGGTCAATGACCTGGCTCTTTGTCATGGAGCGGGTGACGAGAACCGAACTCGGACTCTCAGCTTGGGAAGCGACGGCGCTTGGCGGGCTGGATGGCGTCTGACCTGGGAATATGTGGTGCAGTGCGGAACCCGGGAGTGCGGGTTGGCACCGCTGTCGACCGTGGTCCACCGGTCTTGAGGGCACGTTGTGGGCACGCCGTCGAGACGAGACTGTCTGCCGCCTTCGCCGCGCTGTGTGCCGGAGAACTGGGACAACCCGTGGGGCGGAGCCACTTGTCACGCTGCTCGTCGGGTGACCACCCGTCGGCGCATCGCGCGTGTGTGGGGGATTCGGCGTCGTCGTCGGGGCATGCTGGTGGTCCTACGCGCGGGCCGGGAGGTGCTGGGATGCGGTGGTGGGCCGGTGGATGGACGGTCGCCGTGGTGGTTGTCCTGGCGGGGTGTCACGCGTCGGACGGTGGTGGATCGGTGGGAGGGCCGTCGGAGAGCAGCGGCTCGGCGGCGCCGTCGGCCAGCGCGTCGACGCACACGCCGGCAGTGCCGTCCGCCGGCCCGGCCGGGGGAAGCCCGTCAGCGTCGGCCACCAGTTCCTCCGCTTCGCCGGAGAGCTGTGTCGCTGGACACGGGGAGGTCACCGTCAGCCCTGGTGACGCGGTCGCACAGCGGCTCTGTATGCGGCCCGGGACCGTGGTGTCGCTCGTCCTGCGGCCTCGCACGGATGACAAGCGGTGGACGGCCGTGCGGAGTTCTGCGCCGGTTCTCGTCCTGGTCTCCGGATGGCGGGTCGACGCGGACGGTACGGCCCACGCCTCGCTGCGGTGTGCGGGGACGAGGGGTGGTACGGCGGACGTCACCGCGTCGGCGAAGGCGCCTGATGTGGCGGGTGCGGCGCGGGTCGTCCTGACGCTGCACATGAGTGTGGTGCCGTACACGACGCAGGGGTGATCCCGGCGACCCGGGACCACCCCTCCGCCTGCCGCTGCGTCAGTGGCAGGCGCGCACGTCGATCGTGTAGATGCCGCGGCCGTGCGTGGCCGCGTACAGCGTCCTGCCGTCCGGGCTCAGCTTCAACTGGAGTACGGCGACGGCCGGGAGGTTCCCGACGCGCTGCCAGGTCGTACGGCCCGGTGCGCGGTAGACGACGCCCAGGTCGGTGGCGACGGCGAGGCCGCCGTTCGGTGTGACGACCGCGGAGTTCGTCGGCACGTCGGGGAGGTTCTTCGAGATGTCCTTCCAGGTGGTGCCGCCGTCGGTGGACTCGAAGACGTGGCCGACACCGGCGCCGGGGCCTTCGGTCCAGTGCCGGGAGAAGCCGTTGACCGCGAGGTAGACGTGGTCGGCGTTCTTGGGGTCGACGGCGAAGCCGGCGAGGTAGCGGTTGGGTACGGTGCCGTCCGTGCCGGTGGCCGGGAGGGTGATGTCGTGCCAGCCGGTGCCGTCCGCGTTGCCGACGGAGATGCCGCGGGCGAAGCCCTGGTTGTTGCAGGGGCCGCACCAGGCCGCGTACACCTTGCCGCCCGAGGCCGCGACGGCGGTCGCGGTACGCCCGGCGCCGAGGTCGTAGACGCTGGTCCACTCGTCGCCGCTGCGGATGGCGTAGCCGTGGGTCTGCACCCACACGTGACGGCCACCGGCGATCCAGGTCGAGCTGTTCTTCGCGTCCGCAGCGAGCGGGGCGATGAAACGGGCCTCACCAGTCGCGTTGTCAGCCGGAGCCACGCTGTACGACGTGATCTTGCTGGGGTCGGTGACCCAACTCCCGTCGTTGATCGCGCAGTTCTGGGTCACCTGGATGGCGAGGTAGACGTACTCCTCGGCGATGTTGCAGCCGTTGGCCGGGTCGGTGAGGGTGTCGCCGCCGTCGCCGCCGAAGTTGGACCCCATGACCTTGTCGTTGCTGCGCAGGATCGACTGGCCGTTGTCCTGGAGGCCGCCGGTGACGGAAACGCCGCCGTAGGCCAGGTCCTTGCCGACGCCGACCGAGTAGTACTGGAGGGTGTCGATGGTGCCGTCGTTGAGCGAGGTCCAGTCGGTGGCGTGCCCGGAGGCGTCCTGGGCGCCGTCGAGCGGGCGCTTGTAGACGCCGCCGTCGTTGCCGACGTAGACGAAGCTCTTGCCGTGGTAGCTGCCGATCGCGACGCCGTGCTGGTCGGAGTGGGTGGTCGGGCTGCAGTCGCCGGTCTGTTTGGTGGGGTCGATGCTCCAGCAGGGGAAGCCGAAGTTCCAGTACGGGCCGACCGTCGACCAGTTGGTGCCGCCGTCCTTGGTCTCGTAGACCTCCTCCAGGCCCGCGTACACGTGCTCCGCGTTCGTCGGGTCGACGGTCAGGAACTGGTTGTACCAAGCCTGCACGCCGGGCATGTAGCCGCTGGACGTGAGCGCCGAACCGTCGGCGGCCAGGCCCTGGTAGTCGGCGATCTTCGTCCAAGGGCCGCTGGGAGAGCCGGACTTGGAGACGTAGATACCCTCAAGACCGCTGTCCGGATTGGTGTTGAGCTGCTCCGGGGACTGGTCGATGGCGTAGTAGCGCGAGCCGTCGGCGGAGCGGGCGAAGGTGACGTTGCCGACGTCGTCCGCGTCGGCCGGCAGGTCGCCCAGGCCGCTGGTGATCCGCGTCCAGGTGCCGTCGGAGCCCTTGGTGTAGAAGCCGTTGTAGTCGTCACCGCTGCGCCAGCCGACCGCGAGGACCACCTTGGAGGGGTTCTTGGGGTCGATCGCGATGTCGTTGGCGATGTTCTTGTACGGCGCGGACGGATCGCTCGACAGCGAACCACTCGGCAGATAGGCCGGGTTGGGGGCGAACTCCAGTTTCCAGGCGCCCTTGAGCGTCTTCGTGGAGTGGCTCCACACGCCCTCGCTGGTCGCCGCCCACACCTTGCCGCCGCCGAAGCGCAGTTCGTGGACGGTGGTGGACTCCAGCTCGTCGCCGCCGACCCGGCTGCGGGAGGAGAACGTGCCGTGGCGGGGGTCCGACAGGACGTAGACGCCGCTGCCGAGGTACGCGTCCGCGTTCGTCGTCGCCTCGCCCGTGCCCAGCCACAGCCGCCCGGTGCCGTCCAGCGCGAGCGCGCCGGTGGACTGCGAGGACAGTTTGTCGCTGATGGGCTGCCAGTGACCGCCTCCGGTGTGCGAGCGCCATACTCCGCCGCCGGCGCTGCCCGCGTACACGTACCCCTCGTCGTCGGCGGCCATCGCGGCCATCCGGCCGGTGACATTGCCCGAACCGCCGCTGGAGTTGGAGTCGTAGTCGCGGTAGCGCGGGTCGTCGGAGTTGTACGGCAGGTTCGTGATGTTGCGCCAACTGCCGCCGGTGCTGGGCAGGTTGGTCAGGCTGGTCCAGGCGGCGCCGTAGGCGCCCGGTGCGACGATGCCGGGTGAGGTGCGGGCCTCGGCGTACTGGTCCGCGCCCTCGGCTATCTCGTCGGCCTCGTTGCCGTCGTCACCGCCGTCGTCGTCGGCCTTGGCTTTCGGGCTGACGGTACCCACCGACTGCCCTCGTTCGGAGGCGAGTTGAGCCAGTGCGCGGGCCCCGAAGGGGCTGTTGTCCCCACCGGGCGCGGCGCCGGCGGGTATCGCCACGAGTGCGGCGGATGCGGTGATGGCACAGATCGTGAACCAACGTCTCTTGCGGGTCGGTTGTGACACCAGGTCCTCCCGAGCGGGCACGGATACAGCCGTCGGGGACGACCCGACCACCGGCGGCAGGAGGAGTCCGGGATTTGGACAGCCCTTGACCAGAACCTGTCACTAAGCATGGCTCGAACCGACCGGTTCATCGCACGTTCATCGGGGACTTGGGGTCAGGGGGTTGCGGTCCGCGCGCGGGCAACGACCGGCAGCGCACCGGCGAGGACCAGTGCGATGCCGCCGGAGATCAGCAGCGGAAGGTGGCCGTCGGTGCCCCAGGCGAGCCCGGCCCACACGCCCGCGAGGAGCACGGCAGCACCGGTGGCACCCTGGAAAAGGCCCTGCGCGGTGCCCTGTTGGCGGTCGGGGACGAGCGTGGAGATCCAGGCCTTGCCGACGCCGTCGGTACAGGCCGCGAAACCGCCGTAGAGCGGCAGCACCACGAACACCGCCCAGGGTCTGTGGATCAGGCCGAGGCCCAGATAGCCGATCGCGAAGAAGAACAAGCCGGTGGCGAAGACCAGCGAGCGCGGCAACCGGTCGGACAGCGCCCCGGCGGGGTAGGACAGGGCGGCGTAGACGAGGTTGTAGACCGCGTAGGCGCCCACCACCCCGGCCGTGGAGAGGCCCAGGTCGTGGGCGCGCAACAACAGCAGCGCGTCGGGGAAGTTGACCAGGTTGAAGGCGAGCAGGATCCCCATCACACGCCAGTACGGGCGCGGCAGGGATCGCCACGGTGTCCGGACCGCCTCCGTCGCCGCGCTGTCGGCCGTCTTGCTGGAGCGGGGGTCGCGGACGGCGGCGACCAGCGCGACCGACGCGACGGCGGGGATCACGGCGACCCAGAACAGCGGGCGCAACCTGTGGTCGAGCGCCTCGTAGAGGACCAGCCCGACGAGCGGGCCGACCACCGCGCCGGCGGTGTCGGCCGCCCGGTGCAGCCCGAACACCTTGCCGCGCTGTCCGTTCGGAACGCCTTCCACGAGCAGGGCGTCGCGAGGCGCCCCGCGCATCCCCTTGCCGAGCCGGTCGGTGACCCTGGCGACGAGGACCAGCGGCCAGGCGGTCGCCAGCGCGATCAGCAGCTTGCCCACCGCGGCCAGCCCGTATCCCGCGCCGATCAGCGGACGGCGGTCGAACCGGTCCGCGAGGCGCCCGGCGGCCACCTTGGTGATCGAGGCGGCGCCCTCGGCCGCTCCCTCGATGGCACCGACCGCGACGGGCGGGGCGCCCAGCACCACGGTCAGGAAGATCGGCAGGATCGGGTAGAGCAGTTCGCTGGCCGCGTCCTGGAGAAAGGACACCCCGCAGAGCACCTTGACGTTGCGGGTCAGCCACATGGGGCGGCGTCCGGTCGGCCGCGGGGTGCTGCTGGGATCGGTCACGGGTACAGGATCTCCAGGAAACGGCAGAGCGTCATGGCCGGACGGCTTTCGGTCCGGCACCGGACACACCCTCTTGGCCTGTTCGAGCGTCACCCTCAAGGACATGCTGGTCCGGGCAGGACGCTCCGCCGAGCAAGTCGCGCCGGTGTGTCAACCATGGTGCCGTGGTGGTCCGCACCCCGCCTACTGGTCCGGACGACAAAGAACCCCCGGGTCATCGACCCGGGGGTTTCCGGTGGAGCGGGTGACGAGAATCGAA
>NZ_JAENRY010000329.1 GCF_016612545.1 Streptomyces sp. MBT65 | reverse complement strand
GGGACGCTGTCGATGTCCTGGTAGTAGTCGCCGTGCGGGCCGCCGAACTGGTCGCTGAGCTGGAAGTCGGCGTTCTGCGACCAGGTGAAGCCGACCGTGATCGGGTCGTGGTCGGAGAGCATCAGCCCGTCCGAGGTGAGGAACTTGGCGTGCTCGTTGTTGTAAGAGGTCGCGTTGAGCGTCACCAGCTTGCTGCTGCGGTAGAGGACCTTGTCCACGACCTCGCAGGTGTTGGGCACGGTCGCGCCGGTCTGGTCGCACACCAGCGCGTCACTGCCCTTGGCCGGTGCGACGCCGCCGCGGATCAGCTTGACCCAGGCGTCGGTGAGTCCGTTGGCCGCGCCGAACTCCGCGATCGTGTCGGCGGAGCGGGTGTAACGGGTGTTGGTGTCACCCATCACCACGACGGCGTTGCCCGCCGAGTGGGTGCTGATGAACGAGGTCAGCTGGCTGAGGTTGTCGGCGCGGGAGGCCTCGTCGCCGTCGTTCGTGCCCGCGTTGGTGTGCAGGTTGTAGAAGTCGACGTACACGCCCTCGGAGAGGCGCTCGCGCATGAACGTGAAGCCCTTGGGGGTGAGGCAGTCGCCCGAGTCGAGCTGGCAGGAGTTCCAGTGGACGCGCTCGAAGTCGTCGGTGTCGTAGGGGAGTTTGGACAGGGAGTTGAGTCCGCTGCCGATGCCCGCGCCGCCGCTGGTGGGGGTGCGGTAGGCGTGCGCGGTGTCGCCCGCGTAGAGGTAGGCGTGGTAGTTGAAGTCCTCCTCGACGTTGACGATGTCGTAGGGCGCGATGCGCTGGCCGATGGCCGTCGTGCTGGACTCGCGGGGTGTGGAGGCGCTGGAGAGGATCTCCGGCAGGCCCGCGACGTTGTAGGTCAGGGTGCTGAAGGACCCGGAAGCCGGGTCCGCGGCCGACGCGGGCGGCGCGGCCGCGGTGAGCCCGCCAAGGGTGGCGGCTGCCGCCGCGAGGCAGGCGAGGAGTCTGCGCATGGAGGAGTTTCTCCTGAGGAGAGAAAGCGGTTGCGGTGGGAACATGGCAGAAGTTACCGCCGGTTACCCCTGTGTTGTCGAGGGTTAGGGCGTGCTTTCAAAGGAATCGCCTGCCATGCACGGGCGGTTCGAGAACCGGCCATTGACGATTCATGACAACTGCGGCGCTATGTGCGGGAGGTGGGCGCCCGCACCTTACTGGAGCCTGAAGTGTTCATCGCTGTCGCTCCGACGCGTCATGGTTCGCCACGACCGCCTCTGGGACCGGTCGCCCTGGGCCGCTGCCAGTGCGAGGTCCTGGCGTTCGCGGAGCAGGAGTTCCCCACGCCTCGTGATGGTGTACGACACTTCGCTCGAGAAGGGTTCGTGCTCGGGAACGAGCAGTCCACGCCGGAGGAGTGGCGGACCTCCTTCTCCGAGGCGCACAAGGCATGGACCCAGTTCAGCACCGCAGTCGCGGCCGTTGTCGTCTCCGGGCCGGTGTCTGCCGCAAAGGCAGCCGAGGTGCTGCGGGTGGCCATGTACGACTAGGAGAAGGCCGGGATGGACTGGCTCGCGGCTGCGCTGCGGGAGGGGCATGGCCAGGTCGATGAGTGCGCCGACCGTTTCAACAGGTCTGCCGAGGCGAAACGGGCTCCGGACGGAGCCTTTCAGCATGCCGCCCAGGTGGCCCTGGGAACAGAACACCCGTAGCAGGACCGCCCAGGTGCGACCTCGGCCGAGTGCCCGGTCAGCACCCGTACTGGTCGAGCACGGCCCGGGTGGCCCGGTCCACGGGACGCAGCGGGTGCGTACCGCCGTCCTCCGCCGGGCCCAGGCGCAGCGTCGTACCGCCGCTGACGGGGGTGACGGTGAGAACGCGGTCCTCGACGCGCTCCTGGACGGCGTCGCGGCGGTACGGGCTGGCGGCGAGGCAATCGTCGGCGTACTCGCGCTCGAAGCGGTCGTAGGGGCCCGCGAAGAAGTGATCCGCGATCGGCCCCTGCCACTGTCCCCCGAGGAACGCGAAGAAGGCGGCAACGACGCCCGGCACCACGGCGCGGGCACCGAGCGCCTGCATCAGTTTCGGCCCGAACCGGTAGACGATCCCGATGCCGAGGACCGCGATGGCACCGGTCCCCAACAGCAGCAGCGTGCCATGGGACGCCAACAGATGGGCACGCATGCCGAAGGTGAGCGGCAGCGCGCTGCACACCAGCACCAGCCATCCCAGCCCGGCCAGCGTCGCGACTTGGAACACGTTGGGCCTGGCCGGCCACGCCGGCCGGTGCGGGACCAGGGCCTGTTCGCGCGTCACCCACCGGCCGACGCCGCGCACCCTGCCCGCCGATGGCAGGACGCCGTCCGCGTGGTGTTCGACGAGCAAGGCCAGGACTGCGTCGCCGAAAGCGGCGACCCGCTGGTGGACAGCGAACCGGTCGCTCGCCAGCCGGTTGAACTCGTCCGTCCGGTCGGGCCGTACGCGCGTGGCCCGGCCCCGGGGGAAGGCGCGGTTCCAACGGATGTCCGGGGTCGGGGAAGCCGGGCAGCGTGGGAGCGGACCGGCCGGCGCTGCCGACGAGCTCGTCGACCGTACTGGCGCCCGGGGCGGGGATGAACGACTCGTACATCCGGTCGCGTTGCCGGTGGCCGCGGAGGCTGGCCTGCAGGGCCTCGGCCTGCTCGATCACCGCGTCGAGCAGCGGCTCGGCCGGTGCGCCGCGCATCCGCTCCAGGGAAGACCGGCCGGGGATCGCCCGCCACACCCCGCCGAGCCGGTTCACGGCCTGGTCCTTCCACACGTCACGCAAGCACGGCCACACCCGGGCGGCGGGAAGCCGTCGGGGCGGGCGCCGGCCGCGCAGATGCGCGCGCAGCAGCGTCACGGCGCTGCGCAGGTAGTCGGCCTCGGCCACGTACTGGATCGCGACGGCGGATTCGCGTACCCCGCGGGTCGCACCATCGGCGATCTCCTCGAAGCGCTGGGCGGCGGCGCTGGCCGCATCACCCTGTGCGCGCAGTTCGGCGATCGCCCGCTGCCATCCGCCGCTCATCCCCGCCCCCTTCACTCCGTCCGCACCGTGCCGCCCAGAAGGCTACCGGCCTGTTTAGACACCACGCGCGGTCGTAGCCCTCACTCACCTGGAGAACACCTGCCGCCCGGCAGCGACTGTGTTCGACGAGCGGCCGGTGCCGCTGCCGCGATGAGAGCGGCGGACATGTCGATAGCAGAGTCCTTGAACTGCACGATTGGGGCCTGGTCCGCGTTGGCTCCGCGCGGCGATCGTGGATCAGCTCTCTATGAGATCAGCACCTCGGATGACCTTGACCAGCTTGTGGAGGACATAGAGGCGCTGGGCGCGTTGCCGCACGACTTGTCCATCGTGCCGCAGGGGACGGAGTTCGGCCGGCACTACGTACGACTTTCCGGCGGGCGGTGCGTACGGTGCGCTTGATGCGCATGGGGGATTGGCCCAGAGGGTCCTCGGAGCTGAGTGGTGTGCTGTACGTCGGCGATGGTCCACGACGTCGGGGGCGGGCCGAATGCGCGGAGAGTGGCCCACACGTGCAGAGCAGCGGGGGCGGCGTCGGCGCCACAGCCAACCGAGGCGCCGAAACCGGGCGGTGCAATGTGGCCGAGCACAACGATGGCTTTCTTGGTCCCGTACTTCGTGAAGAGATTCCTCCCCACGGCCCCGTTGATTTCGTGCAGCGTCGCGACAGGAACCTTGGCGACTGCCTGACGTCCCCAGTGCGTTCCGGTACGCGCGGTGATCCTGGGAATGGCGTTGGAGCCGATACCGGCCGACCAAGGCCCGGGCGAGGTCGGCGCTCTGCATCGTCATCTCCGGATCTTCTCCTAGGCCGCCCAGCGGAGGCCGAGGGCGGCGAGTTCTTGAAGTTTGTCGGTGGTGAGTTTGTCCCGCCGTGATTTCGTGTTGGACAGGAAGATGCCCAGCTTCACAATGTGCTCCTCACCGCCGATGACCACGGTTTCGACGTGGGTTCTGGGGATGGTCAGGTGGCCTTCTCGGTTCTTGTACTGCCGGAGTGCCTCTATACCCCGCTCGAAGGCACCAGGGCCGCCCTTGCGGGCTGTCGCAGGTGCTTCCTGCTGCGGGGGCAGTGGTACGACGCCGAGGGCCTGCACGCGCTCGCGCTGCCCGTTCGTCAGCCCGTGCCAGATGTCGTGTCGGCGCTGTCGCTCCAGCCATCGGCCGACGTCCATCCCGTGCACGGTGACCCCGGGTTCGACGCAGACGGGCACCCTCTCCTCGGCGAGCATCGCCCGTACGGCCGCGTAGTGACGCTGCCAGTCGGCTGGCCACTGCG
The DNA here is from genome assembly GCF_016612545.1 of Streptomyces sp. MBT65. Taxonomy (GTDB): domain Bacteria; phylum Actinomycetota; class Actinomycetes; order Streptomycetales; family Streptomycetaceae; genus Streptomyces. The sequence goes on along the minus strand of NZ_JAENRY010000329.1, from coordinate 3,821 downwards.
GGTTCCAGTCCGGGTCGATCGCCTTCAACGCGGTGTCCCACTCGGGGTGTTTGGCCAGCGCTCCGGCACGGCGGAGGTTGGACAGCCACTGTCCCACCGGCCTGTCAAGGGCCGTCGCGTGCCGGGGCGCACACAGCGTCCAGTGCTGGTCGTAGTAGGCGCGGGCGGCCTCCAGGTTCTCCTGGAAGCGCTCGTCGGCGACGGACCAGACCATGCCGAGGTTCTCCAGCCGCCGGGCGCGCTGGCCGGTCATCTGCCCGGCTCCGTACGCCCGTCGCTGTTCCGCGATCCACTGCCCGAGCGGGTAGGCGCCTTCCTTGTGGCCGTAGGGCACTCTGGCGTGGGTTTCGCGGTCGGTGAATTTCTTCAGCGCCGACCAGCCGCGGGCCCAGTCCTGCCGTTCGGTGTCGATGACGTTGAAGGACACCCAGTCCGCGACCGTGGCCGGGTCACGCGGGGCGGCGAAGCGCAGCAGGAGACGGGATTCCTCCTCGCCATCCCCTGGAGCTGTGCCGATGTGCGTGGACGGCTGGACATCGGCCTTCTGCGGCTCCTGGGGGATAGCGAGGAGTTCCACGGCCTCTTCGTCGTGAGCCCTCAGCCCTTGGAGAACCTGTACCAGGGGCCGGTAGGAGCCGGAGGTGAACATGTCCTCGGGTTCTTCTCCCGGCTGGAGGAAGACGGGCACGATCAGTGAGGCCAGCTTGTTCTGTCCGGGCTGCTGGCGCAGTGCCCGGCCGATGGCCTGGACGATGTCGTGGGGTGCTCCTTTGGGGTCCAGGAGGGCGACGCAGTCCACGGCCCGGATGTCGATGCCCTCGCCCAGGACGCGGCAGTTCGACAGGACCGCCCGCCGGGTGGTGGTGGCGAACTCGCCGAGGGTCCGGCGCCGGTGCTGCGGGTCGTGTTCGCCGTACAGCCAGTCGGCCCAGACCTTCGCCGGGTATGTCTCGGGCTGGTCGGCGTGCAGTTTCGCCGCGACGCGCTCCAGACCCTGCGCGTAGGCCTGTGCCTCGATCGTCCGGTGGTGGAAGGTGATGCACGTGTTGAGATGGTGCTCCGCCATGGTCCGCAGCAGTGCCGCGTGCAGCGCCCCGAGCCGCTGCCCGCGTACCTCCTCGCTGCGCCGCTCCTCGCCCAGCAGACGTTCCGGGGTGACGTCCGGGTCCCTGAGCTCCATGACGATGATCTGGTAGCGGGCGAGCAGGCCGCGGGACACCGCCGACGCCATGGAGAGCTTGTAGAGCACGGGACCGAAGACGTCCTCGTCGTCCATGGAGGCCGCGAGTTCCTCCGGCAGCGCGTCCCGCACGCCCTCGGTGATCTCCCAGTGCGGGGGACGCTCTTGCCAGATCCGCGGTGTCGCCGTCAGATACAGCCGTCGTGCCGCGGGGACGACCTCTTGGTTGTGGACCGCGGCCCACGCCTTGCCCATAGATCCACTTGTGCGGTGGGCCTCGTCGACACAGACCAGGTCCATGGGGGAGAGCCGCTGGCCGTACACGCCGGCGAAGGCTTCCTCGAGGACACCGAGCGAGGCGTACGTCGCGTAGATGGTGATCGGCCCGTCGCCGTGCCACAGCGCCAACTGGATGGGGTTGGTGGTGCACCGGACCTTCAGGGTCCACAGTTCCGCGTCGTCCTGGAGCGAGCACACCGCGACCGCCGGGCCGTTGTGGCCGACCGCGCGCCACGCCCGCACGGTCTGGGCCAGCAGGTCCAGCGTCGGCACCAGCACGAGAACCCGTCCCCTGGGCGCGATCCGCTTCGCCGCCGCGGCGGCGATGATGGTCTTGCCCGTCCCGCACGCGGCGTGCACCTGTCCGCGCAGGCCGTTCACGGGGATTCCCCCGGACGGGATGTCCAGGCCCCGCACGATAGCGGCCACGGCCTCGATCTGGTGGTCACGCAGCCTGATTGCGGTCACCGCTCGTCCTCTTCTCCTCTGTCGTACAGCCAGGCGTCGCTCAGCCACTGAAGTGCGGTCTCCTCGTGACCCGCCTGGCTCCAGAACCCGTCCAGCCACATCGGATCGCTGTCAATCCTCTCGCACAGGAGGTAGCACACGGGCAGGTCGACGAGTTCCAGCGGGTAGGCGTCGGCCGCGAATGGCAGGGCGCAGTCGAGGAATTCCTCCACGCTGCCGGGGGCGGCCTCGATGCAGGTCACCTTGGCGGCAGCGCACGTAGGCCTCTGCCTGGGAGAATCCGGCGCGGTAGTCGTGGCGTATTGCCTCCCTGGCGCCGCGGGGATCGTTGCGCGACCAGCTGGAAGTAGTCGGGGGTGGGGGCCTTGAAGTCGTCGCTGACCCGCCGTGTCGTACCGGTCTCCATGACGCGCCGGGCCAGCCCGGGGCGAGCAGCTTGCCCGCCCCGGGCCATACACGGCGCGCGGCTGGCGTCGGGGCGTGACGTCGGCCAGGACCGCCGGGGTGATCAGCTCGTCGGAGATCCACCGGTGTTCGTCGGCTGGCAGCCGGTGGTAGGCGCCCCCGGGCGGGACGGCGATGGGACGGCGATGGGACGGCGATGGGGGGCGGCGGACAGGCTCGGACCAGGCGGCCGCGTGTTCACTGTCGCGCTGCACCGCCAGGCGCCGGTCCTCTCCGGCCAGTTCGGTGTGGACGCGCCGGTCTGCGCGGGTCGGCTCGCGGCGGAAGGACGCGGTCTCGGGCGCGGTCCACGGCCGTGCCCGCTCCGCCCGTACCGCACGCTCGGCTGCCGTACGGCGCCGCCAACTGCCCTGCGGGGTGAGGGTCGTTGGCGTAGAGCACGGTGCCGTCACGCCGTACGACGGTGGCGCGATCGGCGAACTGCTCGGACTCGATGACGGCCAGCGTGGCGAGCAGGCCCTTCGGGCAGGAGTCGTGGTTCTCCCAGGACACCTACCGGCCGCCGCCATCAGCGGCATCGGCAAGGAAGCGGTCCTCGGTCCCGAGCTGGCTCAGGGCCTCCGCGCTTGCCACCGCCACCACTTCGATGCGGTGCCCGGCGGTGCGGTAGGCGAGGGAGGATGCGCGGAAGTCGCCGGAGTCGGCGAGTGCGGACTCCACCACGGCGTCGAAGCCCGCCTCGCGGACATGGGTTTCGACTGCGGCCTGTCAGTGCGCAATGTCGGGACGGACCAGGGCTCCGGCCGTACGGACGTCGGTGGCCAGGGCGCCCGCGTAGTGGCGGTGGAGGGACTTGTACAGGTCGCGGCCGACCCGCACGGCGCCGCCGCGACGGTGCAGGACCCCTGCGACGAGGCCGGCGAGCGTGGTTTTCCCGGCGCTGGGCTGGCCTGCGACGACGATGACGACCGGCCGCTGCTGGCGTACTGCCTGACGTGTCGCCGCCGGGAGGATGCTCCGGTTCGAGACCTCAAGGCGTTCCTGCTCGGGCAGGGCGGCAGGCTTGCTGCCCGATCTCGCCAACTAGTCCTCTCTGTAGGTGAGTTGATGTGTCTTGATGGTCAAGATCGCTCTATCAAAACAATCTGATCGGGTTAAAGGATCGGGTTAAATGTGAGGGGTAGGACTGCTAGTGTCCACGCTGGAGGTACACGTCACATGGCAACCGAGGAAGAGCTGTTCGCGAACATTGACGCTCTGCTGGAAGAGGAGCCGCAGCTCCCGCTTCCGGCGGAGCGGGCCAGGTTGCGTGAGGCCGCAGGTATCACACAGGCCCGCGTGGGGGCGGCTCTCGGGGTGACCGAGCAGTCCGTGAAGAACTGGGAGAACGGCAGGAGTGAGCCCAAGGGAGCGCGGCTGTCCGCATACAAGCGGCTGCTGGACGGCTGGGCGGAGAGGTTCCCCGCCCCGGGAGCTCCCGCTGTCGCGC
>NZ_JAENRY010000328.1 GCF_016612545.1 Streptomyces sp. MBT65 | reverse complement strand
CCGCGCGCGGGCAGCCCGGTGGCGTCGGCGCGCTTCCTGCGCCACGCCGCCCGTACGGTACGCAAACCCTGCGCCGCCCCCGTCGAACCGACCACCTTCACCGAACGCACCAGGTCACGACCGTCCATGCTGCTCACCCTGCCATTACGGGCCCCGGATAACCGAGTCGTTCAACTGCCGTTCACCCGCTGTGGGGCCACATGTTCACGACACGGACCATGTGGGGGCGCGCCCTGGTGCAGAAGTCGATCACATGGCATCGTCCGTGTCAGCCGCGTCACGCGCACACCCCCGCACGTGCGCGACGGACGCACACGACGCACACGACGCGCACAGTCCCGGGAGCCGCCCCATGTCGACCGCGAACCCCCTGCCGCTCTGGCAGCCAGATCCGGAACGCATCGCCCAGGCACAGGTCACCAGGTTCCAGACCTGGGCGGCCGAACACCACGGAGCCCCCGCCGACGGCGGCTACGCGGCCCTGCACCGCTGGTCCGTCGCGGAACCGGACACCTTCTGGCAGGCCGTCACCGACTGGTTCGACGTGCGGTTCTCGACCCCCTACGCGCGCGTGCTCGGCGACCGTTCGATGCCCGGCGCGCACTGGTTCCCCGGAGCGACCCTCAACTACGCCGAGCACGCCCTTCGCGCGACGGCGACCCGCGCGGACGAACCGGCCCTCCTGTACGTCGACGAGACCCACGAGCCGACCCCCGTCACCTGGTCGCAGCTGAGCCGCCAGGTCGGCTCCCTGGCCGCCGAACTGCGCACCCTCGGCGTACGCCCCGGAGACCGCGTCAGCGGCTACCTGCCGAACATCCCGCAGGCCGTCGTCGCCCTGCTCGCCACAGCGGCCGTGGGCGGCGTCTGGACGTCCTGCGCCCCCGACTTCGGCGCCCGCAGCGTCCTCGACCGCTTCCAACAGGTCGAACCGGTCGTCCTGTTCACCGTCGACGGCTACCGCTACGGCGGCAAGGAACACGACCGCCGCGACACCGTCGCCGAACTCCGCCGCGAACTGCCCACCCTGCGCGCGGTGGTGCACATCCCCCTCCTGGGCACCGACGCCCCCGAAGGCGCCCTGGAATGGTCGTCCCTGACCTCCGCCGACGTGGAGCCCGTCTTCGAACAGGTCCCCTTCGAGCACCCCTTGTGGGTGCTCTACTCCTCGGGCACGACAGGCCTCCCCAAGGCCATCGTCCAGTCCCAGGGCGGCATCCTCGTAGAACACCTCAAACAACTGGGCCTGCACTGCGACCTGGGCCCCGAGGACCGCTTCTTCTGGTACACGTCCACCGGCTGGATGATGTGGAACTTCCTCGTCTCCGGCCTCCTGACGGGCACGACGATCGTCCTCTACGACGGCAGCCCCGGGTACCCCGACACGGCCGCCCAGTGGCGCATCGCCGAACGCACCGGTGCGACCCTCTACGGCACCTCGGCCGCGTACGTCATGGCCTGCCGCAAGGCCGGCGTGCACCCGTCCCGCGACTTCGACCTCTCGAAGATCCAGTGCGTTGCCACCACCGGATCACCCCTGCCGCCCGACGGGTTCCGCTGGCTGCACGACGAGGTCCGCGACGACCTGTGGATCGCCTCGGTCAGCGGCGGCACGGACGTCTGCTCCTGCTTCGCGGGAGCCGTCCCGACCCTCCCGGTGTACATCGGCGAACTCCAGGCCCCCGGCCTGGGCACCGACCTCCAGTCCTGGGACCCGCACGGCGAACCCCTGGTCGACGAGGTCGGCGAACTCGTGGTCACCAACCCCATGCCGTCCATGCCGATCTACTTCTGGAACGACCCCGACGGCACCCGCTACCACGACAGTTACTTCGACACCTACCCCGGAGTGTGGCGCCACGGCGACTGGATCACCGTCACCTCCCGGGGCTCCGTCGTCATCCACGGCCGCTCCGACTCCACGCTCAACCGCCAAGGCGTGCGTATGGGTTCGGCCGACATCTACGAAGCGGTCGAACGGCTCCCGGAGATCAAGGAGTCCCTCGTCATCGGCATCGAACAGCCCGACGGCGGCTACTGGATGCCCCTCTTCGTGCACCTCGCCCCCGGAGCCGTCCTGGACGACCCTCTCCTGGGGCGCATCAAGCAGACCATCCGCGAACAACTCTCCCCACGCCACGTCCCCGACGAGGTCATCGAAGTACCCGGCGTCCCGCACACCCTCACCGGAAAGCGCATCGAGGTCCCGGTCAAACGCCTCCTCCAGGGCACCCCTCTGGAGAAGGCGGTCAACCCGGGCTCCATCGACAACCTCGGCCTGCTGAGCTTCTACGAGGAACTCGCCCGCAAACGCGCCTGATCGACCTCCCGTAGAGACCGATCACCCTCCATAGGTGGCCTCGGACTCGCCCTCGCCGAGCACAGCGGCGAAGTCCGAGGCCAGCCGCACCGCGTCGGCCGGTTCGAGCTCGGCGACGGAGATCCGAACACCCGGCCCGGACGACAGCCGGAACCGCGCGCCGGCGGCGACCCACCAGCCGTACGACCGCAGCCCGTTGACCACCGCCGACTCGTCCCGCACGGGCACCCAGAGATTCATCCCGCTCGCCCCGTGCGCCTCGATTCCCCACCCGCGCAACTCCTCGTGGAGGGCCTCCCGGCGCAGTCTGTACGCCTCCTGCGCGCGCGTGACCAACGCGCGCGTGCCGTCGTCCGTCATCAGCCCGTGGACGGTCTCCTGGAGGAGATGACTGACCCAGCCGGACGTCAGCAGCAACCGCCCGTCGTGCCGCGCCAGCGTGATCGGATCACAGGCCGCCGCGGCCCAACGCAGGTCGGTGCCGAGGAACTTGCTCACAGTCCGCACATGCACCCACCGCGGCAGCCCACCGGACGTCAGCGACCACAGGGGAGTGGCCGCCACGGCGGAAGCGTGATCGTTCTCCACCACCAGCACCTCCGGCTCGTCCCGTAGCACCTCGACGAGCGCGTCCCGGCGCGCGGCCGAGAAGCTGCCCCCGTAGGGATTCTGCGCCCGAGGACTGCACACCACGGCGCGCACACCGACCCGCAGTGCCGCGCGCAGCGCATCCGGACGCATCCCCTCGTCGTCCACGGCGACCGGCATCATGCGCAGCCCCAACGCCGTGACGAGATCGAGCAGATGGTGATACCCGGGATCCTCCATGGCCACGGCGTCCCCCGGCCGCAACTCCACGGACAGCAGCCGCCCGATCAGATCCAACGCACCGTGCGCGAAGGTCACATGCTCCACGGGCACACCGTCGGGCCGAAGCCAGTACCGCACGGCCTCCTCCAACCGCGCCAGCCGAGGCGTCGACCGATGGGACCGCGCACCCGGAGACAACCGTGAGGGCGGCACCAGAGCGGGCAGAAACGTGGGGTCGGGATGTCCGCCGGCCAGATCCCGCAGACCCGCCGGAACCCGGGGCGGCCGCCGCGACGCCACCGCCGGAGCCTGCGCCACCACCGTCCCGCCCCGCCCGCGCGTGACGACGATGCCCCGCTGCCGCAGCTCCTTGTACGCCGTGGCGACGGTCCCCGGACTCACCCCCAGCTCGTCCGCGAGCCGCCGCACCGGAGGCAGCGCGGCCCCCGGGCCCAACACCCCATCGGCCACACGCCGTTCGACGGACGCGGCAATTCCCTTGGCCGTCGTACCACTGATCCCATATTGTATTGCCACATCATAAACTATGTATCAATACATAATTCATTGCAAGGGGGAGCAGTGGACACCACGCGTCGCGCGCCCGCACGGCGGAAACTCATACCCGGAGGACGCGACGGTCGCAGAATGCTCGCGATCGCCTTCGTCGACCGCACCGGCAGCGGCCTGTGGGCCTCCGTGTCCGTCCTGTACTTCACCTACGTCTCGCATCTCTCCGTGGCCCAGGTGGGCACCCTCGCCGCGATCGCCGGAGCCATCGGCATCGCCGGCGCACCCCTGGGCGGCCACCTCGCCGACCGGTTCCCGCTCACCCGCGTCCTCATCGCCCTCCAACTCCTGCGCGCCGTGGCCTCGTTCGCCCTCCTCACCACGGACAACTACGTCCTGCTGATCACCATCTCGGCCCTCGGCGGCTTCGGAGACCGCGCGGCCAACGTGCTCACCAAGCTCTACGCCACGCGCGTGGCAGGGCCCGACCGCATCCGCTACCAGGCCATCAGCCGCACCGCGGCCAACGCGGGCTGGGCCCTGGGCGGCCTCACCGCCGCCGCGGCACTCGCCCTCGGCACGACCGCCGCCTACCACTGGCTCCTCCTCGGCGACGCCCTCTCCTTCGTCGCGGTCGCGGCCCTCACCTTCGGCTGCGGCGAACCCCCGTCACCGCAGCGCACCGTCGCGACATCGAAGGGCACGCCACCCGCGACCGCACCGCCGAACCCCTGGCGCGACCGCACCTACCTCGCCTACGTCGCGACCGAGACCGTCCTCTTCCTCGACGACGCCGTCTTCAAGGTCGGCTTGCCACTGTGGATTGCCCACGCCAGCAACGCACCGCACGGCCTGGCGCCCCTGCTGATGGTCCTCAACAACGTGATGGTCGTGGCCCTGCAAGTCCCCCTGGCCCGACTCGCGACCACGACAGCGGCCACCCGCAGCCTGCTGATACCGCTCTCCGCCGCCTTCGCCCTCGGCGGCACGACCCTGGCGCTCTCGGCCACCGGCGGAGCCGTCACCGCCGCGCTGCTCCTCACCGCCTCGGCAACGGCCTTCACCCTGGCGGAAATGCTCCACGCCACCATCTCGTGGGAACTCTCCGTCGCCCTCGCACCCGGCACAGCGCAGGGTTCCTACCTCGGCGTACACGGACTCGCCCAGTCCGCCCAGCGCAGCATCGGCCCACTCGCCGTCACCGCCGCCATCGCCACCGGCCCCTTCGGCTGGACCGCTTTCGGCGCCGTCATCGCCCTGACCTGCATAATTCAGCACCGACTGGTCCGCGACCCCCTCGCTCGAACGCCGTTGTCAGTGCCGTCGGTTACTGTGAGTGAGCATTGATCGACCGTGCACAGGGGGAAACATGGCGCACACCGACAACCAGACCATGCGACGCGTACTGCGCCGCGAAATCGCCGGCACCATCGGCCTGTTGACCGACGAGCAGGACTTCAGCGCCATGCGGCGCTACCGCAGCTTCACCTTCGACGACCACACCGCCTACCTCCAACAGGTGGAGGCACTCCTCAGGAGCCGCGCCCTCCAGGGCAGCCACACCAGCGTGGCCCTCTTCGACCCCGAGGAGTACGCCGAGTTCTGCGCCGACAGCGGCCTCGACCCCGACAACCCGTCGAGCCGAACGCGCTTCACAGCCGAACTCGCGGCCACCGGCCCCACCCTGCTCTACGAAGGCCAGCCACTGGCCGACCTCCTCCCGGCGCTCGTCGACGAGGCCGTCCGCCAGGCGACCTGGGAGTACGCGACCACACTCCTGTCCCGCCTCGGCGCCTGCGCCTCCTGCGGCGAGGACATCGGCCGCGCCGCCTTCACCCAGGCCTCCGGCCTCCTCGTCCGCATCCTCGACACCGCTCGGCCCGGCAACCGACACCTCGTCTGCAGCGTCGCGGCGGAACCGGAAACCATCGTCGCCGTCCTCCACGCCGACGAGGACGAGGACGGAGCCACTCACCTGGACGAGGCCGAGGCCCTCGAATTCACCACGGTCCTCGCCCTCGGCCTCGCCACCCGAAGCCCCGGCGGCCTCGTCATGCGCACCACCAGCCCGAACACCACCGACTGCATCTACGGCTGGCGGCTGCGCGGCGACGGCCTGGAAGCCCTGACCGCCGGAGAGGTCTTCGACGCCTACTGCACCGACGTCGAGTCCGGCGACCTCATCTCCCCGGAATCAGGCGTCGACTACTGCGTACCGCCGGACCTCGGAGACCTGGACCAGCCCCCGGGAGGACACCACCACTGAACACGCCAGGGGCGCCCCACCACTGGTGAGGCGCCCCTGGACCACGGCCGACGGACGGCTTCCCGCCCGACTACTCGCCGGACAGCACCGCCTGAGCGGCGGCGCGCGCCTCCTCGGCACTGTCCGCGGCCCGCGCGGCGAGCGCGGCCCGCTCGCACTGCGCCAGCGTGTACTTCGCCAACGCCGTCCGCACATAAGGAATCGACGCCGCACCCATGGAAAGGGAGGTGACCCCCAGACCGGTCAGCACACAAGCCAGCAGCGGGTCGGACGCGGCCTCACCGCAGACACCACAGCTCTTGCCCTCGGCCTTCGCCCCCTCGGCGGACATCGCGACCAGGTCGAGCAGCGCGGGCTGCCACGGATCCTGCAGACGCGACACAGCGCCCACCTGACGGTCGGCAGCGAAGGTGTACTGCGCGAGGTCGTTGGTCCCCAGTGACAGGAACTCGACCTCCTGCAGGATCGAGCGCGCCCGCAGCGCGGCCGACGGAATCTCCACCATCGCACCGAACTTGGCCCGCAGCCCCGCCTCCCGGCACGCGTCCGCGAACGCCTTCGCGTCCGCGCGGTCCGCGACCATCGGGGCCATGACCTCAAGGTAGACAGGCAGACCCTCGGCGGCCTTCGCGAGCGCGGTCAGCTGAGTCCGCAACACATCGGGGTGGTCGAGCAGCGAACGCAGCCCGCGCACACCCAGGGCCGGGTTCGGCTCGTCGGCGGGCGTCAGGAAGTCGAGCGGCTTGTCCGCGCCGGCGTCCAGCACCCGTACGACGACACGCCCCTCGGGGAACGCCTCGAGCACCTTCCGATAGGCCTCGACCTGCTTCTCCTCGGACGGCGCGTTCTTGCTGTCGTCCAGGAAAAGGAACTCGGTACGGAAGAGCCCCACACCCTCGGCCCCCGCCTCCAGGGCGGCCGGTACATCAGCGGGACCGCCGACATTGGCCAGCAGCGGCACCTTGTGTCCGTCGGACGTGGCACCAGGACCCGTAGAAGCGGAGAGAGCGGCCTTGCGCGCGGCGGCCGCAGCCGCCAACTGCTCCTTTTTCTCGGCACTGGGGTTCACGAAGATCTCGCCGGTGCTGCCGTCCACGGCAACGACAGTGCCCTCAGCCAGCTCCCCGGCCCCGGGCAGCGCCACCACGGCCGGCACACCGAGCGCCCGCGCCAGGATGGCGCTGTGACTCGTCGGCCCACCCTCCTCGGTGACGAAACCGAGCACCAGCGTCGGGTCCAGCAGCGCCGTATCGGCAGGCGCAAGGTCACGAGCAATAAGGACGTACGGCTCGTCGCTGTCCGGAACACCCGGCATCGGCACCCCGAGCAACCGAGCGACGATACGGTTTCGCACATCATCGAGGTCGGCCACCCGGCCGGCGAGATACTCACCGGCACCGGCCAGCAGAGCACGGTAGGCGGCGAAGGCGTCGTACACGGCCCGCTCCGCGGTACTGCCCACCGCGATACGGCGATCCACGTCCGCCATCAACTCGGGGTCCTGGGCCATCATGGCCTGCGCCTCGAGCACCGCCTGGGCCTCGCCCCCCGCCAGATTGCCGCGCGCCATCAGGTCGGCCGCCACAGCGTCCACGGCTTGGCGGGCGCGCCCCTGTTCACGCTCCGCGTCCTCCACCGGAATCTGCTTGGCAGGCGGTTCCAGAACCGCCGTCCCCATGTGCCGAACCTCGCCGATCGCCACACCGTGGCTCACACCGACGCCTCGCAGCGTTGTCTCCATCTCACCCGTCTCCGATAGTGCGGCGGGTCCCGCCGCCGCGTTGGTTGTCGTGCGCGCCGTCATACGACGGCATTGACGTCACTCCCAGATGAAGAGACTGTCGCCGGCCTTCACATCGCCGTCCTCGCGGAGACCGGAGAGGGCCTCGGCCGTGGCTTCGAGGGCCACGATCGGGCACACCGGGGACTTGCCGGCGGCCTCGACGGCGGCCGGGTTCCAGCGCACCACACTCTGGCCGCGGGTCACCGTGTCGCCCTTGTTGACGAGCAGCTCGAAGCCCTCGCCATTGAGCTGCACGGTGTCGATACCGAGGTGAGTGAGCACGCCGTGTCCCTCACTGTCCACGACGACGAAGGCGTGCGGGTGGAGCGAGACGATGACTCCGTCCACGGGAGAGACGGCCTCGGAGGGTTCACGTACGGGGTCGATGGCCGTGCCGGGGCCGACCATGGCCCCGGAGAAGACCGGATCCGGCACCTCGGTCAGTCCGATGGCACGTCCTGCAAGAGGGGACGTCACGCTGGTCATGGGAAGCCTCCCAGGGGTGGAAATGTGATGGGGCCGTCACTGCCTGTCCCGGACGGCACACTGAGCAGCAGGGTATGTCATATGTAGTACCGGTTCCGCCTGACAGGTCCGGATTAGTGGTCTAGACCACACCTCTAATCGATTTGCACCTGCTCTACGGCCGCATGTACAGTCGTACTCCTGCTTGAGGCTGAGCGACGCGACCAAGTGTCTTTGCTTGGCCTGGCAGCACCCAACTTGTCAGATCCTATCCCGGGGTCACCTTCTGCATGCCTGCAGGACGATGGTCAGGGAGCCGGAAAAACACTGATAGAGTTTGGAACACCGAAGGGAAGCCCGGAGGAAAGCCCGAGAGG
>NZ_JAENRY010000327.1 GCF_016612545.1 Streptomyces sp. MBT65 | reverse complement strand
CGACCCCGGCCGGGGCTCCGGCCTCGTCGTTGGGGACGATCCGCTCGGGCACGTACGCGCCGGTGCCGAGGATCCTGACGTCCCTGATCGGGCTGCCCGTACTAAGGATCGTCGCGTCGTCCATGCGGCTGCCCTCCCTTCGCATGGTGCGTGGATGGAATGAACGGACGGGTGGCGGCCGTCCCGACTACGCGCCCCGCACGGGGGGCGCAGCCGGGACGGCCGCCGGGGTGGGCTCAGCGGGTGGTGTAGAGGCGTTTGTGGCCGCTGATGCCGGCCAGCCGGTAGGGGCCGGTGGTCTGGGCGGGGGTGGTGTGGTCGCCGCCGTCGGAGGGCAGGCGGTGTTCGTGCAGGGCGCGGTAGCCGGCGTAGTCGACCTCGGTGCGCCGGGTGATGGCCTCGCGGTGCGCGGCGGTGCGCAGATGCTCCCGGTAGCCGGCGACGACGGTGCCGGCGAAGAACTCCGCGACGCTTCCGGAGCCGTAGCTGAGGAAGCCGACGGGGCGGCCGGTGAGGTCGTCGGCCTGGTCCAGGAGGGCGGCCAGGGCGAGGTAGAGGGAGGCGGTGTAGCTGTTGCCGACGACCCGGTTGTAGGCGGTGGTCCGGCCCAGGGCGGCGGTGACGGTGCCTTCGTCGGTGTCGCGGCCGCAGTAGTTGAGGAGGTGGCGGTGGGCCTTGTAGGCCATCTTGGTGAACGGCTGGTGGTAGCAGAACGCGGCGAACTCCTCCAGGGTGCGGCCGCCCTGCTCGGTGTAGTCCTTCCAGGTTCCAGGTGCCCTCGACGGCCTGGAGGTAGGCGCCGACCGATTCCTGGCCGTCGACCAGGGCGGTGTCGCGGTAGTTGGGGCGCCAGAAGTCCATGACGTCGGCGGTGAACACGCCGGAGGGGTCCTCGATGCGCACCAGGGCGGGGTCGACGCCGACGAGCATGGCGACCGCGGCGGCGCCCTGGGTGGCCTCGCCGGGGGAGTCGAGGTCGTAGCGGGAGACGTCGCTGGCGATGACGAGGACCTGCTGGGCGGGGTCGCGGCGGACGAGGCCGACGGCGAACTGCAGGGCGGCGGTCGCGCCGTAGCAGGCCTGTTTGAGTTCGACGACGCGGGTGGCGGAGGGCAGGCCGATGAGGGAGTGGACGTAGATGCCGGCCGCCTTGGCCTGGTCGATGGAGGACTCGGTGGCCAGGATGAGGGTGCGGATGCGGTCGGTGCCGTGGCGGGCGATCAGGGGCGCGGCGGCGGTGGCGGCGAGGGTGACGATGTCCTCGTCGGCGGCGGCCACGCTCATCGACTCCTGGCCGATGCCGGCATGGTATTTGCCGATGTCGGTGCCGTTGTGGGCGGCGAGCGCGGTGTGCGGCAGGACGAACTCGCCGGTGGCGAGGGACAGGTCGTGGATTCCGATGGACAGGGACATGGTCAGGCACCCACCTTTGCGGTCTTCGGGTCGCGTTCCAGCTGGACGTGTGCGCGCATCAGTTCGCCGGGGTTGGTCTGCGCGGCGAGCAGGGACAGCTCCCCGCACAGCACGCCCGCCGCGGCGATGACGGCGAGGCGGCGGGCGTTGTCGCCGGGCGCGCGGTCCTCGCGGCAGCCCAGGCGGGTCAGGTTGGTCTCCACGAAGCCCAGGCCCTTGCCGTTGCCGACGGTGCCGACGATCAGGTTGGGCAGGGTGCAGGCGAAGTAGAGGTCGCCGTCGCGGTCCTCGGCCATCGTCACGCCCTGCGAGCCCTCGACGATGTTGGCCGCGTCCTGGCCGGTGGCCAGGTAGAAGCCGAGCAGCATGTTGGCGTAGTGGGCGTTGGCCGAGCGCACCCCGCCGGCGAGCAGGGTGCCGAGCAGGTTCTTGCGCAGGTTGAGTCGGGCGACCTTGGCGGCGGTGGTGTGCAGGACGTCGTGCACCACGTCGCGGGGGACGAGGAGTTCGGTGACGACGTTCTTGCCGCGGCCCAGGATGCCGTTGACCGCGCTGGCCTTCTTGTCGGTGCAGTAGTTCCCGGAGATCGAGCCGTAGGAGATACCGGGAACGGTGGCCAGGAGGTGGGCCAGCAGGGCGTCGGAGGCGAGGGTGGCCATGTTGTGGCCCGAGGCGTCGCCGGTGGAGAACTCGAAGCGCAAAAACAGCAGGTTGGCGTTGATCTCGTGCCGTACGGCGAGCAGTTGGGCGTAGCGGCTGCAGCCGCGCACCACCTCCCGCAGGTCCTCGATGCGCGCCTGCACCAGCTGTGCGGCGCTGTGGGCGGCCTGGGCGTCGGTGGCCTCGACCAGGACGGAGCGGGTCATCCGCTCGTCCACGAGGGTGGCGACGATGCCCTCCGGAGTGAGCATGGAGACCTTCGCGCCGCGGCCCACCGAGGGCCACAGCGGTGACTCGTAGGTGGCCAGCGGGATACGGGTCTCGGTGCGGGCGACGTTCCCGGAGATGCGCAGGGGGCCCACCCAGCGCATCGGGATCCCGGCGGTGGCATGGGTGGCCGTGGCATGGGTGGCGGTGGCGCGGGTGTCGGTCATCGGGTGCTTCCCGTCGTCGGGGCGCGCAGCGCGCCGGAGCTGGAGCGGCGGGCGAGGGTGCCCGTGTCGATGCCGCGGTCGGCGCAGAAGGCGCGCAGGGAGCCGTGGACGAGCAGGTCGCAGCGGGTCAGAGCGGCCGGGGTGGGGGCGCCGAGCATCGTCTGCAGGGCCGCCAGCTGGTCCAGCCAGCGGGCGAGCTGGGCGGTCAGGGCGTCCACGCCGCCGTCCAGGAGGGTGCGCAGGAAGATGCCGGAGGCGCCGACCGCTCGGGCTCCCAGGGCCAGGGCGCGGGCGGCGTCCAGCGGGGTGCGCACGCCGCCGGAGGCCAGCAGCGGCATCCCGGTGTCCTGGGCGTCCAGCAGGCAGGCGGGCGCGGACTGGCCCCAGCCGTGCAGGAAGCCGTACTCGCCCAGAGCGCGGCGGCCGTTCTCGATGCGGGCGAAGTCGGTGCCGCCCCGTCCGCTGACATCGGCGGCGGCCACGCCCAGCGTGGCCAGGAGCTGGACGCTCTGGCGGCTGAGCCCGTTGCCGACCTCCTTGACGATCACGGGGATGTCGACGGCCGCCGCGATCTTCTCGATCTGGCCCGGCCAGGCGGCGAAGGACCGGTCGCCCTCCGGCATCGCGGTCTCCTGCGCGGTGTTGACGTGGATCTGCAGCGCGTCGGCCCGCAGCAGCTCGATCGCCCGCCACACGTTGTCCACCGTCGCCGTCGCGTTGACGTTGGCCAGCACGAACCCGTCCGGGTTCTCCTCGCGCAGCACCCGGAAGGTGTCCGCGCAGGAGGGGTCCTTGAAGTAGGCGTTCATCGACCCGGACGCGATGGGCACCCCGCTCTCGCGGGCGGCGGCCGCCAGGTCCCGGTTGATGGCGCCGGTGCGGGCGCTGCCGCCGGTCATCGCGTTGACGTAGAGGGGCACCGGCCAGGACAGGCCGGCGAAGGAGGTGGCCAGGGACACCTCCCGGCGGTCCAGGCCCGCCAGCGCGTGGTGGACGAACGACACCTCGTCGAACTGGTTGACCCCCTGCGGGGTGTCCTGCTGCTCGATGGCGAGCCGGACGTGGTCGTCCTTGCGTTGAGCACTCATGTGTGCCGGTTCCTTCCGGGCTCCCGTGCGGCGGGGCGCACCGGCAGGGGATGCACCCCGGCCGCGTTCCACTGCCGCCGTACCTGACAGATGTGCCGGTCCGCCGCCGCGTCCAGCAGGGCGATACCGCAGTCGCCGCCGCCCGCCCCCGACGGCTTGGCCGCGCCGCCGGCGGCCTCGGCCGCCTCGCACAGCCGGGTCAGCCGGTCGGTGAAGATGCCGAGCCCGACCGCCTCGTCCAGCCGTGCCAGCTCCCGGCGGGCGGTGCGGATCTGCTCCAGCAGCCCGGCGTCGTCGCCCCGCTCCAGCGCGGCGGCGGCCGCCTCCACCAGCTGGTTGGAGGCGGTGGTGTAGCGGCCACGGGCCGTACTGCCGGGCCGGCCGCGGTGGTGCAGGCCGGCCACCAGGGAGGCGGTGGAGACGGGCTCCCCGGTCCAGCCGACCTCCAGGCGCAGCCCGGCCGGCGCCGGCAGCGGCCGCACCGTGTGGCCGGGCCAGGGCGCGGCCAGCGCCCGGCCGACACCGACCCGGCGGGCCAGGTCGAGCACGAAGTCGCGGTCCGGCGCCCGGTAGAGGATCCAGCCGCCCCAGGCACTGGCGGCCAGATCACCCCCCGAACCCTTCGGATCGACCCGCGCGCCGGCCAGCATCGCCAGCCGGTAGCGCTCACCGGCCGACAGCTCCACCCCGCAGAACCCGGCCACGGCGTCCACCGCCGCCACGGTCACCGCACCGGAGGAACCCAGCCCGTACTTGCGGCCGCCCTCGTGCAGCCGGCTGCTCACCGCGATGTCCGCGCGGGGCAGGGACATGCCGCGCTCGGCCAGCAGCGCGCCGACCGTCTCGATCGCCGACACCACGTACGCCAGCGCCCCGCCGTCGCCGCCGCAGGGGACCAGGCGTCCCTCCCGCCAGCGCCAGCCGGCCGGCCGCGCGGTGAGGTCACTGCGGATCCTCACGTCCGGGCCGCCCGGCCTGTCCTGCGGGGCGGTGACCGTGACGGTGAGGTAGCGGTCCACCGCCACCAGGATCGCCGGGTTGCCCGGCTCCACCACCGCGTACTCGCCCGCGACGAACAGCTTGCCCGGCGCCCGCCGCACCACCGTGCGCCCCGCGGACAGCCCCGCCGCCGTGGCCGTCACCGGCCGGTCCCGTCCAGCAGACGGGCCCCGGGCCCCGGGCCGGCGACCAGCACCCGTGCCGCCGGGACGGCCTCGCCGACGGCGGCGGCCACCCGCCGCGCGTCCGCGCGCCGGCACAGCACCTTCACGTTCGGTCCGGCGTCCATGGTCGCGTACGCCGCCACGCCCTCCCGCCGCAGCTGCAGCACCCGGTCCAGCACGGTGACCGTGGCCGGCGACAGATAGCGCACCGCGGGCCGCGCCGCCAGCATCGTCGCGTGCATGCCCAGCGCGTTGCGCTCCGCGATCTCACCCACCGCCTCCAGGTCGCCGCGCCCCAGCGCCGCCCGCATGGCGGCCAGGTCGGCCCGGCTGGAGGCGGCCCACGGCCGGTACAGCGGCGAGGTGTCCACGGTGCGGCGCATCGCCTCCCGGCTGGAGACCGTCTTGGGGCCCGCGTCGACCACGGCGACGACCAGCGCCGGGTCCAGGCCGCCGGCGGCCGGCACCGGCTCGGCGTAGGAACCCGCGTCCGCCGCCGCGCCCGTGGCACCGGGCGACCCGGCGTGCCAGACGGCGAAGCCGCCGAACACCGACCGCGAGGCCGACCCGGAACCCCGGCGCGCCAGCCGGGACAGCCCGCCGGCGTCCAGGTCCAGCCCGTAGGCGGCCGCGGCGGCCACGGCCAGCGCGGCGAACCCGCTGGCCGAGGACGCCAGCCCCGCCCCGGTGGGCACGGTGTTGCGGCTGTCCACCACCGCCCGCCACGGCAGCCGGGCCCGCTCCCGCACCAGTTCCAGGAACGCGCCGACCCGCCGGGCCGCCTCGCCCGTCGCGGGCACCCCGTCGAGCGTCACCTCGTCGCGGCCGGCGGTGGCGTCCAGCCGGACACGGGTGGTGGTCGGGAAGACGTCCAGCGTCATCGACAGACTGTCGGTCCAGGGCAGGATCAGCCGCTCGTCCCGCTTGCCCCAGTACTTGACCAGCGCGATGTTCGGATGCGCGACCGCGGTGACACCGGCGACGGCGTCCGCCCGCGGCCCGCCCGGCATGCTCCGCACCGGCCGCGGTACGGCCTTCGCGGGCCGCGGCGCGCTCTCCACAGGATGCGGCGCGGCCTCTGCCTGCGGCGCGCCCGGCGCGGTCCCCGCCACTCGCGGTGCGGTGTCCGGCAGGACCGTCGCGGTCTCCAGCGGGCCCGGTGCGGTGGTCGGTCGTTGTTCACGGCGCATGGTTGTCGAGCCCCTTCAACGGTACGAGCCATGTCTGTACGGCGCCTGCCTCGTGCAGCCGCCGGGTGACCTCGCGGGCCCGCTGCGGCGGGGCCAGCGCGATCATGCAGCCGCCCAGACCACCGCCGGTGATCTTGGCGCCGAGGCTGCCCGCCCCCAGCGCGGCGTCGACCAGCCGCTCGATGGGGCCGGTGCTCAGGCGGGCCGCCCGCAGCAGCGCGTGATAGTCCGTCATCCGCCGGCCCAGGTCACCGGCCCGGCCCTCGGCGAGGTCCAGCTGGGCCGCCTCGGTCAGCCGCGCGGCCCGCCGTACGAACCGTGCCCGCGCCCCGGGCCGGCGCTCGAACCCCTCCCGCAGCAGCTCGACCGCCTCCCGGGTACTGCCCGGCTCACCGCTGTCCGCGACGATGAACAGGCCCTCGCAGCCCAGCCTCAGCTCCCGCGTCCGGCCCGCCTGGAACAGCAGCGGGCGCAGCGCGCCGACGGTCATGGCGTCGACACCGCTGGCCCTGCCGTGCGCCATGTTCTCGGCCGTCTGCACCAGTTCGAACGCCGTGGCCTCGTCCAGCTCGCGCCCGAAGAGGTCGGCCAGCGCGAACGCGATCGCCCGCGAACTGGCCGCGCTGGAGCCCAGCCCCCGGCCGTGCGGGATCGCACCGTCGAGGATCACGTCCAGATGCGGCCGGCCGCTCACGCCCATCCGCGCCCTGAACTCCGCGGTCAGCCGGCGCAGACCGTCGGAGGCCTGCGTCACCATCGCCCGCGAGGGGGAACCGGTCACCGTGTAGGACAAGTCGCCCTGCCCGTCGCCGGGCTGGGAGGACCATCCGGCACTGGCGGTGACCGTGAGCTGCGGGATCGGCAGGGCGAGCGCCGGGGCGCCGTAGACGACCGCGTGCTCTCCCAGCAGGATCGCCTTGGCGTGGGCGCGGCCGATGCCGACCGAGCGGGTCCGGCGGCTGTCCGGCACCCCCTCCGCCGAGGTCGGTAGAGTCAACGCACTCAGCTCCCTATGTCTGTTGTGCACGGAGATGTCTGTTGTGCAGAGAGGCCGTACGGCCATGCCGTGCCGTGTCATGGCGTGCCGGACCGCCCCGCCCGGCGACCCGGAGATCCGGAGGCCCGGAGAGGGTCGTGGATGAGGGGCGGAACGGGGCCTGCGAGGGCGTACGGCGGCAACTGCCCTACCCGGCAGGGGACTTCGGGGACTTCGCCGGCGGCGCGGTGGCGGCGGGGCATCGGCGGCACCGCCCGGGTGTGCCGGGCGGCGCGGCGGATGCGGTGGAAGAAGCGGTGAAAGAAAAGGTGCCGCGCGCCGGATGACGGCGACCGCGGCACGCGCCCCCTGCCGCGGTACGGCCTCGCGGCGGCTTTTGGGCAGGGGAGATGTAGGGAGATAGTGACACGGGGTCAGGCCCCCCGCCAACACCGCACCGAAGTGACGTGGGTCACTCGAACGGGGGGTGGATCCGAGACCGGCACAACCGGCGCAGCCGCGGCTGCCAGGGCAGTCGCGGCGGGCACGTCGGGGGTTCTTCGGGCCTATGGGGCAAGGAAGTTGAGGCACCGTCAGGAGCTCGGACGGCCTGGAAGCCGGAAGCCGGAACCGAAGTGCGAGGCCGGAGCCGGAGTGCGAGGGCTCGGGGTCTGAGAGCCGGAAGCTGGGAGCCGGAGTATGAGGTGCGGGAGCCGGGAGCGCGAGGCGCGGAGCCCGGCGTTCGGGGTCGGTGCCCGGGCCGGTGTCCGGTCAGGGCCTGCGGTGCAGGGCGATCTCGGTGAGTTCCTCGATGTCGAACTCGGAGCGGCGGTTCGGGGCGCCGTAGCGGGTGATCTTCCCGCGGCTGACCCACTTGCGGATCGTCGCCTCGGACACCCCCACGGCGAGGGCGGCCACTTTGGTGGGGACGAGCCGGTGGCTCGGTGGCTTGATCATGCGCTGACACCCTTCCGCTGCCGTTCCATCAGTGTGCGCAGCCCCAGCCACTCGCCCACGTTCCACGCGTGCCCCGAGGAACAGCGGATGCTGCCGCCCGAACCCGAACCGGCACCCGTACCCGAACCGCCACCCGTACCCGAACCGCCACCGCCGCCCGTGCCGGTCGCGCGCTGCGGCAGGGCGCTGATCGTCCCGGGGCAGCCGTCCACCACGCAGCCGCGGATGAGGGCGTGCAGGGGATGGGGGTCGGGGTCGATGGTCTGGCGCAGTTCGCCGACGAGGCGTTCGATCTCCTCGGCGAAGTCGTCCGCCGGGGGCTGGCCGGCGAGCCATTCCAGATGCCGGGTCAGAAACCGTGCCAGGGAGGGAACGGCCCGCGGCGGAGTGGTGATCCCGCGTTTTTCCGCGACCATCGACGACCACGACTCGAGAACGGTCTCGATGTTGTGGCGGGCGTCGAGCACGGTGATGTCCAGGTGGTCCCTGCGGCGGCTGCCGGAGACCTTGGTGGGATTCGTACGTCGGCCCGTCAGGGACGCCTGGTGCAGGCATTCCTGGTGAAGGGCGGGAAGCACCCGCAGATGGTGCGCCGCCCTTCGCACGCACGGGGCGCAGAGGACGGACCCGGCGGCGGCGACGCTTTCCTGGGGGTGACTCCTGGGGCATGACTGGGAATTCATCGAAACTCCTTCACGAGGCGCCTGGGCCCCGCAACCGCTGTCCACAACTCTGTTTTTTGATATCCCGTGATATTCCGTGATGTCCCGTGCCGATCACGGCAGTTGACCCGGTGCTTTCGTCCGCCGGGGGCTGCCGCGCCCGCCTCCGGCGGTCCTTTTACGGCTCCCCGGCGGTTCCCCGGCGGTTTCTTCCATTACCCGCCGGGTGACTCGAGTCCCGATACAGCCCCGTTCGGGAACACGCCGGTGAAATGCGCTCCCCGATTCCTCAAGGCCTTTTCCACCCGCAGCCGAGCCCTGGTCGAGCGCCTGCGCCCACGGTGGCCGCAGGAAGGGAGGAACTGTGGACGGTACGCACGCAGGCGAACGCGCAGTAGACGCCGGACTCCTCGCAGGGCCGCTCGACACGACGGCCGATACGACGGCCGACCCGCCGGCCGGTGCGACGGCCGGTCGGTTTCCCCCGGGCGGGGCCCGTCCGCCCGGGGACCCCCACCCGCGCGCCGCGGCACCGCCGCCCGGCGACGGCGCGCCGGCGCATCTGGAGGTGTGCCTGGTCGGTGCCGGACCCCGGGGCCTTTCCGTCCTGGAACGGCTGTGCGCGCAGGAACGGAAGTCGCCCCGCTGGGACACCGTCACCGTGCATGTCGTCGACCCCGACCCGCCGGGCTCGGGCCGGGTGTGGCGCCCCAGCCAGTCGCGGCACCTGCTGATGAACACCGTCGCCTCGCAGGTGACGGTCTACACCGACGCCAGCGTCCGTATCGACGGCCCGCTGGAGGAGGGCCCGAGCCTGTACGAGTGGGCGCGCGCCCTGGAGTCGGGCACCCTGGACAGCTGCCCCGCACCGGTGGACGGCGCGGAGATCCTCACCGAGGCCCGCGCGCTGGGTCCCGACACCTATCCCACCCGCGCCCTCTACGGCTCCTATCTCACCTGGGCGTTCGGGCGGGTCGTCGCGAACGCCGCCGCGCATGTGCGGGTGCGGGTCCACGCGGCGCGCGCCGTCGCCCTCACCGACGCCGACGGCCGCCGGGCCGGGCGCCAGAGCGTCACCCTGGAGGACGGCACCCGGCTGGGCGGCCTGTCCGCGGTCGTCCTGGCGCAGGGCCACGTGCCGGCACGGCTCTCGCCCGCCGAGCGGCAGCTGGACCGTTTCGCCGCCCGGCACGGGCTGACCTATGTGGCCCCCGCCAACCCGGCCGACGTCGACCTCTCCTTCGTGGGCCCCGGCGAGAGCGTGCTGCTGCGCGGGCTGGGCCTCAACTTCTTCGACCACATGGCCCTGTTCACCCGGGGCAGGGGCGGCGTCTTCACCCGCACCGGCGGACGCCTGGTCTACCGGCCCTCGGGCCGCGAGCCGCGCCTGTACGCCGGATCGCGGCGCGGGGTGCCCTACCAGGCGCGCGGCGAGAACGAGAAGGGCGCCCACGGCCGCCACCGCCCCCGGCTGCTGACGGCCGGCTGCATCGCCGCCCTGCGCGCCGGCGACCGGCGCAGCACGGCCGTCGACTTCGCCGCCGACCTGTGGCCGCTGATCTCCAAGGAGGTGTGCGCCGTCTACTACGCGGCCCTCCTCACCCGGCGCGGCGAAGCGGCCGCGGCGGCCGAGGAGTTCACCGAGCGCTATCTGCACGCCGAGCCGGGCACGGCCGAGGACCGCCTGCTGGCGGAGGCCGGCATCGCCGCGGCCGAGCGCTGGGACTGGGAGCGCCTGGCCCGCCCCTACGGCACGGAAGGCTTCCCCGACCTGGCCACCTTCCGGACCTGGCTGCGCGGGCATCTCGACGAGGACGTCCGCCTGGCCCGCCAGGGCAACGTCAGCGGACCGGTCAAGGCGGCCCTGGACGTGCTGCGCGACCTGCGCAACGAGGTCCGTCTCGCCGTCGACCACGCCGGCCTGTCCGCCGCCTCCCACCGCGAGGACCTGGAGGGCTGGTACACCCCGCTCAACGCCTACCTCTCCATCGGCCCGCCGGCCTCGCGGATCGAGGAGATGGCCGCGCTCGTCGACGCCGGCGTCCTGGAGGTGACCGGCCCCGGCCTGCGGGTGAGCGCGGACCCGCACGACGCGGACGGCCCCTGCTTCGTGGCGACCTCCGACATCCCCGGCGTACAGGTCAGGGCCGGTGTCCTCATCGAGGCCCGGCTGCCCGCGATCGACCTGCGGCGCACCGCCGACCCGCTGATGAACCAGCTGCTGCGCACCGGCCAGTGCCGCCCTTACCGCATCCCCGCCACCGACAGCACCGACGGCGGCAGCACCGACCGCACCGGGTACGAGACGGGGGGACTGGAGGTGTCCGAGCGGCCCTACCACCTCGTCGACGCCCGCGGGGTGCCCCACCCGCGCCGCTTCGCCTACGGCGTGCCCACCGAGTCCGTGCACTGGGTGACCGCCGCGGGCATCCGCCCCGGCGTCGGCTCGGTCACCCTGGAGGACTCCGACGCCATCGCGGCGCCAGGGGGCGGGGGCCTGGGGCACGGCGAGGACCGCCGCCGCGATGGCGTCGGAGTCCT
>NZ_JAENRY010000326.1 GCF_016612545.1 Streptomyces sp. MBT65 | reverse complement strand
GGCGGGGCGGGGGACGGGGTGGCGACGGCGGACGCGCGCGGGGCCGGGGACGCGGTCGCGGTGGTGCGGCGGGCGGCCGACACCCTTGTGGCGGCGGGGAGTTCACAGGCCCGTACGTCCATGGAGATGGCCACCGGCGGCACCCGTGTGACCATCCGCGGCGAGGGCGGCTACGACTTCCGCCGTCAACTGGGCCGACTCACCGTGCAGTTGCCGCAGGACCCCACCGGCGCCAGCGAGCACCGGCCGATCACCGAACTCCTCGCGCCGGGCGCCCTGTTCATGAAGAACCGGGGTGCCGGGGTGCCCGCCGACAAATGGGTGCGGGTCGACACCGGGACGCTGTCCGACGGCAACCTCGTGACCGGCGGGGCCACCGACCCGTACGCCGCGGCCGAGTTGCTGCGCGGGACGACTACGGCGACGTATCTGGGAAAGACGGAGGTGGCCGGGGCCTCCGTGCGTCACTATCAGGGGGTCGCCGATCTCTCCGTGGCCGCGCGGAGCGCTTCGGCGGGGAACGAGGCTGCGCTGAGGTCGGCGGCGAAAGGGTTCGCCACTCCCCGGGTGCCCTTCGACGTCTTCCTCGACGACCAGGGGCGCGTCCGCAAGGTCCGGCAGCGGTTCAGCTTCGTCAACGGGCAGCGCCGCAGCACGGTGGCGGTCGCCTCGACGACCTTGCTGTACGACTTCGGGGCCCCCGTGGACGTACGACTTCCGGCGTCGAAGGACATCTACGCCGGGCAGATCGCCGAGAAGTGACCTGAACCGATCGGTGTGAGTCCGGGTGAGGACTAGCCCGTCCGTGCCATGCGCGGTGTGTAGACCGCTCCCTACTCTAGGAAGTCGGTGACGGCAGAGGAGAGGTGATGCACGTGGCTCCGGTCGGCGGTACGGCAGTTCAGGACCACGTGGCCCTCGCCGAGATCGAGCTGTGCGGAGACCTGATCATCGCGGCCTCGGCCGCCGAGGACCGGCTCAGCCTGGAGAGCATCGACGAGGTGTTGAAGGTCGCCGAGGAACGGGATGCGTCCGGCGCTCCCCGTTAGCCGGGTGAGTGGTCGGGGTCAGGTACGGAGGAGGCGGGCGATCGCCTTGGTCGCCTCTTCGACCTTCGCGTCGATCTCCTCGCCGCCCTTGACCGCCGCGTCGGCGACGCAGTGCCGTAGGTGTTCCTCCAGGAGCTGCAGGGCGAAGGACTGCAGGGCCTTGGTGGAGGCGGACACCTGGGTGAGTATGTCGATGCAGTAGACGTCCTCGTCGACCATGCGCTGGAGGCCGCGGACCTGGCCCTCGATCCGGCGCAGGCGCTTGAGGTGCTCGTCCTTCTGGTGGTGGTAACCGTGCGTCACCGGTTCCTGAGCCGCTTCGAGGGCTGGTTCGACGGCCGGTTCGGAGGGCGCTGCCGTCGCGTCGGCCCCGGTGGTCGTCATCGCGTCCATTGCGTCCTCCAGACATATACCCCTAGTGGGTATATCGTAACGAACTTTGCTGGGTATAGGGCCCTTGGTACGCCCCCGTGCGGATCACTGTGCCTGATGGGCGACACTGGGGGACGGCCCATTAGCCGTGGCCGGATGATGCACTTAGCATCAGCCTGACCGAAACCGATGCATCCCGAGGACCCCTTGTGCGCTTTCGTCTGACCCCCAGGGAGACGAGCTTCTACGACATGTTCGCCGCGTCCGCGGACAACATCGTCACGGGCTCGAAACTCCTCATGGAACTGCTCGGGGCGGACACCGCCGGCCGGGCCGAGATCGCAGAGCGTATGCGGGCCGCTGAACATGCCGGTGACGATGCCACGCACGCGATCTTCCACCAGTTGAACTCCTCCTTCATCACGCCCTTCGACCGCGAGGACATCTACAACCTCGCTTCCTGCCTCGACGACATCATGGACTTCATGGAGGAGGCCGTCGACCTGGTCGTCCTCTACAACGTGGAGGAACTGCCCAAGGGTGTCGAGCAGCAGATCGAGGTACTGGCGCGGGCGGCGGAGCTGACTGCCGAGGCCATGCCCAACCTGCGCACGATGGACAACCTCACCGAGTACTGGATCGAGGTCAACCGCCTCGAGAACCAGGCCGACCAGATCCACCGCAAGCTGCTGGCCATGCTCTTCAACGGCAAGTACGAGGCCATCGAGGTGCTCAAGCTCAAGCAGATCGTGGATGTGCTGGAGGAAGCGGCGGACGCGTTCGAGCACGTGGCGAACACGGTGGAGACCATCGCCGTCAAGGAGTCCTGACCTCTCCATGGACACCTTCGCCCTGGTCGTGACCATTCTGGTCGCGCTCTTTTTCACGTACACCAACGGTTTTCACGATTCCGCGAACGCCATCGCCACGTCGGTCTCGACGCGGGCGCTGACTCCGCGCGCGGCGCTGGCGATGGCCGCGGTCATGAATCTTGCCGGTGCGTTTCTCGGTTCCGGGGTCGCCAAGACGGTGAGCGAGGGGCTGATCGAGACGCCCGAGGGGTCGAAGGGGATGGGGATCCTCTTCGCCGCGCTGATCGGTGCGATCACCTGGAACCTGATCACCTGGTACTTCGGGCTGCCGTCGTCGTCCTCGCACGCGTTGTTCGGCGGGATGGTGGGGGCCGCGCTGGCCGGCGGTACGGATGTCATCTGGCACGGGGTCGTCGACAAGGTCATCGTGCCGATGTTCGTGTCGCCGGTCGTCGGTCTGGTCGGCGGGTATCTGGTGATGACCGCGATCATGTGGATCTTCCGGCGGGCCAATCCGCACAAGGCGAAGCGGGGGTTCCGTATCGCGCAGACGGTGTCTGCGGCGGGGATGGCTCTTGGGCACGGTCTCCAGGACGCGCAGAAGACCATGGGTGTCGTGGTGATGGCCCTGGTGATTTCCGGCCACTCGACCTACGGCGATCCGATTCCGGTGTGGGTGAAGATCGTCTGTGCGTTGATGCTGTCGCTGGGGACGTACGCGGGTGGGTGGCGGATCATGCGGACGCTCGGGCGGAAGATCATCGAGTTGGATCCGCCGCAGGGGTTCGCGGCGGAGACGACGGGGGCGGCGATCATGTTCACCACGGCGTATCTCTTCAAGGCGCCGGTTTCCACGACGCATGTCATCACCTCGGCGATCATGGGTGTGGGGGCCACGAAGCGGGTGAACGCGGTGCGGTGGGGGGTCGCCAAGAACATCGTGCTGGGGTGGTTCATCACCATGCCGGCGGCTGCGGTGGTGGCGGCGTGTTCGTTCTGGGTCGTGAACCTCGCGTTCCTGTAGCCCTCCCTTCACTCCGGTCAATGGCCCGCTCCGACTTCCGGAGCGGGCCATTCCTGTGAAGGTGAAACCGCTTTCTCGAAAACCCGGTGATGGCACCGGGGCCACTGCTAACTTCTTGGGCTCAAGCGTTCGAATTGAACGCGCCGTACGAGGGTGGGGGTCCCTATGTCCAAACTTCGTCGTCACCTCATGTCCGGGGCGGGGGTGGCGTCGGCTCTCGCGGGCCTGCTCCTCTACGCGGCCTCTCCCGCGTCGGCCGCGAGGGCCTACTCCGACACCGTTGCGTCGGGCTCGTACGTCGACTCGGCCGGGTCCATGTACTTCGAGAGCTACGGCGACCACTTCGGGGTCTGCGACAACAAGGCGGACGGCGCCGGTGTCATCGGCTACTGGAAGGTCGGTGCCAGCGGCACCGAGCACTCGATCTACGACGGCAACGGCTTCGGCAACTGCGCGTACGAGGACCACAACGTCTCCGAGACCTCGACCGTGTACATACAGGTCTGTCTCCGGGACGACGGTGACGTGAAAGAGGCCACGTGCGGCGACTGGGACCATCAGTACGCCGGTAGCCCCCTCTAGGGACTGTCCGGCCGGACACACGAACGGGCCCGCCCCCGGGAGCCAGGGGCGGGCCCTTTTCGTCCTCGCGGTGGCACCGCCATGCAGCACCGCGAGGGGTTTCGGAAGAGGAGTGATCCGGGCTCAGCCGAAGCGGCCCGAGATGTAGTCCTCCGTGGCCTGGACCGACGGGTTGGAGAAGATCCGCTCCGTGTCGTCGATCTCGATGAGCTTGCCGGGCTGGCCGACCGCCGCGAGGTTGAAGAAGGCCGTACGGTCCGAGACGCGCGCCGCCTGCTGCATGTTGTGCGTCACGATGACGATCGTGAAGCGTTCCTTCAGCTCGCCGATCAGGTCCTCGATCGCGAGGGTGGAGATGGGGTCGAGGGCCGAGCAGGGCTCGTCCATCAGGAGCACCTTCGGCTCGACCGCGATCGCCCGCGCGATGCACAGGCGCTGCTGCTGACCACCCGACAGGCCCGAACCGGGCTTGTTCAGGCGGTCCTTGACCTCGTTCCAGAGGTTCGCGCCCTTGAGCGACTTCTCCACGACGTCGTTCAGCTCGCTCTTCTTGTACGAGCCGGCGAGGCGCAGGCCCGCCGCCACGTTGTCGAAGATCGACATCGTGGGGAACGGGTTCGGGCGCTGGAAGACCATGCCGATCTCGCGGCGCACGGACACCGGGTCGATGGCGTGGCCGTAGAGGTCCTCGTCGTCCAGGAGCACCTTGCCCTCGACCCGGCCGCCGGGCGTGACCTCGTGCATACGGTTGAGCGTGCGCAGGAAGGTCGACTTGCCGCAGCCGGAGGGGCCGATGAAGGCCGTCACCGTGCGGGGCTCGACCGTCATCGAGATGTCTTCGATTGCCTTGTGGGAGCCGTAGTAGGCGGTGAGCCCACTGACGTCGATTCGCTTGGCCATGACTGCTTCACTTCCAGGGGTTCAGAACGGTCGCTGAGTAGGTCGCGTCAGCGACCGGTCTTGGGGGCCTTCCAGCGGGCGATGCCGCGGGCCACCAGGTTGAGGATCATCACGAAGGCGATCAGCGTGAGGGACGCGGCCCAGGCACGGTCGTAGGCCGCGCCCTCGCCCGCGCTCTGCGCGAACTGCTGGTAGATGTACAGCGGCAGCGACGCCTGCGCTCCCGAGAACGGGTCGTTGTTGATGAACGGGTTGCCGAACACCAGCAGCAGGACGGGCGCGGTCTCACCGGCGATGCGTGCCACCGACAGCATGATGCCGGTGGTGATGCCGCCGATAGCCGTCGGGAGGACCACCTTCAGGATCGTGCGCCACTTCGGGATGCCGAGCGCGAGGGAGGCCTCGCGCAGCTCGTTCGGTAC
This sequence comes from Streptomyces sp. MBT65, assembly GCF_016612545.1. GTDB lineage: Bacteria > Actinomycetota > Actinomycetes > Streptomycetales > Streptomycetaceae > Streptomyces. The sequence goes on along the minus strand of NZ_JAENRY010000326.1, from coordinate 3,483 downwards.
GAGTTTCAGCATCTCCTCGGTGGAGCGGACCACGACCGGCATCATCAGGATGGCCAGGGCCAGCGAACCGGCGAAGCCGAAGGGCTGCATCTCCCACATGATCATGAGGGAGAGGATGAACAGACCCGCGACGATCGACGGGATGCCCGTCATGACGTCGACGAAGAACGTGATCGCCTTGGAGAGCTTGCCCTGTCCGTACTCGACGAGGTAGATCGCGGTGAGCACACCGATCGGGGCGCCGATCAGGGTGGCGAGGCCGACCTGCTCCAGGCTGCCGATGATGGCGTGGTAGATACCGCCGCCGGGCTCGGTGTCGGCGACCACACCCATCGAGTGGGTCAGGAAGTAGATGTCGAGGACCTTCACGCCGCGCGAGATCGTCGTCCACAGGAGGGAGACGAGCGGGACGACGGCGAGGAGGAAGGCGACCCAGACCAGGCTGGTCGCGATGCGGTCCTTGGCCTGGCGGGAGCCCTCGACGCGCGACGCGATGACGTACGTACCGACGACGAAGAGGATCGCCGCGATCAGGCCCCACTGGATCTTGCTGTCCAGGCTGCCGACCAGACCGATGAGGACGGCCAGGACGATGGAGCCGCCGGCGATCGCGTACGGCGACCACTTGGGGAGCGTGGCGCCCTGGAGGGTGCTCACGGGCTTGTCGGCTACGGCTGCGTTGCTCATGCGTTGGCCCCCGAGTACTCCGCGCGGCGGGCGATGATGAGCCGGGCCGCGCCGTTGACCAGCAGGGTGATGACGAAGAGGACCAGACCGGAGGCGATGAGCGCGTCCCGGCCGTCTCCCGTCGCCTCGCTGAACTTGCTGGCGATGTTCTGGGCGAAGGTTCCGCCGCCCGGGTTGAGCAGGCTGGCGTGGATGATGAAGTCCGGGGAGAGCACGGTGGCGACGGCCATCGTCTCGCCGAGCGCGCGGCCGAGGCCGAGCATCGAGGCGGAGATCACGCCGGAGCGGCCGAAGGGGATCACCGCCATGCGGATGACCTCCCAGCGGGTGGCGCCGAGGGCGAGGGCCGCCTCCTCGATCATCTGCGGGGCCTGGCGGAAGACCTCACGGCTCACGTTGGTGATGATCGGGAGGATCATGATCGCGAGCAGGACGCCGACGGTGAGCATCGAGCGCGGGGCACCCTCGTCCCAGGAGAAGATCCCGGTCCAGCCGAAGAAGTCGTTCAGCCAGCCGAAGAGGCCGATCATGTGCGGGACCAGGATCAGGGCGCCCCACAGGCCGTACACGATGGACGGTACGGCGGCCAGCAGGTCGATCACGTAGGAGACCGGGCCGCGGAGCTTGCGCGGGGCGTAGTGCGTGGTGAAGAGGGCGATGGCGACCGCGATCGGGACCGCGATGACCATGGCGATGATCGAGGACACCACGGTGCCGAACGCCAGGACGGCGATGCCGAACTTCGGCGGGACCAGGTTGGTGTTCCACTCGAAGGTGGTGAGGAAGTTCGCGTGGTCCTTGCTGATCGCGAGCGAGGCGCGATAGGTGAGGAAGACCGCGATGGCGGCCATGATCACCAACAGCAGGATGCCCGACCCGCGGGAGAGACCGAGGAAGATCCGGTCACCGGGTCGGGTGGCGCCGCGGGCGGTGCGCTTCTGCACGGCGGCCGAGGGCTCAGGGGTGGGAGGCGGCGCCTCTTCATGGTTCTTTGTCGATATATCCATCAAATTTCTCCGGTCTGCGGGTCCACACGTGCTGTGTGCGGTCCGTGGCGGCGGTGCACCGGACGGTGCGGCCGGGCCCCTGGAGCGGGGCCCGGCCGCACACTCGGACTAGCTGATGCTCGCGATGGTGCTGCGCACCTTGGCGATGATCGTGTCGGGGATCGGCGCGTAGTCGATCGTGGAGAGGACCTTCTGGCCCTCCTCGCTGGCGATGTAGGTGAGGAACGCCTTCGTGGCGGGCAGCGTGTCGGCCTTGTTGCCCTTGTTGCAGACGATCTCGTACGTCACCAGGGTGATCGGGTACGCGCCCTCGGCCTTGGTGTTGTAGTCGAGCTGCAGCTTCAGGTCGTCACCGGTGCCGACGATCTTGGCGGCGGCGATGTCCTTGGTGGCGCTGTCGGTGCTGGGCGCGACCGCGGCCGAGGCGCCGGTGTTGATGCTGACGGCCTTGACGCCGTCACCGACGTAGGAGAGCTCGAAGTAGCCGATGGCGCCGGAGGTCTGCTTGACCCCGGCGGCCACGCCCGCGGAGCCGGCCGCCGACTGGCCGCCCTTGGCCTGCCAGGCCTTGCCGCCGTCGTACTTCCAGTTGTCCGGGGTGGTGGCGATCAGGTACTTGGTGAAGTTGTCCGTGGTGCCGGACTCGTCCGAGCGGTGGAACGCCTGGATCTTGAGGTCGGGCAGCGTGGCGGACGGGTTCAGCTTCTTGATCGCCGCGTCGTTCCACTTGGTGATCTTGCTGTCGAAGATCTTGGCGAGCGTCGGGGCGTCCAGGACCAGGTTGTCGACACCCGGGACGTTGTAGCCGAGCGCGATCGGGCCGCCGACCATCGGGAGGTCGATGCCCTGGCCGCCGGAGCAGACCTGCTTGGAGGCGGTGACCTCTTCGGGCTTCAGCGCGGAGTCGGAACCGGCGAAGGCCAGCTGACCCTGGTTGAAGGAGGTGACACCGGCGCCGGAGCCGCCACCCTTGTAGTTGATCTGGACGCCACAGGCCTGGCTGAACGCCTTGACCCACGCGTCGATCGCGTTCTTCTGCGCGGACGAGCCGTCGGCGAGCAGCTGCTGGCCCTTCTTCGCGTCACCGCAGACGGCCGAGCTGGCGTTGGCCGACGAGGAGCTGCTGCTGTTCGAAGAGCTGCCGTTGTCGTCCGAGCCGCACGCCGTGAGGGCCAGGGCGCCGGAGACGGCGAGAGCACCGAGGGTGAGGGCCCGCCGGTTCATGCGCTGAAGCTTCACTTGAAAGAGTTCCTTCCGAGAGCCGCCGTAATTAATTACGGCGGCTCTCGGAAGGAACTCTTTCAAGTGAAGCTTCAGCGCATGAACCGGCGGGCCCTCACCCTCGGTGCTCTTGAAAGAGTTCCNTCCGAGAGCCGCCGTCCTGAATTACGGCGGCGTGCGAAGACGGGGTGACACGGGTGGCGACCCCAAGGTCGCGGCTCGCATCGCTTAAGGCCGAAATTAGGCAGAACAGGTGAAGGCGCCTATGGGCATAAGTGAACGGAGGGTGAACCCCTGTGGGCGGTGCGGTTAGGTCACGGAACGCTCACGTCGAGGACACGAGCTGATTCCGGACTATGCCAGGCGCAGAGCGGTCAAAAGGGCCTCCACGAGGGTGTGTTCCCCCGGCTGGGGGAGGGGCCCGCTCCGGTCCCTGTTCGCAACGTAACGTGAGGTGAGCGGTCCGGCACCCGCGGGCCGGCGGACCCTAGCCGAGCGGGTCCACGTCCGTGCCGACCGCGATGAGGACGAGGGAGATCAGGTCCCGGTCCCGTTCGTGAGTGAGGCG
>NZ_JAENRY010000325.1 GCF_016612545.1 Streptomyces sp. MBT65 | reverse complement strand
GTTCCAGCCGTACCCGGCGGCGGGGTCGGCGGCGGGCTCAATGGGCCCACCCCGCACGGGGGCACCTGGACCCTGAACGGGACCGGCGACTACCAGTACGTCGCCCAGGCCTCGCTCGGCAACACCACCGGCAGCACGCTCGGCCACGACCAGTTCTTCATCGCCAGCGGGCAGGACACCCACGAGTTCGCGATACCGGCCCGCATCACGCTCGACCTGTACGAGGGCCCGGGCCAGGAGCCGGTTACCCGGTTCGGCGAGGCGATGCCCGGACCACGCCCGGCGGACGACGCGGAGGCCGCCCGCACGCCGGGTGTCGCGGGCACGGTCCGGCTGGCCGTACCGCACGGGCGGACCGTGGACGCGGNCGCGCTGATCGACGTGGTGCGCGGTTCGGCGGCGCTGGAGGACGCCTTCCGCCAGATCGTCACCGGCGCCAATGCCAATGCCAACGCCGGTGACGGCAACGGCGCCGATCCCGCCCCGCCGCCCGGGCGGGTCTCCCGGCTGGTCGGCGATGTCACCGGGTTCCTGAGCAGTTCGCTGGTCGGCAGTCCGTTCGGCGACACCACCACCGTGAGCGCCGAGTCCCGGACCGCCGCTCTCTCGCCCGGTTCGCTGGTCGGCCGCGGACACCAGATCTTCAGCGGCACCTATGTGGTGGAAGGCCTGACGCTGCCCGGGCTCGGTGCCGACGGCCAGCTCGCGATCGAGATCGAGGCCGTCGCCCACACGCCCCGCCACACACAGAGCGTGAACCAGTACCTGGAGACCGGCATCTCCGCCGCCGACACGGCGCAGCAGAGCAAGGGCCTCAGCAAGTCCCACCAGTTCGGCCTGGGCGGCTCGGCCACCCAGAACAACCCGCCGGCACCCACCCCCGTGGAGCGCCGGCCCGCCGCCTCCCCGGCTACGCCGTCCCGCTTCAACCCGTCGGGCCGCTACCAGTACGACCGCAAGAGCGACAAGCCCGACACCCTCACCAGCACCACCGCCACCAACCGGACACCCACCCAGTCCGGCCTCCAGCACCGGATCACGGCCGACGTCACCTACGTGATCACCGTACGGTCCGGACACCGCAACGTGTTCGCCAACTCCCTCGGGTTCGGGCCCGGGGAGACCGTCAGGCTCGCCGTGGACGTGCCGCGCGGACTCCAGTTCCTGATGACGGAGAGTCAACTCCGGCGTGACGCACGGTGGATGGGCGCCGTCACTCCCCAACTGCCCGTCCCGTCGACGCTCGGACGGACGAGCCCGTCACTGCCCGAGCGCTACGTCCGCGACGGCACCCTCGGCCTGGCCACGGTCAACTCGGTCACCGAACTCTCCGACCCGGTGACCGGCCCGACGCCGACCCCGCAGGCCGAGCGGCGCTCCCGACTCCAGGACGACGTACGGCAGTTGGTGGACACCTACGCCCCCGGCGCGACCACCCCCGGCCACGCCTCCTACCTGCCCGGCGTCGCCGCCCTGATCGCCGACAACACCGGTGTCGCCGGGAAGCGGGCGCTGATCGGGCGCGGCGGTGGACAGGCCAGGTTCAGTTTCCGGCACCACCGGTTCGGCGGTTCGACGCTCGTCGAGGTGACCTTCTCGGCCCGCCCCAGGACCAACCCCGCCCAGCGGGGCGCCATCCGGGGCACCGCGGTGCCGGGCGACAAGTCCGGTATCGAGCAGTGGGGTTCGCACACGGCGGAGGGCCGCTCGCTCTCCCTCTCGGACGGCCGGCAGCACCGCTTCGCCTTCAACCCGACGGCCCGCTTCACCCGCCCCGACGCCGACGACCGCACGGACCGCCTCGGCCCGTCCCTGAACCTGGCCAACTCCTCCAGCAAGGTCGCCAAACAGGGCCGCACCGCCGAGGACCGCTACTGGCTGCGCACCGACAGCGCCGCCGACTTCGACGACCTGGACTACGAGTTGGTCGCCACGGTCCGCTCCACGGTGGTCGTCGACTGGCCGCCCAACGTGCTGGGCGCGATGGTGCAGCGCGGGATCATCGCCTGGGACGACGCCGACGCACCCACCCGCTCCTGGCTGAGCCGCACCCTCCACGGCGAACTCGGGGGCCAGGTACGGGTACCGGCCCGGGTGAGCCTGCGCTTCACCGGCAGCGAGACGAACGGCCGACCCGCGCTGCCCGCGCCCCCGCCGCCCGCGCTGTCCCGGGTCGACCCTCGTCAACTGACCGACGGGACAAACGCGTTGAGGGACGCGGACCTGTTCCACCCGACCGGCAACGTCCCGGTCTACGGCTTCGACGGCTGGAGTCAGCTGTACACCGCCCTCGACGAGGTGGCCCCGGCCACCGGCAGCGGCTGGCGCTCCCTGCCGGCCTCGACCTCCGACGAGAACGCGTCGGTACGGCTCGGCGAACTCATCCAGGCCGGCACGCTCTCCCTGGACACGCCCCGCCAGGTCGGCGGCATGCTGCCGACGATGCCGGGCGCCTACCCGCTCCACGACGCGCCGGACCAACGACCCACGCTCACCGTCTCGTTGTACCGCCCCAGGGTGGTCTCCGACGGCGGCGACGTGACCCTCGACCGGCTCCGGATCAGCTCGGAGAACAGCAGCACGGTCTCCGGCGGCGACGCCACCAGCGGGCTGTCGCTGCCGTTCGTCGCGAGCGCCGACGACCCCGACCGCAACCTCCTCGGCGCGACCCCGCCGCTGCTCCAACGGCCCGTGGACGCGAGCAACTTCGGCAGCGCCGTCTCCGGCGGCCGCCGCGACTGGCTCAAGACCGGCAGCACCAGCCTGCCCGCCGACGGCCGCGGCACCCGCAGCTACGAGGTCCGCGCCGACGTCCACATCGAGGTCTCCGGTCCCGACGGCGTCCGCCATGTCACCGGTACGGCCACGATCCGCGTCGAGGAGCGCGACGCCCTCGGCCACGGCATCACCGACCCCCATCCGGTGCCCCATGTCTACGACCTCCCGGCCCTGCTCACCGAGGGCACCGGGACCCGACCGGAGAACTGGGCGACGACACCGCTGAGGAACGTGGTGCCCGTCCTGGCCGAGGGAGTCGACCGCACGGAGAAGGGCTACCAGTTCTGGGTGGCCACCGGCCCCGACCCGGACGGCTCCCGGCTGACCCTCGCCCTCTACGGCGCCTCACGGGTGGCCCGGGTCCACGGCGACCCGGTGGAACTGGTCACCCGGGGCCCCGAGGGCCTGCGCATCTGGTCCTTCGACCCGGACGGCACGCTCACCGGGCCGGGCACGGGTGACACCGCTCCGGGCTCCACCGGAGTCGCGGCCCTGGACCAGGCATGGACGGACTTCGAGAACGCCGCCGCCGTGTTCGACCGGGCCGAGCACGACCACACCGTGGCACTCCACGACGAGGGCGTGCAGCGGGGACTACGACACGACGCACAGGTCGCCCTGGACGCGGCGGCCGCCGACCTGAGGGACGCGGCGGCCGAGGCCGATCTGACCGACAAGGCCGCGACCACCGCCGAGCAGCAGGCGGACCAGGCCGAACAGGACCTCCGCGCCCTCAACGGCCGCATCAACACCCTGATCGGCCAGATCTCCGACGCCCGCGGCACGATCGACCCGCTCCGCGACGCGATCTCCACGGGCGAGCGCGCGGAGATCCGTCTCGCCGCCCAGCTCACGGCCGCCCGCCGCAGCCTGAACGACCTCACCACCCGTGCCGCCGCGGCCCCGCCGCAGACCGCCTCCGGCTCGGGCACCCCGGCGAACGCCCCGGTGCCGGACGGTCCGGTCGGCACTGACGGCACTGACGGCACGGTCGGCGCTACGACGGTCGACGGCACGACGCCGGACACGGTCACGCAGGATCCGGCGACCCAGCAACCGCCCGCGCCGGACCCGGCCGTAGGACCGCCGGTCGGAGACGCCACCGTCGCCCCCGCAGTGGACCCCGGCCTCCAGCAGCGGATCGACGAAGTCACCGCCGAGATCGGCACGTTGGACGCCGATCGCACCGAGGTGCGGGCCGGGCTGGTGCGGGACCGAGCCGCGCTCAAGGACACCGAGACCGGGCTGGCGCGGGACGAGGACGCCCTGCGCGAGGCGCGGGCGCAGCTCCCGGGCGTCCGGACCACGGCCGACACCCTGCGCACGGAGGCCGGCACGGCTCGCGGGCGCGCCCAGGACGCGGCCCGGGTCCACGTGGCCACACGCGAGACCCACGAGCAGGCGGAGCAGGTGCTCCGCGAGATCGACGACCGGATCGGCAACGCCCTCGGCAGACGCGACGACGCCGCGGCCCGCCGGACCGCGGCGGAGACGGCGCTGCCCCTGGCGACCGGCCCGGTGCTGGCCTCCGGCCCCTCGACGCTCCCCACCTCGCACTCGACCCTGGCGTCCGTCGCCCCGCGCTGGCCGGGCTCGGGCCGCCCCCGTACGGCGGGCCCGTCCACCGGCAACACACCGCCCGCCGATGACACGGCACCCACCGGTGACACACGTCAGGACGGCGACGGCGACATCGGCGGCACCGGGAACGAGAACCCGGGGGGCGACACTCTTCCGGCCGAGACCACCACCGAGACCACCACCGATCCGATCACCGCCCCGATCATCACCGACCCGATCATCGCCACCACCTCCGAACAGGACAGCGCGTTCGACGCCCTGGTCGGCAGCACCACCACGTTCGGGATCCTCGGCGGCAACTCGGGCGAGGGCAGCGGCAGTACGAGCACATCCGTCGACCCGGTCGGCACCACGTCCGCAGACACGGACACGGACACGGACACGGACACCCTCACTCCGGACGAGGCCAAGGCCAAGACCGAAGCCAAGGGCAAGGCCAAGGCCAAGGACACTTCCGGCGTCGACGCCACCCACCCGGCGGACGGCGACACGGACCACACCTCGCCCCACCGCATCGCGTCCCAGCCCCCGCTTTTCCAGAGGCGGCGGGCCCGAGGCAACGCGGTCGACACGCGTGGCGACGGCCGTTGCATGCTCTACACGTTCATCGGCACCGACCCGCTGCGGGTCCGCGACACCCTGCCCGGACTGCGCAACGAGGCCCCGGCGACCTACGCCTGGCTCAGCCGGCCGAGCCAAGTCCGCGCCGGACTGCACGAGTTCACCCACTGGGAGGCGGGGACCTCCCCGATGCCCCAGGCCGGCCGCCATCTGATGATCGCGGCGGACCGGCTGCGCACCCTCGCCGATCGACGGCTGTTCGAGGCGCACAGCACGCGCCCGTTGCCGCGCGAGGTGGTGGTCCAGGTACGGCGGGCGCTCGTGGGGTGGTTCGCGGAGCGCACGGCGGCCATGAGCCGACCCGAACTCCTCAACACCCTCGGCGAGTACGGCATCGAAGGGGTGACGGCGCCGGAGCAACTGGACGATCTCAACACGCGCTACATCGAGGCGCTGAGCGCGGACAGCGAGTCCGGCCCGGCGCAGCCCGGCGTCCGGGACATGTTCGCGTATCTGCGCGACACCGGTCGACTGCCCACCTTGGACGACCTCTCCGACGCACAGCTCCGCACGCTGCTCGGGGACGGCTACACCGAGAGCGCCGCGCAGTTCACCGACGACGAACTGGCCCACGCGGTCGACGCCGTCGAGAACTGGTCCCAGAGATACGAGAGCGACCAGGCCGAGTTGTTCCTCCCGCTGCTGGCGGACACCCTGGACCTGGCCGTGGAAGTACTGCGGCCGGGCCCGTCGGCCAACACCGCAACCGTCACCCTCATGGGTCCGGCCACCGCCACCCGGGTCATCGAGGTCCACTACACCAACCTCAACCACTACAGCGCGACCGACGCCGACATCCTCACCGTCGACCCGACGACCATCACGCCGTCGAGTGCTCCCCGGGGTCCGGAGGACACCAACAGCGTTCAGCCGGACGGCCGTTACCGTCCCGCGCCGACCCGTGACGCCGCCGACGACCTGCCCGCGTCGCATGTCGTCGATCCTGCTCCGAAGGACTCCTGGCACGGGTTGCGTGCTTATGCCCGTCCTGCCGTGCACAGCACGGAGCGGTTCGATCCGCACGCGGACCAGTCCAGCCCGCCCCGCCCGGGCGTCTTGAGCGGTGCGACGACGCTCGTGCGTACGAGCATCCGTCGTATCCAGGCGCCCAACGGTCAGTGGGTGCGGGACTACACGCTCAACCTCCCGGTCACCACGGCCGATCCGGCCCACACCGCTCAACTCCAGGAGCGCATCACGCGTTTGCTGGACACGCACCTCAACTCCGGCCTGGAGCTGCCCGGTTCGGGTGACCAGCTGCACGTCACCCTCAACCTGATCGACGACCCGTCCCACCCCGAGGCGATCACCCTCACCCACACCACCGATCCGGCCCGCGCCGACCAACTCCACCTGGACCTGGGCCACTCGGACGCGGACCTCCTGCACGAGGTCCTGCACTACCTGGGCCTGCCGGACGAACAGCGCGACAACGACTTCCTGTTGCGCAACCACCCCAACAGCACGACGGTCCGCACCACCGGCCTCATGGCCGACACCCAGGACCCGGTCACCATTCCCCGCCGTTACCTCCGCACGATCGAGAACGTCACCGCTGCGGGCCCTCAACTCCATGACCACACAGGCCAGTTCGAGGGCGGCCCGGTTCAGGACCCCGACACGACCCCCATCCCCGCGGACGGCGCTCTCATCTGGCCCACTTCCAACGCCCCGGCTGTCCCGCCGTCCCCGCCGGGCCAACACCAGTCGACCTACGTGACGTCCTACGGCGCGCTCCCGGACGGCGCGGTCGGGCTGGTCTATGCGGAGCCGTTCTCCGACGAGGTGATCGACGGGCTGCACGGTCAGGTCTTCGAGGCGCTCGGGTATCCCGATGACGTGCCCGAGGCGGTGCGTGATCAGGTGCGGGACGTGTTGAGCCGGGACAGCCTCGCGCTTCAACTGCCGTATCTGCGCTCGAACGGCGGGTACCGCGTCACCATCCAGGTGGACGGGCGTGATCGTACGGTCGACGTGCAGTTGACGTTGTCCGATGCTCGGGAGTCGTTGCGGCAGGGCCGTTTCGACACGCGTGACCCGGACAAGCATGTCGAGCGGCGCGGGTTCGGTACGCGGGAGAACTTCTCCACTCAGCCGTCGGGGACGTATCGCACGGTGCAGGTGCCGTGGACCGGTTCGCGGCCGATCACCGCGCCGCTCGCGGTGCGGGCGGTGGACGGGTCGGTGACGTTCTCCCTCACGCACAACCAGGCCAGCGACGCGACGACCGTCACGCAGGCCGTCCAGACGACCTCGGCCCAGCGCTCCAACGAGCCTTCCGATCCAGTGGAGTTCACGACCAACTGGCGGGTGCGTGTCGACGGTCCGGCGGTCACCGCGGCGCCCACCGCACCCGTACCCGCGCCCGCCACCGCCCCGGCGACGGACGGGTGGAGCGGGCCGGTGTCGCACGGTCCCACCACGATCTGGTTCCCCCGGCACCTCACCACCGCCGACCCGGCGCCGGGTTCGCTGCCCGCGCCCGCCGATCCGGCCGGTCTCCCGCTCTACGGCGTCGATTCCGTGATCGACCCCAGGGCCCTGTACGAGCATGCCCATCAGACGTTCCACGCCCATCTGGACGCCACCGCCGCCGGGCAGGTCGCGGACTTCCTCTCCGAGCAGGTGCTGCGCGGCACGCTGCCGATGCAGATCCACGGCGGGCTCTACTCGCCCGTGATCACCGACGCCGACGGCAACGCGGTCGGCATGCTGCGCCTGATCACCCGGCCGGGGACCAGCACCCCGCTGCGGGAGAGCACCGCGGGGCAGATCAACCTGGAGAGCCATCTGGTCAACACCGCGAAGATGGACCTCTCCTCGAAGTACACCAGCGGTATCGGGTTCACCGCCAGCGTCGCCGGCGCCCTCACCGGCGACCACAGCGAGGGGCACCCGGACGCGTCGAGCGTCGTCGGCGGCAGTCTGGGCCTGCGCGCGCAGGCGCAGGCGACCGTCACCAACACGTACAGCGCGAGCAGTTCCGCGGGCACGATGCACGCCATCCGCACCAACCAGAGTCATCTGCTCGCCCAGACCGCCGTCACCTACGAGGTCACCCTGATCCGGCCGGACGGCCGCGAGATCGACGCGCCCGACCTCGACCTGACGCACGGCATGGATCTACGGCTGCTGAGCCGGACGGCCGCCGCCGGACGTACGCCGACCGCCGCCGAGACGCGTGAACTCCCGCACTCGCTCGAGCGGTTGGACGGCATCGGGCTGAGCGCGGCCCCGCTCGACGTCACCGGCACGGATGAGCTGTTCGACCGGGCCGAGGTGTGGCTGCGCGACCGGGGCTTCCTGCCGTCCGCGCCCACCGGCATCGGCGTGGTGCGGAACTACGAGCCCGAGCACCAGATCCGCTTGCACGCGCAGCTCAACAACCTGCGCCGGTTGCGTGAGGCGCGTTCCCGTACCGGGTTGCGCGCTGCCACGGACGCGATGGTCGACGGCGGTCACGCCCTGCACTTCGAGGTGCCGACCGGCACCGACACCGGCGTCCGGCGGGTGCGGCTGCTACTCACCGCCGAACGCGACACCACACAGGCCAGCCGGCACCACCGGGTGCTGCCGGGCATCCAGGTCATGGGGC
>NZ_JAENRY010000324.1 GCF_016612545.1 Streptomyces sp. MBT65 | reverse complement strand
ACCTGCCCCCTGACGCCCCGCCCTCAATAGCGCGCCGCACTCGCCGTCAACGGCGGATACACCGCACTGGCCACCCCGTCCACCGTCGCCCCCGCGTACTTGAGCATGTCGCCGACCTGCCGGTTGAGGTCGTAGGGGAAGTTGAGGGTCGGCGTGGACACCTCGTCGAGCGCGGCCGTCTGGGCCGGGGTGAGGTGCAGGTCCAGGGCCGCGAGGTTGGCTTCGAGGTGGGCCAGGGTGCGCGGGCCGATGAGGGTGGAGGTGACGCCGGGACGCGACCGGACCCACGACAGGGCTACGGCGGCGGAGGTCGCCCCGGTCTGTTCCGCGACCTCGGCCACGGCGTCGATCACCGTGAACTGGGCGTCGGTCGGCGCACCGAGGACCGCGGAACGCCTGGTACCGGCGGGAGTTGAGCGCTCCCGGGTGTAAGTCCCGGACAGATAGCCGCTCTTGAGGGGGCTCCAGGGAAGAACGCCCATCCCGGCGTCCTGGGCCAGCGGGATCAACTCGCCCTCGATGGTGCGTTCCAGGAGCGAGTACTCCAACTGGAGGGCGGTGACCGGGGTCCAGTCGCGCAGCAGTGCCGTGGTGTGGGCCTTCGCGGTGAACCAGGCCGGGGTGTCGGAGAAGCCGACATAGCGGATCTTGCCCGCCGTCACCAGGTCGTCCAGGGTGCGCAGGGTCTCCTCGACCGGGGTGGAACGGTCGTGGTTGTGCAGCCAGTACAGGTCGATGTAGTCGGTGCGCAGGCGGCGCAGCGAGTCCTCCAGCTGGCCGATGACCGCCTTGCGGCTCGCGCCGCCGCCGTTGGGGTCGCCGAGGTGGAGGTTGCCGTAGAACTTGGTGGCCAGGACGAGTCGGTCGCGCAGGCCGGGGTGGGTGGCGAGGAAGTCGCCGAGGATGGCCTCCGAGTGGCCGTTCGTGTAGAAGTTCGCGGTGTCGACGAAGTTGCCGCCGCGGTCGAGGTAGGCCCGGAGGATCCGCTCCGACTCCTCGACGCCGCAGCCGAAGCCGCCGTCCTCGCCGAAGTTCATCGCCCCGAGGCAGAAGGGGCTCACCTTGAGGCCGCTGCGGCCGAGACCGACGTACGAGTCGAGTGCCATGAAATGCTCCTGAGAGGAGATGTGTGGAATACCGACTCCTCAACAAAACCACTCCCACCAGGCATGTTGTTAGGGCGATCCCACCGCCCGCTTGCACGATCCTGCCGATCTGGCGTGCGGGCGGACGGTTGCGGGCGGCCCGTCGCGGTGGTTGGATCGGACGTGTACCCCGACGCACTTCTGACCGAACTCCGCGCCCTGATCGACCGGCACGCGACCCGCACGCCCCTCGCCGTCGAGGGCCTGATGCTGACCAGGGCCGACCGGCCGGAGGCGCCGAGCGCGAGCCTCGCCCGTCCCGTGCTGGCGATCGTCGCGCAGGGCTCGAAGCGGCTGATCCTGGGCGACCGTGTCCACGACTACGGGGCCGGCCAGTACCTGGTCGTCTCGGTCGACCTGCCGGTCGGCGGCCACTACACGCACGCCACCCCCGAGTCCCCCTTCCTCGCCTGCGGGCTGGCCCTGGAACCCGCGAAGATCGCCGCACTGCTCCTGGACGCGAGCTCCGGCACGCTCCCCCTCCCCCGGCGCCCGGCCCCGCACGGCCTCGCCGTGTGCGACGCGCCCGCCGAACTCCTCGACGCGGCAGTGCGGTTGCTACGACTGCTGGAGCGTCCCGGCGACGCACGGGTGCTCGGGCCGTTGATCGAGAAGGAGATCCTGTGGCGGCTGATCACCGGTGAACAGGGCGCACTGGTACGGCAGATCGGACTCGCCGACAGTCAACTCACCCATATCAGCAGGGCGATTCACTGGATCCGCGACCACCACACGGAAACCCTGCGCATCGACGACCTGGCCCGGCTCGCCGGAATGAGCGCCTCCCCCTTCCACCGGCACTTCCGCGCGGTGACCGCGCTGACCCCGATCCAGTACCAGAAGCGGATCCGCCTCCAGGAGGCCCGGCTGCTGCTGATGAGCAGCGCGGAGGATGTCGCCGACATCGGTTTCGCGGTCGGCTACGACAGCGCGTCGCAGTTCAGCCGCGAGTACCGCCGGGCCTTCGGCCGGCCGCCGGGGCAGGACGCGGTACGGCTCCGCGGCTCGACGCACAAGGGGTCCTGAACCCCCCACTCCCGCCACTCCGACGGCAAGTTAAGGTAAGCCTTACCTGGCCAGTTTTGATCGGAGAGACAGTGATCGTGCGTGCGTTCAAGAGGAAGGCTGTCACGGCGGTGGCCGCCGTGACCCTCGTCGGGGGATTGCTGGCCGGGTGCTCGTCGTCCTCCGCCGACAACGATGCCGAGCAGGCGGGCGACGGGCAGCAGAACAAGGTGATCGGTGCCTCGGAGGGGCCCGCCGCCGCGCCCAGCACCCTGGAGACGGGCATGGGGTCGGACACCGACACCGACGGGACCTTCCCCCGTACCGTCACGCACTTCGAGGGAAAGACGACCATCAAGGCGAAGCCCACGAAGATCGCTGTGCTGAGCACCGGACAGCTCGACGACCTGCTGGCCCTCGGTACCGTCCCGGCGGTCACCACCCGCGCCGAGAACGCCGGGCTCGTCCCCGCCTACCTCGCGGACGCCTTCCCGGCGGACAAGGCGAAGCTCGCCGCGATGACGGACGCGGGCACCCGCCAGGCGCCCAACCTGGAGACGCTCGCCGCCGCCAAGCCCGACCTGATCCTCGCCAACGACTCGCTCGGCGACCTCTACCCCAAGCTGTCGAAGATCGCCCCGACCGTCGTCACGGCCGGCAACGGCGTCAACTGGAAGCGCGACCTGCTGCTCGTCGGCGACGCGATCGGCAAGGGCGAGCAGGCGCAGGAGCTGCTCGACGGGATCGTCGAGGACGCGCACGAGAAGGGCGAGGCGCTGTCGAAGACCTCGGTGTCGATGCTGCGGTTCACGCCCGGCCGGACCCGGATGTTCGGTGTCTCCTCCTTCAC
The DNA here is from genome assembly GCF_016612545.1 of Streptomyces sp. MBT65. Taxonomy (GTDB): domain Bacteria; phylum Actinomycetota; class Actinomycetes; order Streptomycetales; family Streptomycetaceae; genus Streptomyces. Next base: position 11,282 of record NZ_JAENRY010000324.1, on the reverse strand, counting down.
CGGTTCCATCGCCGTCGACATGGGCCTCGACCGGCCCAAGTCCCAGCAGTTCAAGGCGATTTCGGAGGACATCGGCGCGGAGAGCATCGACAAGGCCGACGGCGACTGGATCTTCTACTCCGTGCAGGGCGACGCCGCCAAGACCGACGCGGCGAGCGTTTTGGCCGGGCCGCTGTGGAAGTCGATGTCGGCGGTCAAGTCCGGGCACGCGGTGAAGGTCGACGACGACCCCTGGTACCTCAACGCGGGCCCGACCGCCGCACGCCTGGTCGTCCTCCAACTCGCCGAGGACATCAGCAAGTAGAGAAGCACACAGAGAGACGAGCAGCGGAAGAGAAGTGAACCCCAAACGCCTCGCCTGGCCGGCGGCCACCCTCGCGGTGGCCGCCGCCGTGCTGCTCAGCCTCGCCGTCGGCACCCGGCCGGTCCCCCCGTCCGCGGTGCTCGACGCCCTTCTGCACGGCGGCGGTTCACCCGACGCGCTCGTCGTACGGTCGCTGCGGCTGCCCCGCACCGAGATCGGGCTGACGGCCGGTGCGGCGCTCGGCGTGGCGGGCGCCGCACTCCAGGCCGTCACCCGCAACCCGCTCGCCGATCCGGGCATCCTCGGCCTCAGCCAGGGCGCGGCGGCCGGCGTCGTCCTCGCCATCGCGACCGGCCTCGCGAGCGGTTTCACCGGCTACGTCTGGTACGCCTTCGCCGGCGCCGTCCTCGCCGCCTGTCTCGTCTACGGCATCGCCGCGCGCGGCCGGGGCGGGGCCTCGCCGGTGAAACTCGCCCTCGCCGGTACGGCGTTGTCCGCGATGACCGCCGGTGGTACGACCGTCGTGCTGACCTCCAGCTCGGCGACGCTGGACCAGTTCCGGTTCTGGCAGGTCGGCTCGCTGAGCGGCCGGGACGCCGACACGGTCGTAGAGATGCTGCCGTTCCTGGTGGCCGGGGCGCTGCTGGTGCTCGCCTGTGCGCGGGGGCTGGACGCGCTGGCCCTCGGGGACGAGACGGCGCGGGCGCTGGGGCATCGGGTGGGGGTCGTGCGGGTGTGCGCGGCGCTCGGGGCGACCCTGCTGGTGGCGTCCGCGGTGGCCGCCGCCGGGCCGATCGCGTTCGTGGGGCTGGCCGTCCCGCACCTGGCCCGGCGGCTCACCTCCGGCGGGCACCGCGCCCTGCTGCCGCTGTCCGCGCTGCTCGGCGCCGCGCTGCTGGTCTCGGCTGATGTGGCGGGGCGGGTCGTGCGCTCCCCCGCCGAGGTACCGGCCGGGGTGATGACCGCGTTGGTGGGGGTGCCGGTGCTGGTGGTGCTGGTGCGGCGCCGGGGGACGGCCGTATGAACGACACGGCGCGCCCCATCGAGCCCGACCGCACGAGCGGCAGGACGCACGCCACCGGGACCGATACCGCGACCGGGGCCTTTCGGCCCGCCGGTGTCACCGTGTTGCGCCCGCGTCCCGCCATTTCCCTTCTCCTGCACCGCCGTTCGGCCGTCGTGGCCGTAACTCTCCTGCTTCTGCTGGCCGTTGCGATGAGCGCCGCCGCATGTCTGGGGCAGACCTACATCTCGCCCGCCGACGTGTGGCACACGGTGCGTACCGGATCGGGGCCCTACGACCTCGTCGTCATGGAACTGCGGGTGCCCCGGATCGTGTTGGGGGCGCTGGTCGGGGTGGCCCTCGGGCTCGCCGGGGCGCTCGTGCAGACCGTCACCCGCAATCCGCTCGCCAGCCCGGATGTGATCGGGGTCGGGCACGGCGCGGCAGCCGCGACCGTACTCGCACTCTCTGCGGGGCTCGTCGGCTCGCCCAGTGCCATGCCCGTCGTCTCCGTCGTGGGCGGACTCGCGGCCGCCGCGCTCGTGTATGTGCTGGCGTGGCGGCACGGGATGCAGCCAAGTCGGTTCGTGCTGACCGGAGTTGGCATCGGGGTCGCGCTGTCCGCCGTGGTGCAGCTGTATCTCGCGGACAGCGAGCTGGAGGCCGCCGAGCAGGTCAAGCTGTGGCTGACCGGCTCGCTCAACGGGCGCGGGTGGGAACAGGCGGGGCCGCTCGCCGTCGTCCTGCTGCTGTCGCTGCCCGCGCTGGTGTGGGCGAGCCGGGCCGTACGGCCGCTCGGGCTCGACGCCGACACGGCCGCCTCGCTCGGGGTGCGGGTGGACCGGGCGCGGCTCGCGCTGACCGTGCTCGGGGTGGTGCTGGCCGCGACGGCGACCGGGGCGGCCGGGCCGATCGGGTTCGTCGCGCTGACCGCGCCGCAGTTGGCCCGGCGACTCACCCGTACGCCTCAACTGCCCCTGTTCTGCTCGGCGTTGACGGGTGCGGTGATTCTTGTGACGGCAGATCTTGCTGCCCGCACGGTGTTGCCCCCGCTGGAAGTGCCGGTCGGCGCGCTGACCTCGCTGGTCGGGGGGCCGTATCTGTTGTGGCTGTTGGGGCGGAACAGAGTCGGAGGCTGAGGTCGTTGGCGGCTGCGGGTGCGTGGGGGCTGGTCGCGCCCACGCGGCGGAGCCGCAAATCGATACAGCCCCCACGCACCCGAACACACCGGGCCCCGAAACCGTGCGGCTCCGAGACCCGGCTCAAGCAACGCGGTCAGATCGTCGCCGTGTCGATCACGAACCGGTACCGCACATCACTGGTCAGCACCCGCTCGTACGCCTCGTTGATCTGGTCCGCCGAGATGACCTCGATCTCCGCGCCGAAGCCGTGCTCGGCGCAGAAGTCCAGCATCTCCTGGGTCTCCTGGATGCCGCCGATGCCGGAACCGGCGAGGGTCTTGCGGCCGGCGATCACGGAGAACAGGTTGAGGGAGACGGGCTCCTCGGGGGCGCCCACGTTGACCAGCGCGCCGTCCGTCTTCAGCAGCGAGAGGTACGTGCCGAGGTCGAGCGGCGCCGACACCGTGGAGACGATGAGGTCGAGGGTGCCGCGCAGCTCCTCGAAGGTCTTCGGGTCGCTGGTCGCGTAGTAGTGGTCGGCGCCGAGCTTCAGGCCGTCCTCCTGCTTGCGCAGGGACTGCGACAGGACGGTGACCTCCGCGCCGAGCGCGTGCGCGATCTTGACGCCCATGTGGCCGAGGCCGCCCATGCCGACGATCGCGACCTTCTTGCCGGGGCCGGCGTTCCAGTGCTTCAGCGGCGAGTACAGGGTGATGCCGGCGCAGAGCAGCGGTGCGGCCACGTCGAGGGAGATGCCCTCGGGGATGCCGACGACGAAGTTCTCGTCGACGACGATGTTCTCGGCGTAGCCGCCGTAGGTGGGCTCGCCGTCCTTGCCGACGGCGTTGTACGTGCCGACGCTGCCGCCGGTGCAGTACTGCTCCAGGCCGGCCTTGCAGTTGTCGCACTCGCGGCAGGAGTCGACCAGGCAGCCGACGCCCACGCGGTCGCCGACCCGGAACTTGGTGACACCGGGGCCGACCTCGGAGACGATGCCGGCGATCTCGTGGCCCGGCACCATCGGGAAGATGGCCTCGCCCCAGCCCTCCCGGGCCTGGTGGATGTCCGAGTGGCAGATACCGGCGAACTTGATGTCGATCAGGACGTCGAACTCGCGGACGGCCCGGCGCTCGATGGTGGTGCGCTCCAGGGGAGCCTTGGCGGCGGGGGCGGCGTATGCGGCGACAGTGGTCATGCCGGAAACTCTCCTAGGGGGGATGTGCGCCCGGTTGCCTTCCGACCGGGCACGGGGTTCAGCCTGCCCGAAAGTCCGGTGGCTACCCAGGCCACGCCTCTGCGTACGTCCGCTGTGCCTACCACCAGCGAGGTCAGGCTCCTGGTCGTAGGACCGGGAATACTGGAGGGCATGGACGAACAGCCCGCATCCGCCACCGGCCCCGTGGACCCCGGCCTGCCGCTGGACCGGCGGGCCGAGCTGAGCGAGTTCCTGCGCACCCGGCGGGCCCGGCTGAAGCCGGAGGACGTCGGTCTGCCGGACTTCGGGCGGCACCGCAGGGTGCCCGGGCTGCGGCGCGAGGAGCTGGCGCAGCTCGCCGGGGTGTCGGTGGCGTACTACACCCGCCTGGAACAGGGCAACGGTCGGAACGTGTCGGCGGAGGTCCTCGACGCGATCGCCCGCGCGCTGCGGCTGACGGACGCCGAGTCCTCGCACCTCACCCATCTGGCGAAGCCGAAGCAGCACAAGAAGAAGACCTCGACCCCCACCCAGCACGTGCGCGTGCCGCTACGGCACCTGCTCGACTCGATCGACGCGATCCCGGCGTACGTCTGCGGCCGGCGCACCGACATCCTGGCCTGGAACCGGATGGCCGCGGCGGTCTTCGGCGACTGGTCGGAGCTGCCGCCGCAGGAGCGGAACTGGGCGCGGCTGGTGTTCCTGCGGCCCGAGTACCGGGAGCTGTTCGTGGAGTGGGAGCAGAAGGCGGTGGACATCGTCAGCATGCTGCGGATGGACGCGGGCTTCTGCCCGGACGACCCGCGGCTGTCCGCGCTGGTGGGCGAACTCTCCGTGAAGAGCGAGGAGTTCAGACGCCTGTGGGCGACCCACGACGTCAAGGAGAAGAGCTACGGCGTCAAGCGCCTCCACCATCCGCTGGTCGGCGATCTCACCCTGCACTTCGAGGGCTTCAAGCTGAGCGACGGTTCCGACCAGACCCTGATCGCCTACCACCCGGAGCCGGCCTCCCCGTCCGCCGACGCCCTGCGCCTGCTGGCCAGTTGGGGCACGGACGCGACCCGGGCGGGCCGCTCGGCCGACCGTCCCGGCCTCACTCCGTGACACCGAGGTCGGCCCGCATCAGCCGCCGCATCGCGGCCAGCCGGGGCTCGGCCTCCTTCAGGTCGAGCAGGGCTTCCTCGGCGCTCTCGCCGGACCGGGCCCGGTCCCGGTCCAGGCGTTTGACGACGGCGTCGGCGTCCGCGAGGACCTGGTTCACCGCGCGGGACGCGTCCAGGATCCGCTCGGGCACGACCATCTGCGCCTCGGCGTACCGGTCCCGGTAGTCCCGGCGCGCCTCCTCCAACAGGTCGCGCTCCTGCTCGGTGTAGACGTGGTCGCGGATGCGGTGCAGGGCGTCCTTGAGCAGCGTGTGGAACTGCCGTGAGGCCCGGTTCATGGCCGTGTAGGCGTCCCGTCGCTCCTCGAACCGCCGCCCGCGCTCGGCGAGTTGTGCCTCCTCCGCGCGCTGCCGGGCGGTGAGGCGCTGGCTGAGGGCGGGCGCGAAGAGCGTTCCGAGCACCCCGACGACGGCGGTGATCATGGCGGTGACGGCGGCGGTCATGAGGTCAGGGAAACACGGACGGCCCGCCGGAAGGTGTACTTCCGGCGGGCCGTCCGCTTCAACTCAGCTCACTCCGGGACCTACTTGGCGTAGTACGCGTTGTAGATCGAGACCGTCGACTTGTTGCCCTTCTTGTCGGCGATCTTCGCGTGGAACGAAATGGCCTTGCCCTTGGCCGGGTTGGTGACGGTGATCTTTCCGTTGACGACGTTGACCTTCTTCCAGGTCTGGCCGTAGTCGTACGACACCCACACGCCCAGGGACTTGAGGTTGCGGCCGGCGGCCGCGCCCTCGACGGTGACCGGGAAGGTGACCTTCTTGCCCGCCTCGACGCGGCTGTCCAGGCCGGTGACCGCATTGAACCGGGCGGTGGAGACCGGGAGTTGGGCGACGGTGTTCCCGGACGGCTTCTTCGAGGAGAACGTCCAGCTCGCGTCGATCCGGGTGGAGGCGGCGGCGACCTTGACGCTGCGGATCACCGAAGTGGTCAGCTTGTACGAGGCGTTGCCGGCCGGGACCTTGAACGTCTCCCCGCCGAACAGGGGATCCTTGTTGGAGCCCACCTTGGTGCCGTTGCGGTACAGCGTCGTGTTGACCGAGGTGAACAGCGACGAACCCGCGTTCTTCTGGGCGTCGGCGAACAGCGGCAGCGAGCCGGCGATCTCGTTGCCGTAGCGGAAGACGCCGTAGTCGGCGTCGATGTGCGGGCCGAACACCGCGGTGTTGAAGGTCCGGGTGTAGCTCTGGCCGCCCTTGAAGGTCTGGGCGCCGTTCGAGACGTAGAAGGCCTCCGCGATCGGGAAGCCGTCCGCGTCGACTCCGCCGTCCTGCTCGAAGTCGAGCTCCCACTTGACGCCGTTGACGGTGGAGACGTGCAGCGTGCGGGTGCCGGGGATCGGCTGCGGTCGGGCGGTGGCGGTGGCGCCGGAGCCCTCGGGCAGATAGCCGAAGGCGAAGAGCAGACCGGTCTTGCCGCTCGCCGCGGCGCCCATGCGGCCCTTCACCGTGGCGAGTTCACTCGCCTTGTAGTGCTTGGTGTAGCCGGTGGCGAGCTGCTTGACCTTGCCGCCGGTCGTGGTGTCGTACTGCTGGTCGGTGCCCTTGGCGAAGTGCGCGTCCCACGTCTCGGTCAGCGAACCGTCGGTGACCTGCGGACCGAGGTGCGCGGAGCGGAAGTTGGCGAAGGAGTCCAGGAACCAGCTGAAGCCGAAGCCCCCGTCGGCCGTGTCGACCTCGTACCCCGGTGACGCGAAGGTGGACACGGCACCGGTGTCGGGCACGGTGATGTCGACCGGCTTGGCCGTGCGGGCGTCGATGGTGATCGAGGTGTTCTTGCTGATGTCCAGCTTGGGCTGGGCGAGCCAGTCGGCGCCCTTGGTGAAGTCCTCCGGGTCCACGAAGATCCCGGTGTCGAGGACGTAACCGCCCTTGGGGACACGGAGCTTGACGGTGCCCGAGGCGTCGTAGGGGTTGAAGAAGCTGTCACTGGCGAGGCCGGACAGGCCCGCCAGCGAGGCGGAGTAGTACGTGGCCGGGGTGCCGTCACGGTTGACGAACTTCAACGTGAGGTCGTACGACTGCACTTCGCGCACCACGGCCGCGGCCGTACGGACGCTCTGCCCGCCGCCCGTCGCCGTCACATACGCGGAGTAGGCGCCGTCGAGGGTGCCGCCCAGCTTGGTGTTGACGGTCAGGCCGACCGAGGCGCTGCCGCCGGCCGGGACGGTCACCGAGGTCTTGGCGAGCTTGAAGAAGCCCGAAGGAGCGGCCTGGCCCCTGGGGTTGGTGGCGGCCACGGTCAGCTTGAGGGTGACGGGCGTGGTGCCGAGGTTGCGGTAGGTGACCTGCCGGGTGTCCGGGATGTCGTCGGTGTGCGGCCACTGCTGGATGCCGAAGCTCTCCGAGACCGGGTCGGCGATCACGCTCTGCTTGATGGCCTTGTCGACGGCGATACGGCCCGAGCCCTGCTCGAACGGCGTGTAGGCGCCGCCCTTGGCGGAGCCGGTCAGCGCGCCCTTCAGCTCGGCGTAGCCCCAACTGGGGTGCTCCTGCTTGAGGATCGCGGCGGCGCCCGCGACATGCGGGGTCGCCATCGACGTACCCGAGATGGTCAGGTAGCCGGGCGGGTTCTCGCCGACCTCCTGGTCGATGACGCTGCCGGGCGCGGCGGCCGCGGTGATGTCGACGCCGGGCGCGGTGACGTCCGGCTTGATGGCGCCGTCGCCGACGCGCGGGCCGGTGGAGGAGAACTCGGCGAGGTTGTCGGCGCCGTCGACGGCGCCGACCGTGATGGCCGCGTCCGCGCTGCCGGGCGAACCGATCGACTGCGGGCCTTCGTTGCCGGCCGCGATCGCGAACAGGATCCCCTTCTCGGTGGAGAGCTTGTTGACCTCCGCCTCCAACGGGTCGATGCCCGGGGTGTCCTGACCGCCGAGGCTCAGGTTGACGATGTCGGCGCCCTGTTGGGCCGCCCACTCCATGCCGGCGAGGATGCCGGAGTCGGCACCGGAGCCGCTGTCGTCGAGGACCTTGCCGTTGAGGATCTTCGCGTCGGGCGCGACGCCCTTGTACTTGCCGTTCGACTTCGCGCCGGTGCCCGCCGCGATGGACGCGACATGCGTGCCGTGCCCGAAGTGGTCGTCCGCGTCGGCGGCGGTGGAGAAGTTCTTGGACTCGATGACCTGGGTCTTCAGGTCCGGGTGGTCGGCGTCGACTCCCGTGTCCAGTACGGCGATCTTGACGCCCTTGCCCGTGTAGCCGGCCGCCCACGCCTTCGGGGCGCCGATCTGCGGCACGGACTTGTCGAGGCTGGCCTTGCGGACGCCGTCGAGCCAGACGTGCGCGATACCGGCGGCCGTACGGTCGCCGTCGGTGACGGCCTTCCACAGCTCGGGCGCGTCCTGGCGCGGGGTCTGCACGGCGTCGGCGTTCAGGGTCTTCAGGGACTGGCGCAGCGTGCCCGCGTCCCGGACGTCGGCCTTGGCGGCGGTGGCGGCGCCCTGGTAGCCGACGATGACCCGCAGGCCGGACTTCTGGGCGGCGCGCTCGGCGGACTTGTTGAGCTCGGTGACGTCGAAGAGCCGCTGGTCGAGCTTGCCGGAGGCGACCAGTCGGGCCGCGTCGGCGGGTACGACGAGCGTGTGCCCGTCGGCCTTCCGCACCTGAACGGGTATGTGCTGACGGCCCTTTGCCGCCTGGAAGCCCACGACCCGGCCCTTGGCGTCGACGGTGACGCGGTCGCCGGTGATCAGGGTGATGTGGTGGCTGCCCGCGAGCCGGGCCTTCGCGGCAGCCGCCGTGCTCCCCGCTGAACTGCCCGCGCTCTGTTCGGACTTCGCCGATGCCGGGCTGGTCATACCCGCGGCGAGGGCGACGGCGGCGGACGCGGCGACGGTGGCCACGCACGCTCTTCTGACGTGTCTGCGCAAGACTCCCCCTGGAGCTGAGGTACCGGGCGAATTCCCCATTCACCCGGCCGGGGGATTGCCCGCACAGCCGTACGTGATCACCCCCCGGATACGCAAGTATGCCGAGGGGCGATCACCCGCTCAAGAGATGAGAGGAGGGTAAGAAAGCGCGTCCGGGAACTGTTACGCCCCTGCCCTGACTCCGTTACGCAGTCGCCGGGTGCAGTCCGCGAGAACTCCGGTAGAGGGCCGTCACTCCCGCCGAACTCCCTTGCGCGGCAACCGAGTTACTTGGACGCCGCGTTCTCCTTCACCGTGATCTTCCCCTTGCGGATGGTGGCGAGACGCGGCGCCTTCTTCGCGATGGCGGAGTCGTGGGTGACCATGATGAAGGTCAGCCCGTGCTCCTTCCACATGCGCTCCAGTACGTCCATGATCTCGTCGCGCATCGACTCGTCGAGGTTGCCGGTCGGCTCGTCGGCGAGCAGCACCTTGGGCTGCTTGACGAGCGCGCGGGCGATGGCGACGCGCTGCTGCTGGCCGCCGGACATCTCGCCGGGGAGGTGCCCGAGGCGCTCGCCGAGACCGACCGAGACCAGCGCGTCGGCGGCCCGCTGGCGCCGCTCCTTCGCCTTCACGCCCAGTGGTACGAGGGCGGTCTCGACGTTCTCCTGCGCGGTGAGCGTCGGGATCAGGTTGAAGGACTGGAACACGAAGCCGATGTTCTCGCTGCGGACCTTGGTGAGTTTGGCCTCCGACAGCTTCGCCAAGTCGATGCCGTCCAGGACGATTTCGCCGGCGGTGGGGCGGTCGAGGGCGCCGATCATCTGGAGCAGGGTGGACTTGCCGCCGCCGGTGGGGCCCTGGATGACCAGGCGGTCGCCGTCGCCGATGGTCAGGTCGATGCCGTCGAGGGCGTGGACGGTTTCCTTGCCTCGGGAATAGAGCTTGGTGACGCCTCTGAGTTCGTACATGGTCCAACTCCTGGGGAAGTAAAGGGGGTTGGGGTCCGCCGGTGTGACGGACCCCAGATCGCGACGCCGTTTCGACTTCGCCAGGCTCGCTACTCGACTCTGCGCAGGGCGTCCGCCGGGCGGAGGCGGGAGGCGCGCCAGCCGCCGAAGGCGCCGGCGATCAGACCGCCGGCCACGGCGAGACCGACCGCGAGGGCGATGGTGGTGGCGTTGACGGGCGCGGTGAGGGCGACGTCGAGCGTCTTGGCCGCGGCCTGCCGGCCACCGCCGAAGCCGCCACCGCCGCCGGGTCCACCGCCGCCCGCGCGGCCACCGGCGGCGGTGTTGCCTAGGGAGGCCGACAGGGTCGGGCTGATCGCGGTCACGACGTACGCGCCCGCCAGGCCGAGCGCGATACCGAGGACGCCGCCGACCAGACCGTTGACGACGGCCTCGCCGACCACCTGCCGGGTGACCCGGCCGGACTTCCAGCCGAGCGCCTTCAGCGTGCCGAACTCCCGCACCCGGCGGGAGACCGCCGAGGAGGTCAGCAGACCGGCGACCAGGAACGCGGCGATCAGCACCGCGATCGACAGCCACTTGCCGACGCTGGTGGCGAGGGAGGAGGCGGTGGACAGGGACCCGGAGACGGTGTCCGCGAGGTCGGCGGACGTGGTGACCGTCGTACCGGAGACATTGCTCGTGATGGTCTTCTTGACGGCCGAGATCTGCTTGGAGTCGGTCGCCTTGACGTAGATCGTGGTGACCTTGTTCTTGTCACCGCTCAGGGTCTGCGCCTGCGTCAGCGGGATGTACAGGTTGGCCGCCGCGTCCCCGCTGGTCGCGGTGGCGATGCCGATGACCTTGTACTTGACGCTCTTGATGGTGACGGTGGAGCCGACCTTGAGCTTCTTCTCCTTGGCGTACGCCGAGTCGGCGACGACGACCTTGGAGTTGGTCTCGGCGGTGGTGAAGGTACGGCCGCTGGTGATCTTCGAGGAGGTCAGCGGGCCGAGCGCGGGCTTGGTGACGTCCGTGCCGTAGACCGTGTACGCGTTGATGTTGAAGTTGGCGCCACCACCGGTGACTTCGCCCTGGGGGGCGCCGGTGCCGCCGCCGCGGTTGCCGCCGCCGCCTCCGGTGCCGCTGCCCTGGTTCTGCTGGAACTGGCCGCGGGTGAACTGGCCATCGACCTTGACGACGTTGAGGCTGAGCCCGCCGACGGCGTCGGAAACACCCTTCTGGCCCGCCACCTTGGTGACGGTGGTGGAGGCCAGGGTGGTGAAGCCCTGGACCATGACGCGGTCACTGGACTGTGTCTTGCTGTCGCCGTTGTTGTTGGCGTCGAACTGGAACCGCGGCTGCTGGGAGCCGCTGGCGGTGGGCGTGGCCGCCTTGGTGACGGTCATGTCCGTACCGAGTCCGTACAGCGACTGGAGGACCTTGTCCTGGGCCTTCCCCATGCCGGAGGACACGGAGTTGACCACGATGACCAGCGCGATGCCCAGGGCGAGGCCGGAGGCGACGACGAGGGCCGCTTTTCTGCGGCGGCGCAACTCGCGCCTCAGGTAGGTGAAGAACATGGCCCGCAAGCTAGGTACAGCGCGTGATGATGCCATAAGGCCGACATAAGAGAACGATGAGAAGGCTGTCCGTGGCCAAAGAATGGCCATGCGCGGGGCTGTCAACGGGC
>NZ_JAENRY010000323.1 GCF_016612545.1 Streptomyces sp. MBT65 | reverse complement strand
TGACACATGGCAAGGTCGATGGTCCGCAGGGCGTTTGCCAGGGATTCCAGTATGACGGCGGCCTGCGGACCCTTGCCATGTGTCATCGCCGAAAGCACCGCGAGGGGTACGTCCCGTTCGGCCTCCCGGTCGTCCGCGATCACCGGCACGTTGTCCGGTCCCAGGACGAACGGCCGCACCGTCAGCGAGGGGCATCCGCGCACCCCGAGATGGATGGGCTCCGCCGCCCAGCGGGCCGTGGCGTGGCTCTGGGTGATGACGATGAGTACGGGTTCGCAGTGGTACTTCTCGTGCAGGTAGCTGAGGTAGTACGGCCAACTGCCCCGTTTCCGCTTGTCGATCTCACCCTGCGACTCGACGACCAGGAGATACGCCCCGTCGTCGGTCTCCGCCCGGAGCAACGTGTCCACGCGCCGCTCGACCGGTTCGATCTCGGTGAGGTCCACGTTCATGGCGGCGAACTCACGGGGTTCGGGGAAGGGGATGCCTAAGACGCCCTGCAGAGCACGGGTCAGAAGCGCGGGATCCTTCTGGAAGATCCGGTGCAGCGCCTCGTGCGACGAGCTGACCATCAACTCTCCTTTCTGTCCGATCAATTCGAGATGATCAACGATCTAGGCGGCGTTCAGGTCACACCACACGTACTTACCGCGCCGCCCGTTCCTCGACAGCGGCTGCCAGCCCCAGAGATCGGCGCAGGCCCGCACCAGGGCGAGACCCCGGCCCGCTTCGGCGTCCAACAGATCCGCCAACTGCCCCGGGGGTTCGGGCGGTTCGGGGTCCGCGTCCCACGCACCGACTCGCAGCACCCCCGCCGACCAGCACACCCGGAGCACCACCGGCCCCTTCGTGTGCAGTACGGCGTTGGCGACCAGCTCCGTCGCGAGGAGTTCGGCGGTGTCCGCGACACGGATGAGGCCGTGCACGGTGAGGACGAGACGGAGGGTGCGGCGACAGACGGTGACGGCACGGCGGTCGTGCGGGACGGAGAGGGAGTACTCCCAGGGCTCGGGTTGGGGTTCGGTTTTGGGCATGCGGCAGCTCCGGGGCGGTGGGTGTTGGCTGTTGAGTGCGCGCGGTGGCAGTGCCGCATCCGTCATGGCAGGGCGAAGCGGTGCGCTTCCGCAGCGTGTGCGTGGCACTACTGAAGGTAGAGCAAAAAATTTTGCTCGCGCAAGCCAATGCCGTAATCTGACCCCCGAACGAGGCACGGTCGCAGGCCAGTTGAGGGCGGGAGGGGCACATGGCACCAAGGAGCCAACCCACGGCACGACAGGTGCGCCTGGGCACCGAGTTGCGCCGCTTGCGGGAGGCAGCCGGGCTCAAAGCCCGCGAGGCGGCAGGCCTGTTGAATTCGACGTCAGCGCAGATGAGCCAGGTGGAAGCCGGCTTCGCGGGCGTCAGCGAGGAACGTGTACGGCGCCTTGCCGCCCACTACGCCTGTACCGACGATGCGTTGATCGACGCGCTCGTGGCGATGGCGACCGATCGGACACAGGGGTGGTGGGAGGACTTCCGGGGCATCCTGTCGACACCCTTTCTGGACGTCGCCGAACTGGAGCACCACGCGACGTTCCTGCGCGACGTGGTCGTCATCCACGTACCCGGCATGCTCCAAACACCCGACTACGCCCGCGCGGTGTTCTCGTACATGAATCCAGGGATGCCCGCGAGCGAGTTGGAACCACGGGTCGAACACCGGATGCGGCGCCGCGCGGTCCTGGGAGGAGGAAGCCCCACCCCGTACGAGGCGATCGTCCACGAGGTCGCTCTGCGCATCCGCGTCTCCGACCGCCGTGTCACTCACGCCCAGCTCAAGCAGATGCTGGATCTGAGCGAGCAGAACCACGTCACAGTGCGCGTCATCCCCGTAGATCAGGACGACTTCGCCGGTGGTGGAGCCGCGATGATGTACCTCGGCGGCCCAGTACCGAGACTGGACACCGGCCTTCGGGACGCCCCAGTGAACAAGGGGCCCATCGATGCCGAAGCCCAGCTACAACGACTTCGGACCTTGCTCCTTAAGGTGAGCAAGGCGTCACTCGCTCCTGCGCAGTCGCGGGATTTCATCCACCGTGTGGCGAAGGAACTTTGAGGATCCGCATGACCCAGGCCAGGCATTGGCAGAAGTCCACTTTCTCCGACGGCAGCGACGGCGACACCTGCATCGAACTCGCCGCCGCTCCCACCAGCCTCCACCTCCGCGAAAGCGTCACCCCGAACACCGAACTCACCACCACCCGCACTCCGTTGACTCACCTCATTCGCGGCATCAAGGCAGGCCTGTTCCGCCCCTGATCCCGATTCACCGCATCGGCTTCGCGACATGCCCCAGCGCGACAAGCCCGATGCCGATCGCCAGCAGCGATACGGATTGGCGGTTCAAGCTCGCCAACATCACCAGGACCCCCGCTCCCCAGAGCCTCGGCTGCCGTACTCGTCGCTGAAGCCATCGACCAGGCACGCGGCCGAGAAGCAGGGCGTGAATCCCAAGGACCGCCAGGATCACGGCCGTAGCAACCAGCACCAGGGCCAGGACAAGGAACGTGAACATGTCGATCCTCCCGTTGGCCCCGCTCCGGGCCACGGTGCTATCCAACCCGACCCGTCCCAGCCCCTGACGAGCGTTCAGAGCAGAACGATCGGGTTGCTCAGCGCCGCCATGCTCCCCCCGGGATGCCGCACCTCGACCCGGACGAACGCCGACTCCCGCGCATCGGTACGCCACTCCACCACGCCCACACCCTCGGCGGACAGCGAAGCGCCGTAGACCCTCCCCGCCCCGTGTGAAAACTGACCACCCCCGACGGCACACCATGCACCCCCACCCGAGCCGTCACCGGCTCGTCACCACCCTCCAACCGCCCACCGATACCCACCCGTTGAGCCCCGGCAGACACCGTGAACGACAACTCCACCGCAGCGGACCCGGCGATCCAACTCCGCCCGGCCCCGATGCCGGCGAGTACCGCGTCGGCGCTCAGCCCGGCAGCCCGGACCACGGTGTGCGGAACGCCGATCTGACCCGTGAGGTGTGTGTCGCTGTTGCCCATCGCCGGCCGCCACGCGCCGCGCCGGACAGCCGCTTCAAGAGACCGCCCCCACTCCGCCAACGCCGCCTCGTTGTCCGCCTGCCAGGGCAGGTCCGAGGTCCACGGCCCGTTCCAGACCTCCACCACGTCGAACCCCTCGTGGGGGTACAGGAACGTCCCCGAGTCGTACGGCGCGTGCGGGTGGGCCACCACACACAGCCCACCCCCGCGACGGACCTCGTCGAGATGCCGGTCGATCACCCCGTCCCGCACGCCGTACCGCCAGTCGACCACCCGCCCGTACCGAACCCCCAGCGCGAGCCAGTGTCCGGTACGGGTGGTGACCTCCTGCCCCAGGATCACCAGCAGATCGTCACCGCCGTGGCGACCCCAAGTGCCGTGCGTATCCGCGTTGTTGTGCTCGGTGGCGGCCAGGAAATCCAGCCCCGCCGCCCGCGCCTCGACGGCAAGGCGTTCCGGTGTCAGCTCGCCGCCGTGCGAGCACACCGAGTGGACATGGCAGTCGCCCCGGTACCAGCGACCTTCCCGACCGGCGGTCACCCGATCACGCGGCGTCGAGGGCAGCGGTGATCTTGCGGACCATCTCCGTCATGACCGGGCTGACCTCGCCCTTCTTGGGCCGGACGGCCGCTTCGACGGCGACCAGGACCGTGCCGCGGAAGTTGTCGGCCTCCGCCGGATCCTGCTTCGTGAGCAGGTTCATGGCGCTGGTCAGGGCCGGCAGCACGTGGTCGGCGATCTCGGCCACGGACTTGCCGTCCAGGTTCGCGATCTTGGTGTGCTCGGCGAGCACGTGGCCGACCTGACCGGTCGCCGAACTCAGCGCGAGGCTGCCCTGGGTGGCGATCCGGTGCGGCGAACCGGCGACGGCTCCGGCGGCCGACAGGAGGGTGACGGCGCCGTACGCGGCGGTGCGCAGGGTGTTCTTGTCCTGGTCGGTAAGGGTGATGGCCATGATGGTCTGCTCCTCGGGTTCGGGCGCGGCCCCGGTCGGGGCTCGGTTCGCCTTCGTTCTGGAACAGAGCCTGCGCCCACCCGGTTTCACGACGCCCTCAACCCGCTTTCAGCGGACAGGGGACATCTTGATACTCCCCGAGACCCTCTGAAATTCCCTGGTCAGACCACCCGCGTACCCCGCCGCCACACCCCACTCACCAACGGCACCCCCGGCCGATACGCCAGATGCACATGACTCGGCGCATCCAGCAGAGTCAGGTCCGCACGCGCCCCGACCGTCACCCGGCCCACGTCATCCCGTCGCAACGCCGCCGCCCCACCCGCCGTGGCCGCCCACACCGCCTCGTCCGGCGTCATCCCCATGTCCCGTACCGCCAGCGCGATGCAGAAGGGGACGGAGGACGTGAAGGACGAACCCGGGTTGCAGTCCGTCGACAGGGCGACCGTGACGTCCGCGTCCAACAGGCGGCGCGCGTCCGGCCATTCCGCCCGTGTCGAGAACTCGGCGCCGGGCAGGAGCGTCGCGACCGTCCGGCCGGCCGCCAGCGCGTCCACGTCCGCGTCCGTCAGATGCGTGCAGTGGTCCGCGCTCGCCGCGTCCAGTTCCACGGCGAGTTGGACGCCGGGGCCGTAGGAGAGCTGGTTGGCGTGGATGCGTGGGTGCAGGCCCTTCGCCTTGCCCGCCGTCAGGATCGCGCGCGCCTGGTCGCCGTCGAACGCGCCCTTCTCGCAGAACACGTCGATCCAACGGGCGTGCGGGGCACAGGCGTCGAGCATCTCGCCGGTGACCAGCGCCACGTACGCGGCGGGGTCGTCGGCGTAGTCGGGCGAGACGATGTGCGCGCCGAGGTACGTCACCTCGTCCGTGTGCGCGGCGGCGATACGCAGCGCGCGCGACTCGTCCGCGACCGTCAGGCCGTAGCCCGACTTGGTCTCGAAGGTGGTGGTGCCCTGGCGGAGGGCCTCGTCCAGGTAACGGGTGAGGTTCGCCTCCAGTTCCCCGTCGCTCGCCGCGCGCGTCGCCGCGACCGTCGTACGGATGCCGCCCGCGCTGTACGCCCGCCCGGACATGCGGGCGTTGAACTCCTGGGTGCGGTCGCCCGCGAAGACGAGGTGCGAGTGGGAGTCCACGAAGCCCGGCAGGACCGCCCTCCCACCGGCGTCGACCCGATTGTCAGTGGCGGGTGCTTTGCTTGTCTCACCGGTCCACGCGATGCGGTCGCCGTCGATGACGACGGCCGCGTCCTGGATCAGACCGAGGGGAGATCCGTCACCGAGGGAGAGGGAGGGGTCGTTGGTGACCAGCGTGGCGATGTTGGTGATGACGGTGCTGCTCATCGTGTCCTCGTGGGTGCGGGGGGTCGTGTCGGCGTCGGTGCGGGGGTCGGGGGTCGTCTCTACGCGCGCAGGGCTTCGACTGCCTGCGCCAAGGCCTGCGGCACATCCGGTACGAGCGCGTGCGCCCCGTCGCGTACGACGTGCCGGCCGCCCACGACCGTGTGCCGTACGTCCGCTGCCGTCGCCGCGAATACGGCCGTCTCGGCGCCGAGCCTGGGCACCGGGCCCGCTGTCCTGACCGAGTCGAGCGCGATCGTCGTGAAGTCGGCGAGGGCGCCTGCCGTCAGGCTGCCCGCCTCGTCCCAACCGAGTGCCGCGTGGCCGTCGGCCGAGGCCGCGCGGAGCAGGGCCGCCGCCGTCCAGTGGCCCCGGGTGCGGGTGCGCAGGCGCTCGTTCAGCTCCATCGCGCGGGCCTCTTCGAGCAGGTCGATGACGGCGTGACTGTCGGAGCCGAGGGAGAGGGGTGAGCCGGCTCGCTGGAGGGCTACGGCGGGGCCGATGCCGTCGGCCAGGTCGCGTTCGGTCGTCGGGCACATGCAGGTGCCCGTCCCGGTGGAGCCCAGCAGCGCGATGTCCTCGTCCGTGAGGTGCGTGTTGTGGACGCCCGTGGTGCGCGGGCCCAACACCCCGTGCTCGGCGAGGAGTTGGGTCGGCGTGCGGTCGTGGGCGGCGCGGCAGGCGTCGTTCTCCGCGGTCTGCTCGGAGAGGTGGACGTGGAGGGGGGCCCGGCGCTCCTCGGCCCAGCGGGCCACGGTCGCCAACTCACCGGCGGGCACGGCCCGTACGGAGTGGATGGCGGCACCGATCCTCGCGTGATCCCGTTCCTTGAGAAGTGAACAGCGTTCCGCCCAGGCGTCCGCGCTTCCGTCGGAGAAGCGGAGCTGGTGGTGGTTGGGGGGCTGTCCGAAGCCGGAGGAGAGGTAGGCGGTGTCGAGGAGGGTGATGCGGATACCGGCTTCGGAGGCGGCGGCGATGAGCGCCTCGCCCATGGCGTTGAGGTCGGCGTACGGGGTGCCGCCGTGCGCGTGGTGCACGTAGTGGAACTCGCCGACCGCCGTGATCCCGGCCAGCGCCATCTCGGCGTACACCGCGCGGGCCAGTGCGTGGTAGGTGTCCGGGGTGAGCTGGTCGGCGAAGGAGTACATCAGCTCGCGCCAGGTCCAGAAGGTGCCGGAGCCGACCTGGACGGTGCCGCGCAGGGCGCGGTGGAAGGCGTGGCTGTGGGCGTTGGCTAGGCCGGGGAGGGTGAGGCCGCGGAGGATCTCGGCGCCGGGGGGCGGGGTGTCGACCTCGGTGCGGACGGCCGCGATCCGTCCGTCACTCACCTCCAGGGCGACGCCCGGCTCGACGTTGGTGTCGAGCCAGGCGTGTTCCAGCCAGTACGTCCGCGTGGTGGGGTGCGTCACCTGCAGGCCAGCCCTTCCAGTACGTCGGCGAGTGCGGTCACCCCGGCCACGCAGTCGTCCTCGGCCGCGAACTCGGCCGGGGAGTGCGAGACGCCCGTGGGGTTGCGCACGAACAGCATGGCGGTCGGGATGCTCCCGGAGAGGATTCCGGCGTCGTGTCCGGCACCGGTGCCCAGGACGGGGACGGTGAGTTCCGTGCCGGTGCCCGTACCCGTACCTGTTCCCAGGACGCGGGCGAGTTCGTCGCGCAGGGCGTGGTCGAACTCGACGACCGGGGTGAAGGACTCCCGGACGATGTCGAGGTCGATGCCGTGGGCTTCCGCGTACTCGCGGGCCGCCTTCTCGATGCCGGTGACCACCGTGTCCAGGGTGTCCTGGTCGGCGGCGCGGGAGTCGAGCCAGCCGCGCACGAGGGAGGGGATGGCGTTGACTCCGTTCGGCTCGACGGCGATCTTCCCGAACGTGGCGACGGCGCCCGCGAGTTGGGCCTCGCGGCGGGCGGCGAGCACGGTCTCGGCGTACGACAGCATCGGGTCGCGGCGGTCCACCAGCCGCGTCGTGCCGGCGTGGTTGGCCTCGCCCCGGAAGTCGAACCGCCACCGTCCGTGCGGCCAGATGGCGCTGGCGATGCCGACCCGGTCGCCGGACAGGTCCAGGGCGCGGCCCTGTTCGACGTGGAGTTCGACGAACGCGCCGATGCGGGCGAGCCGTTCGGGGTCGGGGCCGATGGCGTCGGCGTCGTAGCCGGCCGCCGCCATGGCCTGGGGCAGCGTGACCCCGTCGCCGTCGGTCAGCCGGTGCGCCTGCCCGACGGTGAGCTGCCCGGCGGTCAGGCGCGACCCGACACAGGCGAGCCCGAAGCGGGCGCCCTCCTCGTCCCCGAAGTTCACGATGGCCAGCGGCCTGGTGAACTCCACGCCCCTGCCCCGCAGTTCGTCGAGCGCGGCGAAGGACGAGACGACACCGAGGGGACCGTCGAAGGCTCCGCCGTCGGGTACCGAGTCGAGGTGCGATCCGGTGACGACGGCGTCCCCGGCGGCGGGGTCACCGAGCCAGGCCCACTGGTTGCCGTTGCGGTCGAGTTCGTAGGCCAGCCCGCGGGTCTCGGCCTGTGCCTTGAACCAGGCCCGGCACTCGGCGTCGGCGCCCGTCCAGGCGAACCGGCGGTAGCCACCGGAGTCGGGGTGCCGACCGATGGGCAGCAGCTCGCGCCACATCCCGTGGAAGGAGTCACCGGCCACCAGGGCCGCGCCGGCACTGGCACCGGCACTCGCACTCGCGCCCGCGATCACACCCGCACCCGGCGACGAGAGACCCGTCCCCGCCGAAGAGCTGCCGCCCCGCTCGTCTCCCGGAAGGGTCACGCGTCGTCACCCTCGCGCATCGGCACCCGTACGCCCCGCTCGTCCGCGACCCGCTCCGCGATGTCGTAGCCGGCGTCGACGTGGCGGATGACGCCCATGCCGGGGTCGTTGGTCAGGACGCGGCGGATCTTCTCGCCGGCGAGCTTCGTGCCGTCGGCGACGGAGACCTGGCCCGCGTGGATGGAGCGGCCCATGCCGACGCCGCCGCCGTGGTGGATGGAGACCCAGGAGGCGCCGGAGGCGACGTTGACCATGGCGTTCAGCAGCGGCCAGTCGGCGATCGCGTCGGAGCCGTCGAGCATGGCCTCGGTCTCGCGGTAGGGGGAGGCGACGGAGCCGCAGTCGAGGTGGTCACGGCCGATGGCCAGGGGCGCCGCCAGCTCGCCGCTCGCCACCATGTCGTTGAAGCGCTCGCCGGCCTTGTCGCGCTCGCCGTAGCCGAGCCAGCAGATGCGGGCCGGGAGGCCCTGGAAGTGGACGCGCTCACCGGCCAGCTTGATCCAGCGGTGGAGGGACTCGTTCTCCGGGAAGAGGTCGAGGATCGCCTTGTCCGTCTTGTGGATGTCGGAGGCCTCGCCGGAGAGGGCGGCCCAGCGGAAGGGGCCCTTGCCCTCGGAGAAGAGGGGGCGGATGTAGGCGGGGACGAAGCCGGGGAAGGCGAACGCCCGGTCGTATCCGGCGAGTTGAGCCTCGCCGCGGATCGAGTTGCCGTAGTCGAAGACCTCGGCGCCGGCGTCCATGAAGCCGACCATCGCCTCGACGTGCGTGGCCATGGACTCCCGGGCGCGGACGGTGAAGCCCGCCGGGTCCTTCGCGGCGGCGTCGGCCATGTCCTCGAAGGCGATGCCCACCGGGAGGTAGGCGAGCGGGTCGTGGGCCGAGGTCTGGTCGGTCACGATGTCGATGGGGGCGCCCTCGGCGAGCATCTGCGGGAGCAGCTCCGCCGCGTTGCCGAGGAGGCCGATGGAGAGCGGGCGGCGGGCGTCGCGGGCCTCGACGGCCAACTCCAGGGCGTGGCGCAGGTTGTCGGCCTTGACGTCGAGGTAGCGGTGCTCGATGCGGCGCTCGATGGCGCGCGGGTCGACGTCGATACAGATCGCGACGCCGTCGTTCATCGTGACCGCGAGGGGCTGGGCGCCGCCCATGCCGCCGAGGCCGGCGGTGAGGGTGATGGTCCCGGCGAGGGTGCCGTTGAACTTCTTCGCGGCGACGGCGGCGAAGGTCTCGTAGGTGCCCTGGAGGATGCCCTGGGTGCCGATGTAGATCCAGGAACCGGCGGTCATCTGGCCG
Organism: Streptomyces sp. MBT65; assembly: GCF_016612545.1. GTDB lineage: Bacteria > Actinomycetota > Actinomycetes > Streptomycetales > Streptomycetaceae > Streptomyces. Next base: position 6,712 of record NZ_JAENRY010000323.1, on the reverse strand, counting down.
TACATGGTGAGGCCGAGGGCCTCGAGGCGCCGGAACTCCTCCCAGTTGGCCCAGTCGCCGACCAGGTTGGAGTTGGCGATGAGGACGCGCGGCGCCCACTCGTGGGTCTGCATCACGCCGACGGGGCGGCCGGACTGGACGAGCATCGTCTCGTCCTGCTTGAGGGTGCGCAGCGTGCGGACCATGGCGTCGAAGGAGCGCCAGTCGCGCGCGGCCTTGCCGGTGCCGCCGTAGACGACGAGCTTGTCGGGGTGTTCGGCGACCTCGGGGTCCAGGTTGTTCTGCAGCATCCGCAGGGCGGCTTCCTGCTGCCATCCCAGGGCGCTCAGTTCCGTACCGCGGGGTGCTCGTACGGGGCGGGGTCCTGACATGGTCTGCCTCCTAGCGGACTGCTCTCAGCGGATCTGTGTGCACATCTTTACTGCGGTTATTCACATCCTGGCGTCCTGAATAGAACTAGTCAATACATCGAGGCGTCGTAGTGGGCAGGCTCTGGATGTTTGGCTGGATGTAAGGACCACGGGCAACGACACGACGGGGGACGCAGTGAACGACGTACACCAGGGTCACACGGACGGCGCCGAGCGGACCGCGCGCCGGGACCAGGCGGTGCGGGCGGCGATCGAACAGGGGCTGCTGGGGCCGGGTTCGCCCATCGTCGCCCTGCTGGACGTGACCGGTGTCCGGGAGTCGGCGGCGGCGCTGCGCGCGGCCTTCGACGCGGTGACGGCGCCCGGGACGCCCGTGCTGCACGCGTTCGCCGTGAAGGCGAGCCCGCTCGTGCCCGTGCTGCGGCTGCTGCACGAGGAGGGGATCGGCGCGGAGGTGGCCAGCCCGGGCGAGTTGGCGCTGGCGCGGGCGGCGGGCGTACGGCCGGAGCGGACCGTGCTCGACGCGCCCGCGAAGACGCCGGCGGAGCTGCGGGAGGCGCTGGCGCTGGGGATCGCGGTGAACGTCGACAATCCGCAGGAGTTGGAGCGGGTCGATGGGCTGATGCGGTCGGCCGGCAGTCGTTCGCCGCTCGGGATCCGGGTCAATCCGCAGATCGGGGCGGGTTCCATCGCCGCGCTGTCCACCGCCACGGCCACCTCGAAGTTCGGGGTGGCGCTGCGGGACGAGGGGGCGCGGGAGTGGGTGGTGCGGGCGTTCGCCGAGCGGCCGTGGCTGAGTCGGCTGCACGCGCACACCGGGTCGCAGGGGATTCCGCTGGCGCTGCTCGCGCGGGGTGTCGCCGAGACGTACGAACTGGCGGAGGAGATCAACGCGCGGCTCGGGCGGCGGCAGATCGACACGCTCGACATCGGCGGCGGGCTGGGGGTGAACTTCGGCTCGGACGCGACGAGTCCGACGTACGCCCAGTACGCGCGGCTGTTGCGGGAGGCGGTACCAGGGCTGTTCGACGGGCGGTACGGGCTGGTGACCGAGTTCGGGCGGTCGATGCTGGCCAAGCAGGGGACGGTGGTGGCCCGGGTCGAGTACACGAAGAGCGCCGGCGGGCGGCCGATCGCGATCACGCACGCGGGGGTGCAGGTCGCGACGCGGACGGTGTACGCGCCGCAGTCGTGGCCGCTGCGGATCGCCGCCTACGACGGGAAGGGGCGGCCCAAGTCGGGGGCGGACGTGGTGCAGGACGTCGCCGGGCCCGCCTGCTTCGCGGGTGATCTGCTCGCACAGGGACAGGCGTTGCCCCTGCTGGAGCAGGGGGACCACGCGGCGGCGCTGGACACCGGGGCGTACTACTTCGCGGCCCACTACGCCTACAACTCCCTTGCCCGGCCCGGGATTTACGGCTTCGTCCAGGACGGTGCCGGGGGTGTGGCGTTCGCGACCGTGCGGGAGCCGCAGACGACGGCGGAGATCGTGGCCGAATCCGGCGGGGCGCACGCCGCCGCGCTCACCACCCTGCGGGCTCCCGGGCGCCGTTGACGCGCGCCGGTGGGCGCACGGTTCAACTGGCTCGTGCAACTGGTGTGAAAACGGGGTCAGTTGACCCACCTTAGTCACTCGGGGCATGTCCCACTGGAAAATGCCAGATCCCTCACCCCTCGGCCATACGGTGCGTAGCTTCGTCGTCACTCAGCCGAACCGCAGGCGGGAGGGGAGCCACGGTGCCCGGAATCGACGAGTGCTTACTGGAGGCCATGCGACTGCCCGGTGCCCGGGGCGCCGCGCTGGTCGACTGGACCAGCGGGCTGGCCCTGGGCGTCGTAGGAGAGTCGCCCGGGGGTGACCAGGAGGCCAGTGCGGCGGAGGCCGCGGAGCTGGCTCGACTGGCGGCCGAGCACCGGGCGTTCGCGTCCGACGCGGCCGAAGGAGAGGAGGCCGACGATCCTCCGCTGGAGGATCTGATCGTCAGCAACCGGGACAGCTATCACGTGCTCAGGTTCGTGCGGACGTCGTTCGACAGCAGCGTGTTCCTGCATCTGTGGCTGGCCCGAGCGGAGGGCAATCTCGCGCTGGCCCGGATCCGGCTCGGCGAGATGGCCGGACGGCTGGTGCTCGGATGACCGCCGTCAAGGCCACACCGGCCACCCCGCCGCCGCGGCTGCCCGTGCGGGCCAAGGCGGACGCCGGGGAGCGCGGCTGGGGCGGGGTCTCGCCGATGCTGACCAGGCTCGCCGCCGAGGAGGCGACCGGGGTGCTCGTGCGCGAGCGCGGCAGCCTGCATCTCGTCGACGGCGCGGTCGTGCACGCCGAGAGCCCGTTCGCCCCCGGTCTCGACCTGCTCCTCACCGCGCACGGCACCCTGCGCGCCGAGGCCTGGGAGGCCGCCGCCAGGGCGACCGACGAACGGCACGCCACGACCCGACTGCTGCTGGACGGCGGCGAGTTGAGCTCGGGCGCGCTGGAGCTGTGCCATCTGGGGGCGCTGTACGACGCGGCGTACTTCGTGCTCGCGCCGAGCAGCACCCCGGGGCGTTTCCGGTACGGCGTGACACATCCGGTCGGGGGTGTGCGGCCGGTTCCGGTGGCCGCACTGGAGCGGGAGACGCTGCGCCGCCGCGATCTGCTGCACCGCGTCTGGCCGGACGCGGCGACGGACGGCGCGCCGCTGGTGCGGGCCGACCCCGTCGCGCCCCCGCCGGTCACCGCCCGGCAGGCGGCGGTGCTGACGCTGGTGGACGGCGTACGGACGGCGACGGACATCGCGCGGGCGCTGGGCCGGCGGGCCTATCCCACGCTGCTGGACGTCCGTCGGCTGGTGTCGGCGGGGCTCGTCTCGCCCCGGCCGCCCGCGCCCGTCGCCGCGCCGCGGCTGCCGGACGTCACCGATCCCGACATCACATTGCTGAAGAGGCTCAGGGATGCGCTGGAGGCCCTTTGAGTGGCAGCGAGCACGCGCCGAGAGGAGAGAGCCGATGGCCGCCGAGGCCGAGATCCTCGACGAGCTGCGCCGGTTGAGAGCCCGGGTGCCCCAGTTGACCGGGGCGCTGGCGGCGGGCGTCGACGGTCTCGTGCTGGCGCAGGACACCCCGGGCGTCGAGCCGGAGCGGGTGGCCGCGCTGACCGTGACGGCGCTCGGCGTGGCCGTACGGATGGCGGACGCGACCGGTCAGGGCGACTTCCGCGAGCTGATCGTGCGCGGGGTCTACGGCTATGTCGCGACCTACGCGGCGGGCCGCGGCGCCGTGCTGACCGTGCTCGCCCAGGACCGGGTGAACGTCGGCCGGCTGCTGCTGGAGGGCCGCCGCGCGGGGGTCCGGATCGGAGAACTGGTCGACGCCGAGGCGGCGGCCGCGGCGGAGGCCGAGGCCGCGGAGCAGGCCCGGGCCGCGCCCACCAAGACCACCACCGCACGAACGAGAACAGCGCGCGCACCACGCACCACCACAGGCACCAACGCGCGCACCACCACGGAAAGTTGAACGGACCCAAAGGAGCACAGTCATGGCCAACACCGAAACCTCCCTCAAAGAGGCGCTGACCTCCATCGAGGGCGCGACCGGGGTCGCGCTCGTCGACTACACCAGCGGAATGGCGCTCGGCACGATGGGCGGCAGCAAGACCTTCGACCTCGGCGTCGCCGCCGCCGGGAACACCGACGTCGTGCGCTCCAAACTGCGCACGATGGAGCACCTCGGGCTGAAGGGCGAGATCGAGGACATCCTGATCACCCTCTCCAGCCAGTACCACCTGATCCGCCTGCTCAAGGGCCGGGGCGGCAACGGCCTGTTCCTCTACCTGGTGCTGGACGCCGGCCGCGCCAACCTGGCGATGGCCCGGCACCAGTTGAAGAAGATCGAGGCGGACCTGGAGGTGTAGGCCCGCCTCCGGGATCCGACTACGCGTAGACGTCGCCGCGGCGGCGCGCCCCACCCGGGGTCGCGTCGCCCGCGGCGATGCCGGTGGAGCGGTAGCCCCTGACCGGCTTGCCGGCCGGGGCGCCGCCCCGCTTGTCCAGCCAGTCGACGCGGATCCACAGCAGTACGTCGTCGGCCCGCTCACGGCGGCCCAGCCAGGCGGCCTTCAGGCGCAGCCCGGTACCGGCGCCGGCGAGCAGCATGCCGCCGGCCGCCGGCACGGCGAACGCGCTGCCCAGCGCGAGCGCGCAGGCGAGGACGAGCCACCAGCGGTGGCCGCGGCGCCAGTTCCGTACGGAGACCGCGCGGTCCTGGAGCACGTCGTGCTTCCCGGCCCGGGCGGCGGCGCGGGCGAGGGTGGTGTAGCGCTTGCGGCGCGCGTACGACACCACGAGCGCCGCGAGGATGAACAGGGCGGCCCCGGCCATCACCCCGATCCGGCGCCCGGTGATGCCGGACGGCAGCACGCCGACACCCGCCGCCAGCACCCCGAACCACCACGTGGGGGCGGCCCCGGCTCGTACGACGACGGCCACTCGGGCCAGCCCCTGGACTCTGCGATCTCCGCGTGCCACGTCCCGCCTCCTGGTCGTCCCGGCACAGTTCCGTCGGGCCGTGAGACTAGTGAGCGAACGTGAGACGAGTCTGAGAAGACACCAGATGGGACAGCGTGTCTCACTCCACGAACAGCCCCCGCGCCGCCGCCCGCGCGTCGAACTCCTCCAACCGGGCCTGCGCGTCCGGCAGGTCGTCGCACATCGCCTCCAGCAGGACCCGGCCCAGCAGCATCGGCGCGCAGGCCGTGTCGAAGGCGAGGCCGGTGCCGACGGCGGCCGGGATGAGCAGGTCGGAGACCTTGGCGACGGGCGCGAACGCCGAGTCCGCGACGGTGACGACGGTCAGGCCCGCCTCCCGCGCGTACGCCAGGGTGTCGACGACCTCGCGCGGGTGCCGGGGCAGCGCGAAGCACAGCAGGGCGGTGGCACCGGCCCGGACGGCCGCGTCGATCCGGTCGTGGATCATCGTGCCGCCCTCGTTGAGCAGCCGTACGTCCGGGTGGACCTTGGCGGCGAAGTACGCGAAGCCGTACGCCTGGGAGGCCGCCGCGCGCAGGCCGAGGACGGGCAGCGGGCGCGAGGCGGCGAGCAGTCGGCCGGCCTTCGCGACCGGGCGGGGGTCGGCCAGTATCTCGGCGAGGTGCTTGAGGTTCTCGATCTCCGCCTCTACGGCCTGCTGGTACTCGTTGTACGACGCCGTGTCGGTGACGGACTCGGCGGGCGCGACCTCGCGGAGGTGTTTGCGCAGGGCCGGGTAGCCGTCGAAGCCGAGGGCGACCGCGAAGCGGGTCACGGAGGGCTGGCTGACCCCGGCGAGTTCGGCGAGTTCGACGCTGGAGAGGAACGGCACCTCGGCGGCGCGCCGCACCATGCTGTGCGCGATGCGCCGCTGGGTCGGCGTGAGCCGGTGCCCCTCGAAGAGCGCCTGCAACCGTGCCGCCGGGCTGTCGGTCACGTCCATACCCCTGTCCACACCCCTGTCCGCCCTGTCCGCCCTGTCCACCCTGTCCACCCTGTCCACAGTGCCGTCCACGCTCATGCCGTGCTCCCCCTCCAGATGTCCGTGAACCGGTCCAGCAGTCCCGCCGCCGCCGTCACATCGTCCGTGAGCGGCCGGTCCGCCGTCTCGTCGGTGAGTACGGACTCGGCCAGCTCCAGCGCACGGCCGACCGGGAGTTCCGGGTCGGGCCGCAGGTCCCGCTGGCGCAACGCCCGGACGGCGGCGACGAGTTCGCAGCCGACGACGAGACGGTACGCGCGGCAGGCGCGCAGTGTCTGACGTGCGGCGAGCGAGGCGAAGCTGGCCTGTTCCTCGACGCCCCGGGAGAGTACAGCGTGCCCGAGCGAGGCGGGAGCCGAGAACGCGCGCAGGTCGCCGAGCGCGGCCGCGGCGGCGTACTCCAGGATCATCACGCCGGAGGAGGCGGGTTCGTTGTCGGCGAGGAAGGGCTTGAGGCGGGTGAACCCGGGTTCGTTGAGCGAGGAGAGCCGGGAGGTCGACAGCCGGGCGACCTGGGTGAGCGCGAGCCTGAAGTGGTCCAGGGCGAGGACGAGTTGGGCCTGGTAGAAGCCGCCGTGGTGGTAGGCGGTCATGTCCTCGGCGGAGATGAAGGGGTTCTCGGCGGCGGCGTTGATCTCGATCGCGAGCACCTCCTCCAACGCGTCCGCGGCGTCGTGCGCGGGACCGTGGATCTGCGGCAGACACCGGAACCCGTACGGGTCCTGGATCCGCCCGAGCGGAGGAGTGGGCCGGTCGGCGGCCCCGATCAACTCCCGCATCCGCCGCGCCACTTCGCTCGACCCCCGATGCGGCCGAGCGGCATGCACCGGCGCCGCGAACGGCTCGTGCGACCC
>NZ_JAENRY010000322.1 GCF_016612545.1 Streptomyces sp. MBT65 | reverse complement strand
CCCTCCCCCACCCCAATCCGCCGCACCGCCGGAAACAACACATCCGCCAACGCCACGTTGTCCCGCTCCGGTTGCTGCCACCCGGCATTGGGCCCGTACCGCTCCACATCCCCGTAGTCGATGTGCGGCTGGGTCTGGAAACCGGCCCACTTCCCGCCCGCCACCGCCGAGTTGAAGCGCTCGGCCAGGGCGAAGTCCCGTGCCAGGCCCGCCTCCGCCGCGTCCGCGAGGTCGTTCGTCGCGGCCCGGCCCTGCGCCGCGTACAGCAGGTTCGTGAACTCGGCCCACCGCAGCGCGTACAGGTTGGCGGTCGCCAGCACCTCGTACCCGACGAGTTCGAACCACGCGTCCCGCACCCCACCCCCCGGCAACCGCCGCTCGATCCGCTCGGCCCGCCGCCCCAGCTCCCGCCACTCCTCCGTGACCCGCTCCAACTCCCGGTGCCCGAAGGCGAACGGCGTCTGCCGGTCGTCGTACACCACCCGGCCGTCGACGAGAGTGATCCGCCGGTTCAGCAACTCCGGTTTGCGGCGCGCCTGCAACTGCCCGTACGTCGCCAGCACTTCAGCGATCTCCTGCGACTGCCCCGCCCCGAAGTTCTGCCGTGCGTACCGGAGTTCCCAGCCCGGAAGCTCGTCGACGTCCCAACGCTCTGGATTCCAGGCATAGTTGAGGAAGAACTCGGTCGGGAGCTCGTTCCCCTTCAGGTCGCCCACGTTCGCGACCCACAACCCCCGGTTCCCGTACGCGTGGGCCGCGTGCAGTTGCTCCCACACGTTCCGCAGGTTCGCCGTGTCCACCCACTTGTAGTTCCGCCCGGCGCCCACATAGTCGAAGTGGTAGTACAGCCCGTAGCCCCCGACCCGCCCGGGCTCAGCGGGATCCGGGTGCTTGCGGACGTTCCCCCAGTTGTCGTCCGTCAGGACGACCGTGACGTCGTCCGGCGCCCTCAACCCCCGGTCCCAGTACCGCTGCACCTCCTTGTACAGCGTCCACACCTGCGGGGTCTCCGCCGCCGGCCGGCCTGTCACCTCCTCGATGATCCGCCGCTGTGCCGCGATGATCTCCCGCATCAACTCGACACCGTCACCGTCCGGGAGGCTCGTGTCGCCGTTCCCGCGCATGCCGAGCGTGACGACGCCCTCGAAGCCCTGGTCGACCATGCGCTGCACACCGGCCCGCCAATAGGCCCGGATCGCCGGGGAGTTGAGCCGGTACGACCACTCACCCGTCCCGCCGTACGGATCATGCCCCGGCGTCACGATCGCGCCGGAGGAGTCCCGGACGGCGGCCACGGCGTGCCGGTTCCACTCCTCGATCCCCCGCATCATCGGCGCCTCATGAGACGTGCCCATGACAACCCCGTACTCCGAAGCACGCCGGTGGTTCTCCGGATCGTCCTCCGCGAACGCCCGCCCCCACACCGCCGGCCAGAGGTAGTTCCCCTTCAGCCGCAGCAGCACCTCGAAGACCCTGCCGTAGAAGTCCGCGGTGAAGCCGCCCGGATACCCCGGCGCCCTGCCCGGCCCGAAGTACGCCGGCGCCCATGTCCCCAGCGCCGGGTTCTCGTCGTTGATGAAGAAGCCGCGGTACTTCACCACCGGCGTGCCCTGCGAGTACCGCCCCGGCCGCACCCACACCTCGTCCCGATGGGTCGGCAGTACGTCGTCCCACCAGTGCCAGGGCGAGACCCCGATGCCGTACGACACGTCGTAGACACCGAAGATCGTGCCGCGCGGGTCGCTCCCCGCGACGACGAACGCCCGCTCCACCCCGGGCATCGGCCGTTCGACCACCGTCTGGAGCGAGGTCTCCCATCTGCCCCGCACCCCGGAGACGTCCAGTTTCCCGGCGGTCACGAGTCCGTCGATCAGCGCGCTGCGGCCGATCGTGCCGACCAGCACCACCTCTCGCGCGAGCACCCCACCGGGGCGTAAGCCGGTGACGCGTTCGATGTCGTCGCGAAGATCCCCTGCCACCCGTACGACTCCGGGGTGATCGTCCGGATCCACCAGGACTGGGGCGCCGACGAGGGGGAAGGCACCCGCCGTACGCGAGAAGGAGATGTACGCACCCGTGTCCAGGGGCCGCGGGACCCCCGACGACAGCACCGGCACCGCGGCAAGTCCCGCGCCCAGAACGGCTCTTCGGCTCACGCGCTCGCCCATGACTCATCCCTCCGAAGCGAATTTGCTCAGCGGCATGACAAATGGTGGGGCGAGGGGAAGGAGGGGGCAACGGGTCGTACGCGCCGAATAGTTTCGTAACGGCGGCCCCGGGACGGCAAAGGGGCCCGTACGACCGAAGTCGTACGGGCCCCTCTGGAAACTGCTACCAGATCAGATCGGAACTACTTGTTGATCTTGGTGACCTGGCCGGCGCCCACCGTGCGGCCACCCTCGCGGATGGCGAACTTCAGGCCCTCTTCCATGGCGACGGGCTGGATGAGCGAAACCGTCATCTCAGTGTTGTCGCCCGGCATGACCATCTCGGTGCCCTCGGGGAGGGTCACGACGCCGGTCACGTCCGTGGTGCGGAAGTAGAACTGGGGACGGTAGTTGTTGAAGAACGGCGTGTGACGGCCACCCTCGTCCTTGGACAGGATGTACGCCTGGGCCTCGAACTCCGTGTGCGGGGTGACCGAGCCGGGCTTGATGATGACCTGGCCGCGCTCGACGTCCTCGCGCTTGATGCCACGGAGGAGGAGGCCGACGTTCTCGCCCGCCTGGCCCTCGTCGAGCAGCTTGCGGAACATCTCGATGCCGGTGACCGTGGTGGTGGTCTTCTCCTGCTTGATGCCGATGATGTCAACGGTCTCGTTGACCTTCAGGACACCACGCTCGATACGGCCGGTGACGACCGTACCGCGACCGGTGATCGTGAAGACGTCCTCGACGGGCATGAGGAACGGCTTCTCGGTGTCACGCGGCGGGGTCGGGATCGCCTCGTCGACGGCGGCCATCAGGTCGAGGACCGTCTGGCCCCACTCCTTGTCGCCCTCGAGCGCCTTGAGCGCCGAGACCTTGACGACCGGCAGGTCGTCGCCCGGGAACTCGTACTCGGAGAGGAGCTCACGGACCTCGAGCTCGACGAGCTCCAGGATCTCCTCGTCGTCCACCATGTCGGCCTTGTTCAGGGCGACAACGATGTACGGAACGCCGACCTGGCGGGCCAGGAGCACGTGCTCCTTGGTCTGCGGCATCGGGCCGTCGGTGGCCGCGACCACGAGGATGGCGCCGTCCATCTGCGCCGCACCCGTGATCATGTTCTTGATGTAGTCCGCGTGACCGGGGCAGTCGACGTGGGCGTAGTGACGCGTCTCGGTCTGGTACTCGACGTGCGCGATCGAGATCGTGATACCGCGCTGGCGCTCCTCAGGAGCCTTGTCGATCTGGTCGAAGGCCGAGGCCTCGTTCAGGTCCGGGTACGCGTCGTGCAGCACCTTGGTAATGGCGGCCGTGAGGGTCGTCTTACCGTGGTCGATGTGACCGATGGTGCCGATGTTGACGTGCGGCTTAGTCCGCTCGAACTTTGCCTTCGCCACTGGGGTCCTCCTGCGGAGTGGTTCTGGTACGCCTTACTCATCGGCGCCAGGTGATCTTTGCTGGGATGCCGCCCGCCGGGCTCTGCCCTCCCGGGTGAGCCCCGGCGGTCGGTGTCAAGCCTAAAGCGTGTAAACGGTGTGTGTTACTCGCCCTTGGCCTTCGCGATGATCTCCTCGGCGACGTTCCTGGGAACCTCGGCGTAGGAGTCGAACTGCATCGAGTAGCTTGCGCGACCCGAGGTCTTGCTGCGGAGGTCGCCGACGTAGCCGAACATCTCCGAGAGGGGCACGAGGCCCTTCACGACGCGCGCACCGGCACGCTCCTCCATGGCCTGGATCTGACCACGGCGGGAGTTGATGTCGCCGATGACCTCACCCATGTAGTCCTCGGGCGTGGTGACCTCGACGGCCATCATCGGCTCAAGGAGCACGGGGGACGCCTTGCGCGCGGCCTCCTTGAAGGCCTGCGAACCGGCGATCTTGAACGCCAGCTCGGAGGAGTCGACCTCGTGGTAGGCACCATCGAGAAGCGTGACGCGGACGCCCGTCATCTCGTAGCCGGCGAGGATGCCGAACTGCATGGCCTCCTGCGCACCGGCGTCCACCGACGGGATGTACTCCCGCGGGATACGGCCACCGGTGACCTTGTTCACGAACTCGTACGCCGGGCCGTCGGACTCGGTGATCGGCTCGATCGCGATCTGCACCTTGGCGAACTGACCGGTACCACCGGTCTGCTTCTTGTGGGTGTAGTCCACGCGCTCGACGGCCTTGCGGATCGTCTCACGGTAGGCGACCTGCGGCTTGCCGACGTTGGCCTCGACCTTGAACTCGCGCTTCATACGGTCGACCAGCACCTCGAGGTGCAGCTCGCCCATACCGCCGAGGATGGTCTGGCCGGTCTCCTCGTCCGAGTGAACGTGGAAGGAGGGGTCCTCCTCCGCGAGACGCTGGATGGCAATACCCAGCTTCTCCTGGTCACCCTTGGACTTGGGCTCGATGGCGACCTGAATGACCGGCGCCGGGAAGTCCATGGACTCCAGGATCACCGGGTTCTTCTCGTCGCACAGCGTCTCACCGGTGGTGGTCTGCTTCAGGCCCATGACGGCGACGATGTCGCCGGCGCCCACCGCGTCGATCTCCTCACGCTTGTTCGCGTGCATGCGGTAGATCTTGCCGATGCGCTCCTTCTTGCCCTTGACGGAGTTCAGCACCGCGGTGCCGGTCTCCAGGCGGCCCGAGTAAACCCGGACGAAGGTGAGCTTGCCCAGGTGCGGGTCGCTCATGATCTTGAACGCGAGCGCGGACAGCGGCTCTTCCACGGACGGCTTGCGCTTGACGACGACCTCGGGGTCCTTGACGTCGTGGCCTTCGATGGCCTCCACGTCGAGGGGGGTCGGCAGGTAGCGCACGACCGCGTCGAGCAGGGGCTGGACGCCCTTGTTCTTGAACGCGGTGCCACAGAACACCGGGGTGACCGTGATGCCGTTGGACTTGCCGGACGCGATGGTGACGCGACGGATCGCGGCGTACAGCTGCTCCTCGGTGGGCTCCTGGCCCTCCAGGAACAGCTCCATGATCTCGTCGTCGTTCTCCGCCACGGCCTCGACGAGCTTGCCGCGGTACTCCTCGGCGGCCTCGGCGTGCGTGGCCGGGATGTCGACGACGTCGTACATCTCGCCCTTGGCGGCCTCGGCGGACCACACGAGCGCCTTCATGCGGACCAGGTCCACAACGCCCTTGAAGTCCATCTCGGCACCGATCGGAAGCTGCATGATCAGCGGGACCGCACCGAGGCGGTCCTGGATCATGTCGACGCAGCGGTGGAACTCCGCGCCGGTCCGGTCGAGCTTGTTGACGAAGCAGATGCGCGGCACGCCGTAACGGTCGGCCTGACGCCACACCGTCTCGGACTGCGGCTCGACACCCGCGACGCCGTCGAACACGGTGACGGCACCGTCGAGGACGCGGAGCGAACGCTCCACCTCGACGGTGAAGTCGACGTGCCCGGGGGTGTCGATGATGTTGATCGTGTAGTCGTCGTCCTCGAGCGGCCAGTGACAGGTGGTGGCAGCAGAGGTGATCGTGATGCCACGCTCCTGCTCCTGCTCCATCCAGTCCATGGTGGCAGCGCCGTCGTGGACCTCACCGATCTTGTAGCTGACGCCGGTGTAGAAGAGGATCCGCTCTGTGGTGGTCGTCTTACCCGCGTCGATGTGAGCCATGATCCCGATGTTGCGGACCTTGGCCAGGTCAAGTGAAGTGGTAGCCATAAGGCTTCGGTCTTCTCTCGGTCTCGATGTGGGCTGCGACTACCAGCGGTAGTGCGCGAAGGCCTTGTTGGACTCGGCCATCTTGTGGGTGTCCTCGCGCTTCTTGACGGCCGCACCGAGGCCGTTCGAAGCGTCGAGAAGCTCGTTGAGCAGACGCTCGGTCATGGTCTTCTCGCGACGGGCGCGGGAGTAGCCGACCAGCCAGCGCAGCGCGAGCGTGTTGGCGCGACCGGGCTTGACCTCGATCGGAACCTGGTACGTCGCACCGCCGACTCGGCGGGACTTGACCTCGAGCGTGGGCTTGATGTTCTCCAGCGCGCGCTTCAGCGTGATGACCGGGTCGTTGCTGGTCTTCTCGCGCAGGCCCTCCATGGCGCCGTACACGATGCGCTCGGCGGTGGAGCGCTTGCCGTTCAGCAGCACCTTGTTGATCAGGGAGGTGACAAGAGGAGAACCGTAGACCGGGTCGATGATGACCGGGCGCTTCGGGGCGGGGCCCTTACGAGGCATTTTCTACTTCTCCTTCTTGGCGCCGTAGCGGCTGCGGGCCTGCTTGCGGTTCTTGACACCCTGGGTGTCGAGCGAACCGCGGATGATCTTGTAGCGAACACCGGGCAGGTCCTTCACACGACCGCCACGCACGAGCACGATGGAGTGCTCCTGCAGGTTGTGTCCCTCACCCGGAATGTAAGCGGTGACTTCGATCCCGCTGGTCAGACGCACACGCGCGACCTTACGCAGGGCCGAGTTCGGCTTCTTCGGGGTGGTCGTGAACACACGCGTGCAGACGCCGCGACGCTGGGGCGAACCCTCGAGTGCGGGCGTCTTGTTCTTCTCGACCTTGTCCTGCCGGCCCTTCCGGACCAGCTGCTGGATCGTAGGCACTACTTCTCCGGTTTCTGTGTGCCGATGGTGAAGCTAACCTGGAACGTCGCCGACCCACGCGGTCGGGTGTGTCGGATCCCGCAGACTTTCGCCGGTAAGCAAAAGGGGCGCGGATCGCGGTGGCCGGTGTCGGCTCCCTTAGTGCGGTTCAAGGCACGCACGGGAGCCAGGGCACACCCCAGGCACAAGGTAGGAGCGTACCTACCTCATTCGCTGCGGTCAAAACAAATGGGTGTCACCCACGGCTCGGCAGGGAACATGCCGAAGCCGCACCTCCTCCGCGATCTTCAAATCTACGGCTCGAAGCGGTCGGCCGGAGGGCTCGGAGCCCTCGGCCGGGGAGCGCGGAGACCTCGGCCGGACGGCGCGGAACCCTCGGCAGGGGATCGCGGAGACCTCGGCCAGAGGACAGGGAACCTTCGACCGGGGGGGGCGCGGAGCCCTCGATCGGACGGCACGGAACCCTCGGCCGGGGGACGCAGAACCCCAAGCCGGGAGTCGCGGAGCCCTCAGCCGGACGGCACGCAACCTTCGGCCGGGGGACACAGAACCCCAAACCGAGGGGACGCCGAGTCCTCAGCCGGAGGACGCGGAGGCCGCTATCAGTCCCAGCAGGATCAGCAGCGCCCAGCCCGCGATGGAGAGCCAGCCGAAGACCAGTCCGGTCAGCGCCATCCCGTCACCGGCCTCGTCGGTCCGGCGCAGCTCCGCGCGGGCGGTGTGACCGAGGACCACCGCGGGGATGCCGGTGAGCCCGAGCGTCGGCACGGTCAGCAGGCCGCAGACCAGCGCGCCGACCGCCTTGCCGTTGGTCCGCGGCACCGGGGACGGCAGGAACGTCGGCGGCACCGGCCGGAAGCCCATCGGCGGCCCCTGGACGGCCGGCGATGTCTGCGGACCCTGGGGCAGATCGGCGACCAGGAGCATCAACTCGCCCACCGTGCGGGCGTCGTAGGCCCGGGCGACCCGCTTCTCCAGCTCGTCCTCCCGCAGCCGGCCCTCCGCATAGCCCGCGCGGAGCACGTCCACGGCCCGCTCGCGGTCGGCGGTGGCGGCCAGCATCGAGGCCCCGCCCTGTCCCGGCGACGGCTGGTGCGGCCACTGCCCCTGCCACGGTGTCGGGTACGACACGGAACACCTCCCCCGGCGCCGGAGACCGAATGCCTCCATGATGCTCCAACGCACCGAAATCGGCACCGGTTCCCCACCGATGCCGATCGATACCGAAAGAGGACCGCCACCCCGCTCCCTAAAGAAGAGAGGAGAGCGGGGTGAGCGGGGTCAGCGGGTACGGCGGGCGGTGCGTTCCGCGGCGAACACGTCCTCCAGGCGGAACAGCTGCGCGCGGCCCGCCCGCCCCGCCGCCCGGAGCCGGCCGAGCTGGACCCACTTGCGGATGGTGGCGGGCGCGACCCCGGCCTCCTGCGCGGCGAGCGGCCCGGGGATCAGCGTCGGCGGCCCGGTCCTCGCCGTTGTCGTCATCCTCGTTGTCGTCATCCTCGTTGTCGTCATTCTCGATGCCGTCATCGTCGGTGTGCTCATCGGCTCCACTCCCCCTCGTCCCAGGTGTGCCGGTAGGCCGGGTCGTCGTGGCAGCCGCAGTCGGGCGCCGAGCAACGGCAGGCCGGGTTCACACAGAGCACCGCGCCCCGGTCCGGGAAGGCCCGCAGCGACACCGAGTCGCACCAGGGGCAACGGCCCGCCACCCGTACGACGGTCTCGGTGTCCCCCAGCGCGCGGGCGCACCGCCGCGCCATCCGCCGCGTCTCGTCCCTCACATGCGCCGCGAGTACGGCGTCGCCGGCGACCTCGTCGAGCAGCCCCGCGATCCGCCGCAAGCGCTCGGGC
>NZ_JAENRY010000321.1 GCF_016612545.1 Streptomyces sp. MBT65 | reverse complement strand
CCACCCGGAGATCACCTACCGCTCCACGGGCCTGACCCCGGCCGGCTCCGACCGCTGGACCGTCTCCGGCGAACTGACCCTCCACGGTGTCGTACGGCCCGTCGCCCTCGACCTCGCCTACCTCGGCACCGGAGCCGACCCCTGGGGCGGCACACGGGCCGCGTTCCGGGCCACCACGGAACTGCGCCGCGAGGACTTCGCGATGAACTACAACCAGGTCGTCCAGGCGGGCATCGCCGCGATCGGTACGACCCTCAAGGTCGAGCTGGACGTCCAGGCGGTGCAGGGGGAGTCGCTGCCGCAGGCGTGAGCGGGGGCCGTGCGCCTAGGGTGGCGGTATGGCACCGAACATCGCGACCAACACCAAAGTCACCCTGGACGAGTTGCTCGACTTCGTACGACCCCGCCACCGCGCGCTGCTGCTGACCCGGCGGGCCGACGGCAGTCCGCAGGCCTCGCCGCTGACCTGTGGGGTGGACGACTCCGGGCGGATCGTCGTCTCCACGTACCCCGAGCGGGCCAAGACCCGCAACGCCAAGCGGGACCCGCGGGTCAGCATCGTCGTCGTGAGCGACGAGTGGAACGACCCGTGGGTCCAGATCGACGGCACGGCCGAGGTCATCGACCCGCCGGACTCCGTGGAACCGCTCGTCGAGTACTACCGCAACATCGCGGGGGAGCACCCGGACTGGGACGAGTACCGCGCGGCGATGCTGAAGCAGGGCAAGTCGATCATCCGGGTCACCCCGGAGCGCTGGGGACCGATCGCCACCGGCGGTTTTCCGGCGCGGCTGGCCACTGACGACTAGTCTCCGCACAGAAGTTCAACCCCGTTTCACCATCGCCTCGATGCCCGCCACCAGCAGGTCCAGGGCGAAGGTGAAGTCCCGGTCCATCATCTCCGCGACCGTGTCGCCGCCCCGGGCCGCCATGAGTTTCCTGGACTCCTCCACGATCTCGGCGGTCGTCGGGGCCCCGTCGAACGTCGTCATGGCGTGCCGGAAGTAGTCGTCGGGGGTCATGCCGGCGTCGGCGACCCGGGCGAAGAAGTGGCCCTCGATCGTGCCGTAGCCGTACACGAACTGGAAGACGGCCGAGATCGCACCCGTCAGCCCGTGGTCCGGCAGCCCCGTGCGCCGGATCACGCGCTGCACGGCACGGGAGAAGGACAGGTTGTTCGGCCCGATGTTGAGAAACGTCCCGGCGAGCGGCGACAGCCACGGGTGCCGGACCAGCAGCCGCCGGTACTCCGTGGCCAGCGTGCGGAGCTGGTCCCGCCAGTCCTCGCCCGCCGCCTCCGGATCGGGCAGCGGCGGCAGCTCGCCGAAGACGGCGTCCATGGCGAGTTCGAGGAGGTCGTCCTTCGTGTCGACGTACCAGTAGACGGACATCGCCGTCACGTTCAGCTCGGCCGCCAGCCTCCGCATGGAGAACTTCGCGAGCCCTTCGGCGTCCAGCAGTCGTACGGTGGCGTCGGTGATGCGGGTGCGGTCGAGCCCGGAGGGTTGTCCCCCGCTCCGTCCGCTCCGGCGCGTCTTCGTCCCGAGCCAGACACTGGTGCGCGCGGAACGCCCTGACGACGGGGGTGTCTTGGCCATGACGCACCTTCCTCAAGATCTCGATCCGGATCACTGTATGCAGGAGCGCGGGGCCCTGACATCCGCGGCTCCGCCGCGTGGGCGCGACCAGCCACGACGGACCCGCGGACACTACTGAGCGACCACCACCCCCGAGTCTGCCCGCTCCGCCCGCCACAACAACGCCGCGGCGAGCAACCCCCCGGCCAAAACAGCCACCGCCCCCACCAACTGACTGGCCTCCAGCCCGGCGGAGAAGGAATCGACCACCCTCCTCCTCTCCTCGGCGGAAGAAGCCGCCGCCAGGCCCTCCGGCAAGGAGCCCGCCGCGAACCGTGAACTCAGCACCGCGCCGAGAACGGCGACCCCCAACCCGTTCCCGAACTCCCCCAACGTGCCGTTCACACCCGCGCCGACCCCCGCCTTCTCCGGCGGAATCGCACTCATGATCGCGTGAGCCATCGCCGGATTGCTGATCGCCGCCCCCGCCCCGATCAGCGACAACCCCACCAACGTCCCCGCATACCCCCCGGACGCGACCACCGCGATCGACGCCAGCCCCGCCGACATCAGCACCATGCCCAGCCCGATCGCCACCGGCGCTCCGAGCCTCGCCGTCCACTTCGCCGCCAACCCCGAGAAGTTGAGCGCGACGATCACCAGGGCGAGCGGCGCCGTCCGTACGCCGGCCTCCAACGGGCCGTAGCCGAGGACGAATTGGAGGTGCTGGGTGAGGAGGAACAGGGAGCCCGCCATGCCGAAGGTGATCAGGACGACCCCGGTGACCGCGGACCGCGACCGCCGCGATCAGCGGCACCCGGTCCGACGTCCAGCCGTGGACCGGGCCGGAGATGATCGCGTAGACCAGCGCGGCCATCCCGACGGTGGAGAGCAGGGCGCCGAGGAGGTCGGGGCGGTCGCCGCGCGGGTTCTTCGACTCGGGGACCAGGGCCACCGCCGCGACCAGCGCGAGCGCGGCCACCGGGAGGTTGATCAGGAAGATCGCGCCCCACCAGAAGTGGTTGAGCATGAAGCCGCCGAGGAGCGGGCCGGTCGCGAAGCCGAGCGCGTTGACGGCGGCCCAGATGCCGATCGCCTTCGGCTGTTCCTCGGGGGTGAAGATCTGCATCACGACGGCGAGAGTGGTCGTGATGAGCAGCGCCCCGCCGATCCCCATCCCGGCCCGCGCGGCGATCAACTGCCCGGTGGAGTCGGCCAGTCCGGCGATCAGCGAGCCCGCGCCGAAGAGGACGAGTCCGGTGATCAGCATCTTCTTGCGGCCGTAGCGGTCGGCGGCGCTGCCCGCGGTGAGCAGGAGCCCCGACTGGACGAGCGAGTACGCGTTGATCATCCACTGGATGTCGGCGGTGCTCGCGTCGAGTTCGCGGGTGAGCGAGGGGATCGCCACGTTCAGGACGGTGTTGTCGAGCAGCACGGTGAGCTGTGCGAGGCAGATGACTCCCAGGACGATCCAGCGCCTGGGATGGGAGGAGGTCGGCATGCTGTACACCGTAGAACAGTTCCCATACGGCGTACAACGGAGATTCTCCGGACATGAAGAGGGGCGGCGACCATGTGGTCACCGCCCCTGCTCAGTGGAGAAGCGTCAGCTGCTCGTCTTCTGCGTCAGGTCGTAGAAGGTGGCCGAACCGACCGTCACCTTCTTGTAGTTCTTCTCGACCCACGAGGTGATCTGCGAGGAGCTGCCGGTGCTGCTGCCGCCCATGCCGGTGCCGCCCGAGATGAAGTAGTGGATCTTTCCGTCCGCCACGTACTTCTGGAACTGGGCCAGCGTCGGCGACGGGTCGGTGCCGTTGAAGCCGCCGATCGCCATCACCGGGTCACCGGTGGCGAGTTGGTAGCTCGCCGCGTTCTGGGAGCCGATGGACGCGGCGACCCAGGTGTACTTGCTCGCGTCCGTCTGGAGCAGCTTCTTGGCCGCCGAGGTGACCGTCGCGCCGTTGAGCAGACCGCCGACGCCACCGCCGCCGCCCATGCCACCGTCGCCGCCCATCTGGCCGCCGAAGCCGCCACCCTGGTTCTGGGTCGTACCGCCACCACCGGGCGCCGTACCGGTACCGCCGCCGGGCATCGTGCCCGTGCCGCCGCCGGGGAAGCCGCCGCCCTGGTTCTGGGTGGTGCCGCCGTTGCCGCCCTGCTGGCCGGGCATCGTGCCCGTGCCGCCGGTGCGGTTGCCGCCGCCGAAGCCGCCGCGACCGCCGCCGCCACCGGGACCGCCGCCCATCATGCTCGCGCCGGCCGGACCGGCCGTCGGGATGGAGCCGGTGTGCGCCGAGTCGACCGTCGACATGGTGTACGCCGCCGGGCCCGCGAGGCCCGCCACGATGCTCAACCCCACTGCGGCGAGGGCGAGTTGGCGGCCGATCTTCGCGACGAAGATCAGGCCGAGCGCGCCCGCCAGGGAGCCGAGGAGGACCAGCCACTTCAGCCAGGGCAGGTAGTCGGGGGTGCGGTTGAGGAGGACGTAACCCCACACGCCGGCCGCAACCACCGCCGCCGCGAGGGTGATCGACGCCCAGATCTCGCCGCGCTTCTCCCAGAGGGAACCCGCGCCGATGCCGATGACCGCGGCCATGTAGGGGGCCAGCGCGATCGTGTAGTACTGGTGGAAGATGCCGGCCATGTAGCTGAAGACGACCAGGGTCGTCACCAGCGAGCCGCCCCACACGAGCATCGAACTGCGCCTGACCGACGTGCGGCCCAGCTTGCGCGTGGCCACCAGGCCCGCGACCAGGAGGATCAGCGCGGTGGGCAGCAGCCAGGAGATCTGGCTGCCGATCTCGGAGTTGAACATCCGGTCCCAGCCGGTGGCACCCCACTGGCCGGTACCGCCGCCGCCACCGCCCCCGCCGACGCTGCCGGTCTCGTCGCCGCTGAGGCGGCCGAACCCGTTGTAGCCGAAGGTCAGTTCAAGGAAGCTGTTGTTCTGCGAGCCGCCGATGTAGGGGCGCGAGGAGGCCGGCCACAGCTCGACGAGCGCGACCCACCAGCCGGCTGCGACGACCAACGCGCCCGTGGCCAGGCCCAGTTGGGCGAACCTCTTCTTCACGCTCACCGGCGCGCAGACCGCGTAGACGATGGCCAGCGGCGGCAGGATCAGGAAGGCCTGGAGGGTCTTCGACAGGAACGCGAAGCCGATCGCGACTCCGGCCCACACCAGCCACTTCGTGCGGCCGTCCTCCAGGGCCCGGACGACGAGGTAGCAGGCGGTCGCCATGAGCAACGCCAGTGCGGCGTCAGGGTTGTTGAAGCGGAACATCAGCGCGGCGACCGGGGTGAGCGCCAGGACGGCACCCGCGATCAGACCGGCCTGGGGGCTGTGCCTCCGCCGTACCGCCGCGTAGACGACGGCGACCGTGCCGACGCCCATGAGGACCTCGGGGACCAGGATCGCCCACGAGTTGAGGCCGAAGATGCGGACCGAGATCTCCATCGGCCACAGGAAGGCCGAGGGCTTGTCGACGGTGATCGCGTTGCCCGCGTCCAGCGAGCCGAACAGCATCGCCTTCCAGCTCTTGCTGCCGGCCTGAACCGCCGCCGAGTAGAAGGAGTTCGAATACCCGGACGCGCTCAGGTTGTAGAGGTAGAGCAGGCCGGTCGCCAGCAGCATGCCCCAGAAGGCGGGGCGTGCCCAGCTCGGGTCCTCGGGCCGGCCGCGCCACAGGCGGCGCCCGAGCGGCTGCTTGGGCTCACCCGCCTGGGGGGCCAGGTCGTCCGAGGGCGCCACCGGCTCGTGCACGGCCGTGTCTCCGGCACCGGTGTCACCGGTCGGCGCCCCCCAGGACGAGGGGCCGCCTCCTCCCGGATAGGTCGTCTGATCGGTTTCGGTGGTCATCGGGGATCCCTCGGATCGGTGTCGTGGGGACGCACCGGCTGCAACCGCATCGTCGCGTCCCTCCAGGTGCCGTCCGCGGCTTCACCGGCGCGGAACTGGGTCGTGTTGTCGTACGTGGTGGTGTCGTACGACCCCTGGTGGGGCTGGGGCTGCCGGTGGGGCAGGGGGCCGTAGGAACCCTGGTGGTGTTGCGCGTTGCGCGGCGCCGCCGTCGCATAGGTGGGCGATGAAGGGGAGTTGACGGCCACGACCGTCGACTCCTCGACGCTGTCGCCGCGGTCCGGGAAGACCCAGGCGCGGAAGAGCAGGAAGCGCAGGACGGTCGCCGCGAGGTTGGCGGCCACCAGGACCGCGAGTTCGGTGGAGTGCGACGGGTCGCTGCTGGCCGCGTTCAGCGCGGCGAGCGAACCACTGGTCAGCGCGAGGCCGATGGCGAAGACGACCAGGCCCTGCGCCTGGTGACGGACGGCGCCGCCCTTGCCGCGGACCCCGAAGGTCAGCCGGCGGTTCGCGGCGGTGTTGGCGACCGCCGAGACCAGCAGCGCGAGCGCGTTGGCGATCTGCGAGCCGGAGAACTGCCGGAAGGCGCTGTAGAGCACCAGGTAGAAGAGGGTGGAGAGACCGCCCACGACACAGAATCCGACGAGCTGGCGGGCCAGGCCCTTGGGCACGTCCTTGATGTCGCGGTCGCGCGGGTCGTCGCCGAAGGGACGCGTGACACGGTCGAGCGGCAGCGAACCGGAGGCCAGGGCCTTGCCCACGCGCCACACTCCCTTCAGGTCCTCGGTCGCGGTCTTCACGATGTGGACGGTCGAGTTCGGGTCGTCGACCCAGTCGACCGGCACCTCGTGGATACGGAGTCCGGCACGCTCGGCCAGCACCAGCATCTCGGTGTCGAAGAACCAGCCGGTGTCCTCGACCATCGGCAGCAGCGCCTGGGCCACATCACGCCGGATCGCCTTGAATCCGCACTGGGCGTCCGAGAAGCGGGCCTGGAGCGAGCCGCGCAGGATCAGGTTGTACGTCCGGCTGATGAACTCGCGCTTGGCGCCACGCACGACACGCGACGAGCGGGCCAGCCGGGATCCGATCGCCAGGTCGGAGTGACCCGAGATCAGCGGTGCCACCAGGGGCAGCAGCGCGTTGAGGTCGGTGGAGAGGTCGACGTCCATGTAGGCGAGGATCGGTGCGTCCGAGGCGGACCAGACGGTGCGCAGTGCTCGACCGCGCCCCTTCTGCTCCAGCCGGAACGACTTCACCTCGGGGATCTCCGACTCCAGCCGCGCCGCCACCTGAGGAGTGGTGTCGATCGACGCGTTGTCCGCGATGGTGATGCGGAACGCGTACGGGAACGTGCGCTTGAGGTGCTCGTGCAGTCTGAGCACACATGGCTGGAGGTCCTTCTCCTCGTTGTAGACGGGGATCACTACGTCCAGGACAGGCGTACCGGCGTCTCCGGCCGGGAGGTGCTCCCGCGCCGGCAGGGTGCCGGGAGAAGAGTCGGTTCGCATGAACCGACTCTCCTCAAACGCCCTGTTGCACCCATGTGGTGGCACTGTGCTGTGCCTGTGAGTGCGATTGCCAATTCGTTTCGGGGGCGGGCGTGGGCACAGCCGGTGCCAGCGCGGGCAGATGCACGGTGAACACCGTGCGTCCGGGAACGCTGTCCACGGTGACCGCGCCGCCGTGTGCGGTCGCGACCGCCTGCACGATGGCGAGGCCCAGACCTGTCGATCCGGTGGAGCGGGAGCGCGCCGAGTCGCCGCGCGCGAACCGCTCGAAGACATGCGGCAGCAGATCCGGCGGGATGCCCTGGCCGTTGTCCTCGACGTCCACGCACATCCACGGCCCGCGCCGCTGCACGCGGGCGGTGATCGTCGTACCGGGCGGGGTGTGCTTGCGGGCGTTGCCCAGCAGGTTGATGAGCACCTGCTGGATACGGGCCGCGTCCGCCGACACGAGGGCCGGTTCGTCGGGCAGGTCGAGCCGCCAGTTGTGGTCCATGCCGGCCGCGCGCGAGTCGCTGATGGTGTCCACGACGAGCGGGATGAGGTCGGTCTGGTCGAACTGGAGCGGTCTGCCCGCGTCGAGGCGGGCGAGGAGGAGCAGATCCTCCACGAGGAGGGTCATGCGCCCGGCCTCGGACTCGATTCTCCCGAGGGCGTGCTTGGTGTCGGGCCCGGTCTGTTCGCGTCCACGACGGGTCAGCTCGGCATAACCGCGGATCGAGGCGAGCGGCGTCCGCAGCTCATGGCTGGCGTCGGCCACGAACTGCCGTACCCGCATCTCGCTCTGCTGTCTCGCGTGCAGGGCGCCGTGCACATGGTCGAGCATCCGGTTGAGCGCGGCACCGACCTGGCCGACCTCGGTGTGCGGGTCGGTCTCGGACTCGGGGACCCGTTCGTTCAGGGTCACTTCGCCCGTGTGGAGCGGGAGTTCGGAGACCCGGGTGGCGGTGGCGGCGACCCGGCGCAGGGGGCGGGTGGCCACACCGACGAGGACGTAGCCGGCGATCCCCGCGGCCACCAGGCCGGCGGCGGTGACGCTGAGCTCGACGAGGATCAGCGTGTTGATGGTGTTGTCGACCTCGGCGGTCGGGACGGCGACGTAGTAGCTGCCGCTGTCCCCGCTCTTGTACTCGACGCGGAAGTCGCCGACACCGGGGATCTCCACGGTGTGCTGCTTGTTGTCCTGGGGGACGGAGCTGAGCGCGGCGAGCTGGGCCTTGGAGAGCGTCTTCGAGGTCATCTTCAGGTCGGTCGCCTGCTTCACCCCGCGCCTGGCGTCGGTGATGGAGCCGTTCACGACCTTGGCGATGATCGTGCCCTGGGGCTGCGGACCCGTGACGAAGTCGTCGAGCTTGGTCTGCTGCGCCTGCCGCTGCGTCTTCTGCCCGCCGGGCACGCCGAGGCCGTCCTTCGGCTGCTGGCCGCCGGGCGGCCCGAAGGAACCGGACGCCCGCGAGGCGGACTCGTTCAGCTGGCCGTCCAACTGGTCGTACAGGTGTGACCGCAGGGCGAAGGTCGTCACGGTCCCGATCACCGCGCACACCACCGCGATCAGCGTCACGGACGCGACGACGAGCCGGGTCCGCAGGGTGCGCGGCTTACCCGCTCGTCTCTTCTGCGCACGCGGCCGTCGTCGCCCGCTCATGAGGCCGCGGGCTTGATCAGGTAACCGGCACCGCGCCGGGTGTGGATCATCGGCTCACGTCCCGCGTCGATCTTCCGGCGCAGGTACGAGATGTAGAGCTCGACCACATTGGCCTGCCCGCCGAAGTCGTACGACCACACCCGGTCCAGGATCTGTGCCTTGCTGAGTACACGCCGGGGATTACGCATGAGGAAGCGCAACAGCTCAAACTCGGTCGCGGTGAGGTGGATGCCCTCTCCGGCCCGCGACACCTCGTGGCTGTCCTCGTCGAGGGTGAGGTCACCCACGACCAGCACGGAGTCCGAGCGGCGGTCGGCGGCACCGGAGCGGCGGATCAGTCCGCGCAGCCGGGCGACGACCTCTTCGAGGCTGAAGGGCTTGGTGACGTAGTCGTCGCCGCCGGCGGTGAGTCCGGCGATACGGTCCTCGACGGCGTCCTTGGCCGTCAGGAACAGCACCGGGACGTCCGGCAGCTCTCTGCGCATCCGGCCAAGAACGGTGAGGCCGTCCATGTCCGGAAGCATCATGTCGAGGACGACGGCGTCGGGCCGGAACTCGCGCGCGGTCTGGATCGCGCCGGTCCCGTCACCCGCGCTGCGGATCTGCCAGCCCTCGTAACGGAGGGCCATGGACAGCAGCTCGGTGATCGACAGCTCGTCGTCCACCACAAGCACTCGGACGGGGCTCCCGTCCGGCCTCAGCAGTTCGGTGCGCCCCTGGGGCGAGGTCGTGGTCATAGTGGACACCTTGTCGGGGTCCTCTAAGAGCACGCTTTCTAGAGTCTGTGATTTTCCTGAGAAACTCACAGGCACCACTCAGGGAACACCTTGGAACCGCTTGCCCAACGCTCATCCCGCGGTCATGAAGCCGCCGGTCGCGTCCGCGCCCGCCCCGACCTCCCCCGTATCTGCACACTCTCCCCGCATCACCCGTACCGGTCGTCCTCTCAGCCACCCCTCACCCTGCGAACAGCCGCGCCCCGTTGTCGTGGCAGACCGCGCGCAGCCAGTCGTCGCCCAGGTCCAGCCGCTCCAGGGCGGACAGCTGGTGAAGGTAGAGGTACGGAATGTTCGGGAAGTCGCTGCCGAGCAGCACGCGGTCGCCGAGCGCGGCCAGCCGGGGGAGCGCACCCGGCGGAAAGGGCGCGAGGCGTTCGCTGAAGTCCGTGAACGCCATCGTCGTGTCGAGCCGCACCTCGCCGTAGCGTTCGGCCAGGTCGAGGAAGTCCTCGTACTCCGGCATCCCCATGTGCGCGAAGACCAGCCGCAGCCGGGGGTGCCGGGCCAGCACGCGCCCGACCGGTCCGGGTCCGGTGTGCTTGCCGGGCGCGGGCCCCGACCCGCAGTGGATCACCACCGGCGTCCCGGCCTCGGCGAGCAACCCCCAGGCGGGGTCGAGGAGTTCATCGGCCGGGTCGTACGCCCCGACCTGCACATGCGCCTTGAACACCCGCGCGCCGGAGTCCAGCGCCTGCCTGACATAGCTCTCAACTCCCGGTTCCGGGAAGAGAGTCGAGGTGTGCAGACAGTCGGGGGTACGGGCGGCGAAGTCGACGGCCCAGCCGTTGAGCCACTCGGCCATCCCGGGCTTGTGCGGGTAGAGCATGGCGGTGAAAGCGCGTACTCCGAACTCCCTTATCAGCGCGACCCGTTCCGCTTCCTCCTTCCGATAGGTGATCGGCCACTCAAGGGCCCCACCGGTCGCCGCCCCGAGCGCGTCGAAGTAGTCCCAGACCTTCCGGAGCACCCGCTCGGGCATGAAGTGGGTATGCACGTCGACGAGCCCGGGGAGCCCGAGCCGCCGCCAGAACGCCCGTACCTCGGCCGCCTCGGCGTCCACATCCACATCCACGCGCTGCTCCTCTCTATCGGACCGGCCCCTGCTCATCCACATGGAAGTCGGGCATCCCCAGAAACACGTCGTCGGTCACCGGCCCGTACGCGATGTTGAACGTGTCCAGCCAGTACGACCAGTCCCGCACGCCGGCCGCGCTGCTGAAGCGGTAGTTGAGCTGCCATCGGACCCACTGCCCCGGCACGAGCCGCACCGCCGGAGGTCTGCGCGGCCTGGGCGGCAGCCCGAACAGCGGTTGCACGCGGGGGAGTACCCGCAACCGCCCGTCCACCCGCCGGAGTTGGACGTCGACATGCTTCACCTCCGTGCGGCCCTCGTGCGGCGTGAAGTCCTCCCGCTCACGGATCTGGACGGTGTGGGCGAGCGGCAGCAGACCGGACGGCAGGGCGAAGCCGACCGGCACCGCGTTCCTCCGCGCGGCGGCCGTCCCGCCACGCGACCGTTTCGTCCAGGACGTGCGGACGTACTGGACGGTGACGGGTACTTCCATGACGACTCCCTCCCCACTCGACGATCACGGTCGCTTCCGGCCAAGGTCACTTCAGCCGCAGTCTCGGAGAAGGTGTCAGAACAACCCCTCCTGCACCTCTCGCCTGAACTCCCGCACCGGCACCGTGAATCCACCCGCGTCGCCCCCAGCGGGGATCAACTCCCACCCCGTCATCAGCCGGGTGTCCAGCACGATCACGCCCCGCTCGGTCGCGAGGTGGAGGTCCGGTCCCGCCGCCGCGGCCAGCTCTCCGCTCACCACCCCGCCCGCGACCAGCCCGCTCACCTCGCCGACGGCGGCCGGGAGTGCCCCGAGGCCGAACACGTCGACGTGGTCCACGGGTTGATACGGCTCGCGGTGCAGCGACTCCGGCCATTCGCGCAGCGCGAGCGCCCGTGCGTGCAGGTCGGCGAGCTCGGCGGTCCGCTCCGCCGCCGAACCCGGCAACGCGGAACGGACGGCGCGCTTCTCGCCGTAGGGAATCCGGTCGGGCACGCGGAGTGCGGCGCGCAGGAGTTCCTCCGAGCGTCGGGCCGCCATCAGCGGGCCGAGGCCCAGCCAGCTGAAGCAGATCGCGCCCTGCTCAAGCAGCCGCGCGGAGCCGCGCTCCTCGGCGGTGATGCCGACCTTGAGCAGGCCGGGGCCGAACCAGGCCAGATATACGTGGTACGGCCGCGGGTCGTCCGCGATCGTGTCGGCGGCGACCGAGTGCGCCCGGTCCAGCCGTGCGCACTCCTCGCACCGCGCGCCCGTACTCCGCTCCGGCACACCCGCCCGCACCGGACAGGCGTTCCCCCGCGCTCCCACACATGTCCGCCCGCCCCCTTCCGCGACCTCGAAGGCCACCCGCTTCCCCCGGGGCAACGGGCTCCCGCGCCCGCCGTCCCACCTCAACTCGGGACCGGCGGCCGCCCACCGCAGCCCCGAGCACTTCCATGTCTGTGCCGCCCGTGATGTCTCTGCCATCGCTCACGAGACTAGACGGCGGCACTGACAACGGCATCAGCCAGCCGTTTCACCGACCGGCGCGGACTCACGAGGCACAGGCACGACCCCGTACTCCTGGACCTGGACCTGGGCCGCCCGCCCCCGCCCGGCCAGCCGGCACCCGACACACCCGGGGTGCCCCGCGCGCGCCAGCGGATCCCGCGCCCGCATCCCCCACTGCTCCCGGTCCCGCCGCCCGGGCGGCTTGCCCCACCCGGCGAGATGCAGCGCCCAGGTGACCAGAACGCTCACCACGACGATCCCCAGCCCACCGCCGATCAGCGGGGCGGAGACCAGACACACCCCCACCCCCGCGACGGTCGACCCGACGGTCGCGATGCCGAATCCGGTCCAACCGGCGACCGTATGCCCCTCGTCATACTGGTGTGCGCTCATGTGCCAGCCTCCCTCGAAGCCCTGCCGGACGATTCACCGCCAGATAACTCACGACCTAAGAAGTTTAGAGTACAAATCTCTCACGAGCTAAGGCAATAACGATGCAAGCCAAGCCTCGCCCCACCGCCACCGCGGCCCAGGCGCTGGACGCGATGGACTCCCTCATCGCCACCGCCCAGCTGGGCCAGCAGGAAATGGCCGAGCGGCTGGGCCTGAACGTCACCGATCTCCTCTGCTTCGCCTACGTCCTGAAGGCGGGGGAGAACCTCCTCACCGCCGGTGACCTGGCCGAACACGCCCATGTCACGACGGGCGCGGTGACCGGCATCCTCAACCGCCTCGAACGCGCCGGTTTCATCACCCGCGTCCCCGACCCCACCGACCGCCGCCGCGTCCGCGTGGCCTCGGTACCGGACGCGGTGACCCGGGTCGTCGCCCTCTACGGCCCCTACTACGACCGCCTCAACGCCCAGTTCGCCGACTACTCCCCCGCCGAGATCGCCGTACTGGCCGACTGGTTCACACGCACGTCGGCACTCGCGCAGGACTACATCGAGGAACTCCGGGCGCGGGACGGGGACAGCTGATCCGAGGCGCACCCGGGGGTATACCCGACCCCGTTGGTACAGCCCGCTACACCAACGGTTCGGGAGACCGCTTCATCGTGCCCGGACCCGTACGACGGCAAGGTTGACCTCAGCCGGCCAACAGGGCCTGCGCAGGCCCAAAAGCCGCCGTACGGAGGGAAATCCCATGAAGCCCGGCCCGTTCGCATCCTTCGTGAGGTTCGTGGCGTGCGGCGGCGGGATCGGGGTCCTCTCCAGCCTGGCGGTCCCGGTGCTCGCCGCACTGATGCCCTGGGCGGCGGCGAACGCGCTGATCACAGTCGCCTCGACCGTCCTCTGCACCGAGCTGCACGCCCTGTTCACCTTCGGCACCGGCCGCCGCCCCGGCTGGCGCGAGCACTGGCAGTCGGCGGGCTCGGCAACGGCGGCCTACGCGGCGACGTCAGCGGCGGTACTGATCCTCCACAGCGTCAACTCCTCCCCCACCATGCTCACCGAACAACTCGTCTACCTCAGCGCCTCCGCCCTCGCCGGCATCGCCCGCTTCCTGGTCCTCCGCCTGTTCGTCTTCGCGGACCGCACCACGACGACGGCGGCTTCGGCCCCGATCGCGCTTCCGGTACGCCCGACTCCCGCGTTCAGCGCGGCGGCGTGACGGCCCCACGCCCCAACAGCTCGACGCACCAACGGAAATGCCCCTCACTCCCGTCCGAGGAGAACAGGTCGTGGGTGGCCGGCGCATACGCCCGCTGACAGAGGAAGAAACCGAAGTCGAGTACGGCCGCGGGCGCGTCGGTGTCGTCGACAGTCGCATCGCCTCGGTACCGGGCACGGAGGCCAGGCCACGCAACACCGTCGACAGGGCATCGGTCTCCCGCTCGGCCGACTCCCGCCCCGGCGCCACGACCGCGGAGTCACCCCGCAACGGCGCACCGCCCACCTCCCGTTCATAAGTGACCAGCACCCCTTCGTACTCCTCAACGGCAAGAATCCCGGGCGTGGCAAAGGGCAAGGACAAGGACGCGGCCTGCCGGGCGATGTCCTCGTAGGCGCGCCGCATGAGCTCCGCCCCGACCGGCCGCCGCCCGCTCCACACCTTCCCGACCGTCCCGTCACCGAGCCGGTGGACGGCCCCCTCGACACCGGCGGCGAGCGGCACCGCGGTCGGCGAAGTAGCGGGTCCAGTGGGCGGTGTGCTGTTGGCGGTGGGTGACCATGGCCGAAGTAGATCCGCCCGGCGGCAGGACGGCAACGGAGTTCGCGGCACCCGCCCCGCGGAGACCTGTCATCGACTGGCTAGCGTCTGCACCATGCGGGAACCCACGCCGAAGCCCATGCCGGCACCCATGCCGGAGTCTCTTGACGTAGCGGCCGCGCTGCGCGGCGGAGTGGCCGGTCGCTCCCACGCCTGGGCCTTCCTGCACCGCTTCGTCGACGAGTGGACGGGGCTGCCCCTGCGGCCGGAAGACGGCTGCACCAGGGCCGAACTGGACGCTGCGGAGGCCGATCTGGGCTTCGAGCTGCCCGCAGCTCTGCGCGAGGGATACGCGCTGCTGGGCCGTCGTGCCGACCTGACGAGACAGCAGGATCCCTTGGTCCCGCCGCCCGCTCTCCAGGTGGTCGACGACTTCGGCGGTGTCCTGGTCTTCCGCCAGGAGAACCAGGGCTGCGCGTCATGGGGTATCCCCCTGGCCGACATCGAGCAGGACGATCCCCCCGTGGCGATGGAGACGCACGAAGGCTGGAGCCCCTTCCTGGACAGAACGTCCGTGGCCTGGGTGGAACTCGTGCTGAGCGAGTCGCTCCTCGGCGCCGGAAGCCTCTACGACGCCTGCGAACTGCCGGACGACCTCCTGCCGAACCTGCTCACGCGCTACACACGAGTGGACCTGCCCGACCACCCGATGTGGGCCTCCGCAGACGACTCACCCCTCCGCTGGTACGCGGCCCCGGGCCGACTGCTGCGCCGCGACGGTCTGCTCGACCGCTCCTGGATCCACGCGCGCGGCCGCACGGTTGCCGACCTGGAGACGATTCGCGCGGACCTGCCCGGCCCGTGGGTCTGCTGAGGGCGTCAACGGCCGTGCGGGTGAAGGTTGCCGGTGCGGAGGTGGTCTCGGGCCAGGGCCATCCGCCAGTCGGTCAGGCAGTGGATGGTGGTCTGGCCCAGGGCCTCGCGGACGGTACGGGAGAACGCGGCTCTCGAGAAGGTCACCGGCCGGCCGCCGACGAGCTTCGAGGACTTCGCCCGGCGCAGCGCCGGCGCCTGGGCGGCCACGCCGGGGACGGTGAAGTGACCATGACCGTAGGCAACATGGAGAACACGGAGAACACGGGGAACATCGGTGACCTCGCCGCGTTCGCCGCGTTGGAGCCGTTCTTCCGGATCGTCCAGGAAGGGCTGGCGGGGCTCGTCGACGGCGGGCAGTTCTTCGAGCCGCTGGCGGAGGACGTGGTCGTCGAGTACGTGGTCTCCGTGCCCGGCTACCCGCGCCGGGTGCGGGGACGCGAGGAGGTGGCCGACCTGTACCGCGGCTACGGCGACGTCATGATCCTGCACAGCGCGGACGAACTGGCCGTCCACCGGGACCCCGGGACGTCCGTGGTCGTACTCGAGTACGCGGTGCACGGACGGGCTGTCGGCACCGGGCGCGCCTACGACAACCACTTCGTCTCCGTGATCACCGTCAAGGACCGCAAAGTGGCGCACTGGCGTGACTACTTGGACCCCGTCGCCGTCTTCCGGGCCATCGGACGGCCGGCGAGGGAGCACGGAAAAACCGCTGGGGGACCGGCACATGGTTGACGGGCTTCGCCGGATCGCGCCCGTACGAACCGGACCGCGCCCGTGGAAGCCCAGCCCGCCGCCCCGACTAGCCCGCCCTGCGGAAGGCCTCTTCCATGTCCGAGAAGGCTGCCGGCCCGTCGTCGAGCAGCAGGCTCTCGTCCTCCCCGAAGTCCGGGGCCTGGAAGGGGTTCGTCGCCGGAGGGGGCGATCCCGCGTTGGGATGGCGGGTCGCCCCTTCCGGGGCGGAGAACAACGAGGTCAGGTCGATGAGAGGTCTCCCGTTCGTTACAGGCCGCTGGGGCCTGGGGTGCCGTGACCGGGCACGGCGGTCCTACAGCTTGCTCATCTTGGCGTACGGACTCAGGATGCGCTCCTGAACCGAGCCGAAGTCGACGAGCACCGCGATTCCGTCCTCGATGCCGATGACCCGGCCGAGGCCGTACATGTCGTGTGTGACCTGGTCGCCGACGGCGAACTGCTTGGGGGCCGCCGCGGCCGGGGCCTTGAAGGGACTGGTGGGCAAATAGCGCTTCGGTGCAGCTGGCTTTGTCATTGACTCCAGTATGGGCCTAGACACGCCACTCGCTGAGGCCGTCCACATCGCTTGTTCATCACAGATCGAGCACTCGGGAACCACCGCGGCCCCCCGGACGTACCGCTCACCCCCCTGACCTGCCCGTTCCCGGACACGCCCGAAAACCGCCGCCGACCTTCGAAACAACGGACGCAGGGGGGACCGGGCACCGGGGACCGTGCGCAGGAGACTGGGCACACACGCGAGAGGCCCCGGATCGCTCCGGGGCCTCTCGTCGAAGTGCACTCGGCAGGATTCGAACCTGCAACCTTCTGATCCGTAGTCAGATGCTCTATCCGTTAAGCTACGAGTGCCTGTTTTTTCTTAGTTTTTCTCGCCGCTCCCTGCCCTTCCGGGCCGCTCGCGGCGACAGGAAGAACATTACAT
>NZ_JAENRY010000320.1 GCF_016612545.1 Streptomyces sp. MBT65 | reverse complement strand
GTCGCGGGTCCAGGTGGGGGTTACGCCCGCGGTGAGCGGGGGTGTGGAGGTGGGCCAGCCTTCCAACTTGGTGGCCCAGGTGTCCTGTTGCCAAGCGGAGGCGTGGAGCTCCTGCCAGAGGGGGGCGTAGGCGTTGGTTTGGCAGTTGAGGCGGAGGGTGCGGAGGAGGAGGGCCGGGGCCAGGGGGTGATCTGGGGTGGGCGCAGGCATGATCTTGGCGTCGGAAATGTCGAGGTGGCCTCGACCTGAGCTTCGGAGGAAGTAGTCGAGCGGCAACGAAGCGAAGAACCCGGCTGTGAGCACGGTCATTCGCGATGACGGCATAGCGGTACTGCGCACGGCATGGATATGGGTGGCTCCAGGCGGAATCAGGGCAGCGAACAGGCTCCGCTCGGTATTTGTGGCGATCATCTCGCGCCACGCCACCCGGTAGAACTCCGAGTAGGGCCGCATGCTCGCCGCGTGCAGCAGCGCATCGACGGCCTTGTCGGTGTCGTCGTCCTCCAGCTCGGGATCGGCCGCCCTGACGTCGGCCTCCGCAGCCGCGACCGCTGCCGGATCGCCCCAGAGTTGCGCGAGCCTGTCGTGGTCCAGGTCCACCCAGCGGTCCTGAGCATCGACAAACCGTGAACGAGCACCTGCGGGACGGTAGTTGGTGCGCGGCACCGCGTCCATCGTCAGGTTCAAGTGATCCCATGGCTCCGTCTGGAGCGACGTTCGGGCACCCTCCACAGGCCGCTTGGCGAAGGGCGTCGCAAGGCCAATAAACGGCCCTTGAAGGATTACGTCGTTCCAGGTATCGGCCGGACCGGAGTCCCATGTGAAGTAGCCCGCTGTACGGTCGTTCTTCTCATGGAAGCCGGGGCTGATACGTGGGCTCAGGGCGGCAAGCCGATGTGGCCACTTCGCAAGGGCAGCGATGGCCGAGTCCTCGGAGACCGTGACAGGGAACAGGAGCTTGGTCTGCTCGACCGGCGGCCGGTTCAGCTCCCCAGCCAGGTCACGCCACTTCGTGAGGCGAGCCTCGTCCACCGTGACGATCCGATCTCGATGCGGGCGCAGGTCCCACTTGCCCCCGTCCTTCACGCCCGGCACGGGACCGTCGCCGTCATGACGCACGGACCTGACCAGCACGCTGGGATGCAGGAGCCAACTCATGTGCTGGAAGCAGATGTCCTGCTCCTTGCCGTACACATTGAGGCTGAAGTGCGTGCTGTGATCGACCGGCTTCGCGAAAAGGTAGAGCTCATTCACGAAGTCCGCGTGGAGCCGCAGATGCTCGTAAGCCTTCTGGCGCAGCACGCCTTCCTTCGGGCCCGTCAGATGCGTGGACGGATGAATGATCCCCGCTGTCCCCCGCTCCCCCACAGCCCGCCACCCCAGCAACATGAACGCCCGATACAGATCCGGCTGCGTCCCCACCAGCTCGGGATACGTGTCCACTGATGCCAAAAACCCGGACAGCGCCGCATGATCCGCCAACTCACCCATGAACGCCGACCGAACCCCGGCCCACCCCATCACCTCGGCCTTGCGCTCATCCCAGGCCTCATTGCTCGGCTTCTCCGCCAGCTCGAACCACGGCTCGAACTCGGCGAGGACCCCGCTCTCCTTCCACTCCTGCTTCACCCACGGCGGATTCCCCACCATCAAGTCGAACCCGCCCTCCGCAAACACATGCGCGAAGGCCAACTCCCAATGGAAGAACCCCCGTTCCCCAGCGATCCGCACAACCGCCCCGTACCAAGGGAACGTCGACCCCAGTTCCGCCGGCCTCGCCCACGCCAACGTCTCGATCATCTTCTGGTCGAGTTCGTGCTCTTTGTCGTCCAACTCCTCCAGGCTCTGGACGCCCTCGAAGGACAGGAACGACCCCTGTTCCCCCTCCCCCGTATCCACGTCCACCCGCCCGACGACGGCCTCCGCGAACTCCAGCCAGTCGTCCAGGGACCGCAGCGGCACCGTACGCCTGGGGTCGTCCTTCCTCAGCGCGGTGCGGTCCTCCCCGTTCGGCCGGTACTGGAACTCGTCCGAGCCGTCGAGCAGCCCGACCTCCTCCAACGGCCAGAACCACAGCGCACACCAGGCATCCATGACCTGCTTGAGCCGCCAGTACGGCGTGCCCTTGCGGTGCAGCGCTTCCAGGACCGCGTCCCGGTCCATCGACCCACGCCCGCTCTGAGCGCCCTGCCCCTGCCCGTCCCGCGGAAGCGACCCCGCACCCCAGACATCCACATTCCGTGAGATCTCCTGCTCGGACAGCGTCAGCCGCTTCACGACGAGGTCCCAGAGATACTCGACCCGCCGGGCGAGGCTGATCAGCCGCCCGGTCTGCGTCGTCCCCTTGGGATCCCAGTCCTCATCGACCGAAGCCACCGCCCGCGCCGACCCCGACCTGGAATCAGAAGCAGAACCCGCACTCGAACCGGCGACCGTCTCCCCCAGCGTCGCCTGCTCCCAGATCCCCAGCCCGAGATCGAACGCCCCCTGCCCCAACTCGGCGTCCTTCTCGGCCAGTTCATCCGGAGTCGGCGCAGCCTTCTGCTTCGGCGCGGTCTCCTTCTTCGGCGGACTCCCCTTGGGGTTCCGCCGCATGGCCGACCGCCACTTACGCATCGCCTCGACCAGCTCGGGCTCCAGCCAGTCGACGACGTCACCGTCGACAACGGCCTTCACCGTCTCCTCCGGCGTCCCCTTCTTCAGCGTCCGCAGGCCGACCTTCTCGCCGATCGACCCCCAGCCCATCGCGGGCAGCAGGAACTGATGGACCTCCCGGCCCTTCAGCCGCTCGCCGAGCGGAACATGTCGGGGCCGACGCGGCTCCTTCGACGTGAGCCAGTCGCCCTTGTGGAGCAGGTTCCCCGGGTAGACCTTCCGCGCCGCGCCGATCAGCGAGTTGCCCCGGTGGAGGTGGAGGCCGTACCAAGGCGCCTTCATCCCCTGGTACATGGTGTTCAACCACAGGGAGATCTCGGCGAGTTCGACCGCCGTCTCGTTGAGGTCGACGCCGTACGCGTTGTGCAGCGCGATATACGCCTTCACCTTCTGCAACTCGCGCTGATAGTCCTCGGGGTCGATCTCGACGCCCCGCTCGCGCTGCGCGAGCCGCAGGTACAGCTCGGCCAGCTGGTTGACCGCCTCGTTGAGGAACGCGCCGGATCCGAGGGCCGGTTCGCACACCCGCCAGCGCAGCACGTCCGCCGCGTTGACCCACGCGCTCTCCGGTTCCTTCGGGTCGACCTCGCCCTTCTCGTCGAGCCGGAACCGCAGGGTCTGCTCGACCGTGGCCTGCGTCAAGGACTCCGGCGTGTAGTACGAGGCGCTGGTCTGGCGGTCGCGGCCGGCCAGCCGGTACACGTACGTACCGACCTTGCGCGGCACCGGTACGGGCTTGTTGGTCTCGCGATTCACCTCCGTGGCGACGAAGACACTGTCGTCCGGGCCGTCCGGATAACGGCCGGACTTGACCTGGCTCGCCTTGATCAGCCATGAACCCCCGCTCGGATCACCGCCCTTGGCGACCTCGTACAACGGCTCGTCCGCGACGAAACCGGTGTACGACATCAGGCCCTCGTACACCGCCCCGAGGTGGTTGATGCTCAGGTTGGCGTACGAGATGAAGCCGCCGCGTCCGCCGCGCCCACTGCCTTCCACGACGGTCAGGTTGCGCAGCACCTGGTGCAGGACCTTGTTGCGCAGACGCAGGTCGAGACGGCGGGTGGGGTCGTCGGGGTGGGTGATCACCTGGTCGACGAGCTTTATCGACTTCGGGTCGAAGAGCCGGGACTTCAAGGCCTCGATGCGTATACCCTCGTAGCCGTCGTCCTCAGCGAGTACGGCGAGTTCGGAGAGTTCTGCGGTCTCCGTCTCCTGCTCGGTCCCGGCGGACCGCAGCGCCTCGCGCGAGGTGATCGTGTCCGCCACAGGGTGGCCGGTGAAGACCTTCTCGAAGAGCAGGGCCAGGGAGTCGTGGAAGTGATGGCGGTCCCGGGAAGCGCTGGACAGCTTCTCCTGGACCACCAGCTCGCGCAGCCGGGCCACGCTGTACCCCTCGACGTACTCCTCGCTCTTCATGGGGAGGATGTCCAGCTCGGGACGGGCCTCGGCGTAGAGGAGGAACAGGATGCGGTAGAGGTACCGCAGAGACTCCTTGGTGAGCACGCGTGGGAGTGCGTTCGGCTCGGCGAGCGTCTCCGGGAGCCACTCGGGCAGGTCGTCTGACTGGACGCCCTTGTCGCGCGCGAGTTCCAGGACCTCGTTGGCGATGAGCTGGACGGACTTCTTCAGGCCCTCGCGCAGGTCGTTGGTCACGCCGACGGAATGGTCGCGGGACTCCGCCACCAGGCGGGCGATGTCGTCGTCGCCACCGTCCTCGGCAGGGCGGAGCGAGGGGGCGCCGAACAGGGCGGCGATCACTTCGAGTTCGCCGGCGCTCGCGCCCTTGACGCCCTTGCGGGGCAGGGCGACCTCCAGGCTCACCGCGAGATGGCGTCCGCGCGCGTAGTTCTCGCGGTCGGCGAGGACCATCACCCCGCCGAACAGGAGCAGCGCGTAACGCGGCGCGGCCGGGTCGGCGAGCAGCCAGGCCGCGAGGTCCGTGACGGTGGTGAGGGTCTTGCCGGAGGCGACCCGGACGGGCGCGGGCAGTCGGTCGGCCGAGCCCTCGGCACGGGTGCCGGCGATGTCGTCGGCGAAGCCGCCGGTCAGGACGGCGACGCCCGGCTCGTGATGGGCCACGGGCACGGCGACGGGACCGGCCGTGCCGTGCACGGTGAGATGGCCGGGGTTCGGGGTGAAACCGAGGGCGCGCAGGACGCGAACGTGCCAGGCGTCCAGGCCCGCACGCCACAGCTCCTCCGGGGTGTCGCCGTAGACACGCGGTACGGCCTGCGCCTGGAACGCGGGCAGTTCGTCAGGGCCGCTGTGGGTCTTGAGCGCGTCGGCGGCCGACTGCTGGGCGGCGACGGCCTCCGGGTCGGGCAGGATGTTGAACTTCTCGGCCTCGCCGCCGACGGTGAGCCGTAGGTCGAGATAGGGCCCGGTGAGGTCGCGCAGCCCCTGCCGGGGCGTGGGGCGGCCCTGGCGCTCCTCGGCCGCCCACTCCTTCAGACGGCCGGACTTGAGCTGCTTGGGCAGGATCTCGTCCAGGTAGAAGGACGGGAAGTACTCACCCTCGTTGATCAGCGCGTCGAACTTCACGCTTGCCGCTCCTGCCGGATCGCTTCAGACATAAGGGAGGTGATAGGGCTGATGGCATTCATGAACTGGGCTCCAGGACGGCCAGGACCCGCACCATCGGGGCGCCGGTCGTGCGCAGCCTGGTCGCCGCCTCCTCCAGGTTCTCGGCGGCCCGCTCGCGGGCGGTGCGTCCCCCGGTGAAGCCGGGCAGCGGCTGCTCCAGCCAGTGGCCGACCTTCTTCTCGTAGGCGCGCAGCGGGCGGTTGACGTGCTCCTCGACCTCGGTCCTGCGGTCGCCCATCTTGCGGCGCGTGGCGAGCACCGCCTGAGGCACGTGCTGCTGGAGTGCCGTCAGGTCGCCCTGCGCGAAGTGGTCCGGCATGTCCGGGCGCAGGCCGAGGTCGGCGAGCAGCGGGCGGGTCAACTCCCGTACGCGGGGCTCCTCGCCGGGCCTCCCGAGGCGGTCGACGGCCAGCCAGGCCACGACGGTCGGGCGGCCGTCCTTGTTGGACCACACGCCCTGGGTGAGGAAGACCGGCTCCGGCACGCGGGTACGGTCCACCTGGATCACGGGCGCCTGCTGACGGCCGAGTTGGACCAGGACCTTGTCGGTGATCCACTCCAGCACGGGGTGCAGCTCGCCCACGTAGTGCGCGTCCGGCCACAGCGACGGGGAGTCGGCGTCCTCCCGGGCCCGGCGCAGTGAGTCGGCCGCGTCCTCCCGGCTGAAGGTGAGCTTCATGCGGCTGGTGATGCCCTGGTCCCGGAGGTAGCCGGTGGGCAGGACATCGAGGCGGTCGGCGAGATCCTCCGGGGTGTCGAAGCTGAGGTCCGTGCCGCTGACGATGGTGTCCAGACGGAACGGCTCCAGATCGGCCAGTTCCTCCAGGCCCGCGAGGACGTAGTCGCGGCGGTCCGTGAACAGGCGTAGTTCCTCGACGACATGGAGGGGAGCGTGAGCCTCGGCGTCGGCCACCGGAGTGCCGGCGGCGGCAGGTGCCGCGGAGGGTTCCGGAGCCTCGTCGAACTCGAACCCCGGGTCCGCCTCGAAGCCGTCGTCGAAGTCGAAGCCGCCGCTGAATTCCGAGTCGTCGTACGGATCGCCGTCCGCGCCGAACTCCGCGTTCAACTGCTGGGCGAGGGCGAGCCCGCCGCCGTCCGGGGCAGCCAGGGCGTCCAGGGACACGGACTGGAGGTCGTCCACGGCCTGCTCGGGTGCCTCCCCCTTGAAGAGCGCCTCCATCACGCGCTTCTCCTCCAGCACGCCGTCGTTCTCCTTCGTCGCCGCCTCCACGGCACCGAGGATCGCGTGCACCTTCTCCTCACGGGCGAGCACCTTCTCGGCGATGTCCGTGTCGTCCAACGCGCCCTCGACGGCCGAC
This sequence comes from Streptomyces sp. MBT65, assembly GCF_016612545.1. Classification (GTDB taxonomy): domain Bacteria; phylum Actinomycetota; class Actinomycetes; order Streptomycetales; family Streptomycetaceae; genus Streptomyces. The sequence goes on along the minus strand of NZ_JAENRY010000320.1, from coordinate 5,802 downwards.
CGGAGGATCAGCGCACGGAACTCCGGCGGCCTGGTCTGCCCGTACCGGTCGATACGGCCGTTGCGCTGCTCGACCCTGATCAGGCTCCAGGGCAGGTCCCAGTGGATGAGGTGGTGGCACTGACGGTGCAGGTTGACGCCTTCGGAGGCGCCGTCGCCCGTCAGCAGCAGCCGTACGTCGCTGCCCGCGCGGGCGAACTCGTCGACGTACTCCTGCTGCACCTTGTCGGAAATGCCGGCGCCGCTGTACATGACCTTGACGGCCGCCTTGGCGTCGTCCTCGTCCTTCCAACCGAGCAGCGGAGGAAGGACCGCGCCGAGCCAGTCGAGGGTCTCGCGGCGCTCGGAGAAGACGACGGCACGGACGGGGCTGCCCGCCCTGACGCCGATCCGGCCCAATTCCTCGACCAGACCCGCCAGTTTGGACGTGGCGGTGAGTCCGGCGTCCCCGGCGGCGGCGCGCTCGATCGCGCGGGCCAGCTCCATGAGGCGCAGCAGGGAGGTGGCCTCGGGAGTGGTCGCCTGCACGGACGGCGGCCCGTCGGTGATCTTGTGCCGCGGGGGAAGCCCGTGTCCGGTCTTCGTGAGCCGCTGTCGGACCGTGGTGAACAGCGCGCGGTGGGAGGAGAGGAAGGACTTGAGCAGGACGTACGGGAAGAGGTGATCCTCGGGCCCTGATTGCTGGAGGGGCTGTCGGCCGGGCTGCTGGTCGGACTGCTGCTCGGGCTGCGCCAGCCAGTGCGCGGCCAGCTCCTGGAAGACCTGCTCCTCCAGGTCGCCCGCCCGGCAGGACACGGGGTGCGAACCACCGCGCGGTGCCCAGTGGTCCTTGAGCTGGGCCGCCACCTCGGCACTGACCTTGGTCCGGCGCAGCATCAGGTGTTCCAGCTCTGACGCCTTCGGGTTGCTCGGGTCCTTGACCGCCATGGGGTCGAGGAGCCGGATCAGGCCGGTGAAGGCGGGCATGCTGCCGTTGTGCGGGGTCGCGCTGGCCAGGATCAGCGCGTCGGTGCGTTCGGCCAGCAGGTCGGCGAGCGCGCGGCGGTCGCTGCCCTGGTTGATGAGGTTGTGGGACTCGTCGATGACCACGGCGTCCCAGTGGAGGTGCTCCAGCCACGGGCGGTAGCGCTTGGGGTTCTTGAGCGTGTCCATGGAGATGATCACGCGCTTGTAGTACGTGAACGGGTTGCGGCCGGCCGGGATCTTCCGCTCGATACGGGCGATGCCCGCGCTGTCCAGCCGGACCAACGGCAAGGAGAAGCGCGTCCACATCTCGTGCTGGAACTGTTCGAGGACGGGCGCGGGTGTCACGACGAGGATGCGCTCGCCCCGGCCGCGCCGGATCAACTCGCCGAGCAGGACGCCGATCTCCAGGGTCTTGCCGAGACCGACGACGTCACCGATGAGGAGGCGGGGACGGAGCGGGTTCGCCAACGCCTTCGCGGCGGGCCTCAGTTGATAGTCCATGCGGTCGAGGAGGAAGCCGTCGGTCAGCGCCAGGCGCCGTTCTCGCTGGGGCAGCGGAGTCTTGCGCAGGACCGCCTCCACGAAGAGGCGGCCGCGGCGGAAGTGCGGGGAACTGTCGGGCACGAGCCTGGTGTCCTCGGGGCGCAGGACGCGGGGCTCGTCCATGGTGGGGGCGAGGAAGCGGGCGCGCTGGCCGCGGACCAGGTCGGAGGCGCCGATGGCTTCGATCAGGTATTCGCCGGAGCGGAGCTGCTTGCTGTTGCGGACCATCCATTCCTCGTCCCGTACCTCGATGACGGTGCCGGGGGGCGGGGGGCCGTCGGGTGCGGGCATCGAGGGTCCTTTCGGGATGTGCGGGGCGTTGTTGAGCGTAGCGCCGTGAGGCTTGAGCAATGTGGGCGTCTGCGGGTCCGTCGTGGCTGGTCGCGCACACGCGGCGGAGCCGCATATCGATACGGCCCAGCGCCCTCGGGGGGGCCGCTTGTTACAAGTTCCCTCGGTGTGCGTAGCGCTTGCGGAGGTCGGCTGCGACCTTCTGCGCGGCTCGCGGGGGTGCCTGCGGGGCGCCAGGATTCGGCTCCTTCGGGGCGCGCGGAGGTGGAAGGGGATAGCTCGTCGGCGTCGGCTGGGGGGCCGCAGGCTCTGGTGCGGGCTCGATCTCGTCCACCGCGAGCTCGATCTCGTCCGTGTCGACAACGCCGTAGAACCCGGGGTCCATGTCCGGCAGGTCGGCGTCGATCGCCTTGCGCGCCAGGTCCTGGACCTCCGGATCGACCGGGTCCACGAGGGCTCCGGGAGGCAGCTCCGGAGTCAGGGCCGCGGACTCGACGAGCTCCTTGAGCTGCTGTGCCGCCAGGTCGGGGGCCAGGTCGGCGTCGGCGAGCAGGGTGAGCAGGCTCTCCTCCACCGCATCGAGATCCGGACGCTGCGAAGGCGTGCTGACCAGCGTCTTGGCCAGCAGGGGGAGGAAAGGCACGTCGACACCGTCCCACTTGGGCTCCGACGCCGACGGCCCGTGCGGGTACGGTGATCTGCCGGTCAGGGCGAAGAACAGGGTGGCGGCGAGTGCGTACACATCGGCGGGCCTGCTGGCGTGCTTGGCGTCCTTGTACTGCTCAAGCGGCATGTAGGACACGGTGCCCATTCCGGTGCCGGACTTCGTGAGCGCCTGGCTGGACGACCGCTCGATCAGGACCGCGAGCCCGAAGTCCAGTATCACCGGTCCGTCCGGCCCCAGGACGACGTTGTCCGGCTTGAGGTCACGGTGCAGCAGGTTCGCGCCGTGGATCGCGCGCAGGGCGTCCACCAGGGCCAGGCCGAGGGCCGCGTACGGGCCGATGCCGAAGGTGCCGGAATCCTTGATCATGGTGCGCAGGGAAGGGCCGGCGATGTAGTCCATCGCGAACCACGGCCGATCGGCGGCCGGATCCTCCTCGAACGCAATCAGCGCCGGGACCCGGTCGCTGACCACGGCCCGGACCGCGTCGATCTCCCTGCCGAACCGCTCGCGGTACTGCGGCTCGCCGTCCAACAGCTTCGGCTGGATCAGCTTGACCACGACGAGCCGGGGTACTTCGGCCGCGTCGCCGTCGGGCTCCACCAGGTTGTAGGCCGCGGCCAGCTCGTCCGAGAGGCCGTCCAAGGGGATCCTGCGCGCCAGATAAGCGACGCCCATGCCTCCCTCGCCGAGGCGGGCCAACAGTTCGAACGGTCCCACCACACGCGGGTCGGCATTGGTGTCCAGCGGCTTCATCGGTGCCCTCGTACCCCCGTACTCGCATCCCGGCATGCGCATCGGCCACACTGCCTTCGATCAGTTTACGGGCTGCCACCGGACGTGGACCGACGGTTCGAATGCACTCCGCCAAACAGGTCAAGTGGCCTTTTCTTGGCGGCAGTTGACCGCGATTGCTATAAGGTCGCACACACATGATCACGCATCGTGTGCGCACGGTGCTCAGGAAACGGTCACGGGGAGGCGCCGCATGCGGGCGTGGGTGGTGCGGGCGGGGGAAAACGGCCAACGAGAGCGGACGGCGCTCGACGACGGACTGCTCGTCGCCGGCTGGCACGAGATGGGAGATCTCGCCGGCCTGGCCACACGGGACGACATCAGGAACGCCGTGGCCGCCGCCTACCCCGACGAGGGCCCGTACACCGTCGGCAACTGGACCGGTCAGCTGTACCGCTTCCTCCACGAGATCCGGCCAGGTGATCTGGTCGTCCTCCCGCTGAAGTCCTGGCTCGTGGCGGTCGGCCGAGTGACAAGCGGCTACGAGTACCGTCCGACCGCGGCCGAGGGAACCTGCCATGTCCGCCGCGTGGAGTGGATCGTCACCGACATCGACCGGCAGAACATCCAGTCCGACCTCCTCGACAGCATGGGCTCCCTGCTCACCGTCTTCGAACTCAGCCGGTTCGGAGCGGCGGAACGCGTGGCCGCCCTCGCCGAAGGCAAGCCCGATCCGGGGCGCCCGGACGCCGACGAGTTCGCCGCCACCCTCACCGAGCCGGCGAAGTTGTACGAAGAGGTCCGCGGCCGAAGCGCCGACCAGCCGCTGACCCTGTCCATCCGTGACTTCCTCGCCGTCTGGGGTGCCCAGCGCCGCTATCCGGCCACCACCGAACAGATCAAGAACGACCTGGCGGCACGGGGCCTGGTCACCGTCCCGCCGTTCACCGAGGGAACTCTGGACAGCCAGATCGCCGTGCTGGCGGGAGGCGCCGAGCCGGACGAGTCAGGCGCGAGCACGGTGACCAGGCTCTCCGGCAGCACCACCCTGTCGGCCGCCGTCCAGAACGCCGCACACGCCGCCGGCCTCCTGCCGGACGAGGACGCCGAACCCGACACCATCGCGTACCGGGTGAACAACCTCGACTCGGCGAACCGCATGCCCGAGGCCGTCCGCGTCGGTGACAGCCTCGGCACCGCCATGACAATCATGGTGCTGCGCGGCTACAGCCAGCTCCCCGTCCTCGACGCGGACGGACGGCTGCGTGGAGTCGTCAGCTGGGAGTCGATCGGGCGGGCACGGATGGCCGATCCCGCCGCCGACCTTCAGGCGGCCACCGTACGAGGACAGGAAGCGGACCGCTCCGACGACCTGCTCGCATGGATCGGCACCATCCAGCAGTCCGGGTACGTCATCGTCCGCGACCACGACCACAAGGTGTGCGGCCTCATCACAGCCTCCGACCTGACGGTGCAGTTCGCCACCCGCGTACGACCCTTCGTTCTCGTGGAAGAGATCGAACAGCGCATGCGCCGCGTGGTCGACCGGTGCATTCCGCTCGACCGCATCAGGACGGTCGTCCCGCGAGGGCGCGCCTCGCGGGTGAACTCCGCCGCCAACCTGACCTTCGGGGCGTACGGACATCTGCTCAGGGTGCCCGAGAACTGGGCCGCGCTGGGGTGGGCCATCGACCAAGAGTACTTCTTGAGGGCGCTGGAGGAGTGCCGGAACTTCCGCAACAGCCTGATGCACTTCAGTCCCGATCCCATCACCGACGAACAGCTCCATCCCGCGCAGGGACTGCTGGAACTGCTGCGTTCAGTGGATCCGCAGACGTGAAAGGTCGTCGAGCAGGGTGGTGAGCAGCGCCCCTTCATGAAGCGGAACGCGGTGTTCGACGTACAGATCGCGGAGCAGGTCCGTATCCGTCCACCGGTCTGTGGGGATACCGTCCGGCGTGAGCTTCAGGTGGCCGACATACGTTGACCCTTCATCAGATAAGACCTCTCTTTTTGCCCAATTGAGACAGGGTCAAAAGATTTTCGCCAATTTGCCATCACCTCATCAAAAGAGATCGGAATTGATCACATCTCCGGCTCTTCAGACCGCGCCACCGCCAAACTCCCGCCCGGCTTCCCATGGCTACTCTCACGGTTAGGCACATAGCCACGAGACCTGGTTCGAACCGGTACGGAACGGGGCAGGACCAAGCCGCCCAATCTATAAAAATAGCCCCTGACCAGCAACTTTGCCGACCAGGAGCCTCTAGTGGCAGACGAGCCGGGAGTCACCTCAGGCGCTGGTGGTCTCTTACACCACCGTTTCACCCTTACCCCGCACCGAAGTGCTGGGCGGTCTGTTTTCTGTGGCACTGTCCCGCGGGTCACCCCGGGTGGCCGTTAGCCATCACCCTGCCCTGTGGAGCCCGGACGTTCCTCGGGGAGTTCCCGCTAGGGGCACTCCACGCGGCCGTCCGCCCGGCTCGTCTGCCGTGTCGACCATGCTACCGGGCGGGCGCGGCCCCGCCGACCGACGGCCGGTCCCCCCGGATCCACCGGCTCCGATCCACCCCCGCCCCCGCCCGGTAGCATGGTCGACACGGC
>NZ_JAENRY010000031.1 GCF_016612545.1 Streptomyces sp. MBT65 | reverse complement strand
CAGGGATGAACCGAGTGCTGGACCGGCGCCCCCGCTGGACCACCAGCCCCATGGCAGTGCTGGTCCGCCGGACCCTGCCGTTGGCCTCGGCGCTCGTCGTCGTGGCCCTCGGGGTCGGATTGGTCCTCAAGGGGGCGGCATCCGCACTCGGCTGAGCTACGTTTGTGGAGAATTGGCCCGGATGCGAATGGGAGTCACCCATGCCCGAAGAACCGGGCACTGAACGTGTGATCGCGAGCCGCTACCGGCTCCTGTCCCCCCTCGGTGAGGGCGGGATGGGCACGGTGTGGCGGGCCCGCGACGAAGTGCTGCAACGCGAGGTCGCGGTCAAGGAGGTGCGCGCCTGGATCGTCATGGAGCTGGTGCGGGGCGTGTCCCTGGCCGATCTCCTGGACGCCGAGGGGCCGTTGACGCCGCAGCGGACCGCGCACATCGGTGCCGAGGTGCTCGCCGCGCTGCGGGCCGCGCACGACGCCGGGGTGCTGCACCGCGATGTGAAACCGGCCAACGTACTGATGTCGAACGACGGCCGGGTCGTGCTGACCGACTTCGGTATCGCGATGGTGGAGGGCAGTTCGGCGCTCACCATGACCGGCGAGGTCATCGGTTCGCCCGAATTCCTCGCCCCGGAGCGGGCGTTGGGCCGTACGCCGGGTCCCGAGTCCGACCTGTGGGCGCTCGGCGTACTGCTGTACGCGGCGGTCGAGGGCCACTCGCCGTTCCGCCAGAACACCCCGCTGAGCACCCTGCGCGCCATCGTCGACGAGGAGTTGCCGACGCCCCGCCTGGCGGGACCGCTCACCCCGGTCATCGAGGGGCTGCTGCGCAAGGACCCGATCGACCGGCTCTCGGCCGAACAGGCGGAGCAGGATCTACGGCTGGTCGCCGCGGGCGGTGCCCCGCGCGCCTCCACGGCGCCGACGACGCCGTACACACCGACGATGGCGGGCTCCCCGCAGGACCCGTACGGGCAGCAGGACTCACGGACGCCGGTGCAGGGCTTCGGGCCGCCGCCCCCCTCCTACTCGACGCCGACGGCCGCGGACGAACCGCAGCGCAACCGGCGGGCGGGCGCCGTGATCATCGCGGGTCTGCTGGCGCTGGCGCTGGCGATCGGCGGGCTGACGTACGCGCTGATGAACCGGAACAACGACGGGGACAACACCGCGGGGACGGGCTCGAGCACCCCCAAGAGCCAGCCCTCGGACAAGACTTCGCCCAGTGCGAGCAGCGAGACCACGGCCGCGAGCGAGACGCCGAGCCCGAGCGCCAGCAAGTCCTCCTCGGCTCCGCAGTCGGTGCGGGTGACGGTGGAGGGCGCCAACACCGAGTACTCGGGCAGTTGTCCGCCGCCGACCTCGAAGGCGCCGACGTTCACGGCGAGCATCACGGTGGGGAAGGTGCCGGCCGAGGTGTCCTACCGGTGGGTGACGAAGACCGGTTCGCTCTCCGACTCCGGCTGGAAGACGCTGTCGTTCCCGTCGGGCGGCGGGAAGACCCAGCAGGACCGGGTGCGCCTGACGACGTACAAGAACAGCGGGACATTCACGAACGAGATCAGTGTCGAGATCCGGACCCCGGTGAGGACAACGTCCAACTCGGTGCCGTTCTCGGTGACATGCGTGGCGGAGACCCCGTCGGACGGGGCCTCCCCCTCGGATTCGGCATCACCTTCGGACGGGTGAGACCTCAGGCCGCGCTGGTCAGGACCGGCAGATAGCCGCCGGACTGGCCGGCCGCGGTCGGGTGGTACGACTCGCTGATGCTCAGCAGGTTGAGACTGTGCAGCCAGGAGCTGCCGGAGCAGATCTCGTGGCCGGTGAACGGGGTGCGTACGTCGCCGAAGGTGAAGCCGTGGTCGGCGGCGCGCTTGGCGAGGGCGGCGTCGAGGTAGTCGGCCGCGCCGTTGATGGCGGAGCGCTTGGTCGCGGAGAGGCCGAGGCAGGTGGTGCCGAGTTTGTAGAAGCGCGGGTAGCCGAGCACGACCACGTGCGCGGCGGGGGCCTTGGCGCTGATCGCCGAGTAGACCTTGTCGAGTTGGGCGGGAAGCGTCGAGTCGACGTACGCCTTGGCGGTGGCGATCCGGGTCAGGCAGGAGCTGTCGGACTGCAGGACGCAGGTCGTCATGACATCGGTGAAGCCGGCGTCGTTGCCGCCGATGGAGATCGACACGAGGGATGTCGCGGAGCTGAGCGGGCCGAGTTGACTCGCCAGAACATCACCCGTTCGGGCGCCGGAGCAAGCGGTGAAGTCGAACGTCGAGGGTGAATGCGCGGCCGCCCAGAGGTAGGGGTAGGCCTTGGTGCTGCGGTCGCAGGACCCGCTGGAGCTGATCTTGCTGCCCGCGCCGACCCCGGAGGAGTAGGAGTCACCGAGGGCCACATAGCCGCCGGTGGCGGCGACTTGGGATGCCTGCGCCGTCATCGCCCCGGTGAGGGCGAGGCCGGCGGCGAGGAGGAGCGAGGTCACGTATGCCGTAAATCGGGAACGTCTCATGGAACCTCCCTTAGCAGGATCTCTGCCACAACTGTCGTACCAACTACGCGCATTGCCGGGAAGTGTGCATGCCAAGGGAGAGCTTGCGAGCGTCCCAGATTGCGTGCTCATGACAGCCCTGTGACAGACCGCCAACTCCCTTGAACCACACCGGTTCATGACCCAGGCTTTGCTCAGCCTTGGTGCGGAACGCAACGCTCCAGGGTTGTGCGCGCGACAGCGTGCGCACCCCCACAGTCGCGCGCCGGACCCGGGCGCGCGCCGCCTGGAGGAGGACTCCCTCGTAATGGCACTCCTGCGTAGCAACAAGCTCCGGCTCGCCGCGATAACCGGTGCGGCCACGGCCGCTCTCGTCGGCGGGCTCACCGCACTCCCCGCCCAGGCCGCCCCGGCCACGGGCAAGGTCCTGGCCGCCGGCTCCCCCACAGCCGTCGACGGCAGCTACATCGTCACCCTCAAGAAGAGCGCCGGCCTCAAGGCCTCCTCGGCCGCCGGCAAGGGACTGATCAAGGAGTACGGCGGCACCGTCCAGAAGACGTTCGGCACCGTGCTGAACGGCTACACGGCGAGCCTCTCCGCGACCGAGGCCGCGAGACTCGCCGCCGACCCGGCGGTCGCCGCGGTGGAGCAGAACCAGCGCGTCCACCTGACCGACACCACCCAGTCCAGCGCGCCCTGGGGCCTGGACCGCATCGACCAGGCCGCGTTGCCGCTCTCGGGGACGTACACCTACCCGGACACCGCGGGCAGCGGCGTGACCGTGTACGTCATCGACACCGGCGTCCGGATCACCCACACCCAGATCAGCGGTCGTGCCTCCTACGGCTACGACGCGGTCGACGGCGACACCACCGCCTCCGACGGCAACGGCCACGGCACCCATGTGGCCACGACGATCGCGGGTTCGACGTACGGCGTCGCCAAGAAGGCGAACATCGTGGCGGTCCGGGTGCTCGACAACAGCGGTTCGGGTACGACGGCCGGGGTCATCGCGGGCATCGACTGGGTGACCTCGAACCACACCACCCCGGCGGTCGCCAACATGTCGCTCGGCGGCGGCGCTTCGACCACGCTCGACACCGCGGTCGCCAACTCCATCTCCAGCGGGGTGACTTACGCGATCGCGGCGGGCAACAGCGCGGCCAACGCCTCCTCCTACTCCCCCGCCCGGGTCGCCACGGCGATCACGGTCGGCGCCACCACCAGCACGGACGCCAAGGCCAGTTACTCCAACTACGGTTCCGTGCTGGACATCTTCGCGCCCGGCTCCTCGATCCTGGCGGGCTACAACACCAGTGACACCGCCACCGCCACCCTGTCGGGCACCTCGATGGCGACCCCGCACGTGGCGGGCGCGGCCGCCGTCTATCTCGCGGGCCACACCTCGTCCACGCCGGCCCAGGTCGCCACGGCCCTGGTGAACGGCGCCACTTCGGGTGTCGTGACCAGCGCGGGCACCGGGTCGCCGAACAAGCTGCTGAAGCTCGTTCCGTAGCACTCGTCCGCCCCACCCGAACATCCGTTTCCCCGGAGGCAGCACGCGCCTCCGGGGAACATTTGTACGGAGATGCCCGAGAACAGGTACGCGCGGCTTTTGTGTCTTGACGTCCCGGGTCGGGCTGCGCCACATTGAAGTCCGGCATCCGGCGCGCTGGGGGGCAAAGTCGCCAATGCAGACCTTGGGTATCAAGAGAACATCCACCGCTGGCACCGAGCGGGCGCGACCAGGACCGGGGAGGGACCTGTCGGCGTTGCTCGCGGGTGCGGCCGTGGCCCTGGGGGCGGTCGGCGCGGTGCTCGCGCTCGCCGACTCCGGATCGCCGCTGCGCGGGCCGTTCGCGCTGTTCTTCCTTTTCTCCGCGCCGGCCGCGGCAATCGCCGCGCTATTGCGCGGACTTGATCCCTTCGCCCGCTTTCTCGTCTCGGTGGCGGGCGCGGTGGTCGTCGACATGCTGGTGGCCCAAGGAATGCTGGCCGTGCACCGGTGGTCGGTCGACGGCGGAATCATCGCGGTGGCGGCGATCAGTTGTCTTGTTCCACTGCCGGTATTCGTGCGGCATATGCGTCGCCGTACAACGGCTGACAAAGGAGTGTAACGGGCAAACCAATAAAAACGTGAGGCCTCGTTGCAGGCCTTGCCATACAGGTTCAATCATCAATACCGTCGTACATCTCACCCGCACTGGTTCATCATTGAGCGGCTCTAGGGGAGGGCTCAAGGACCGCGATGAATCCGGGGCGGGGCGCGGTAGGGGGGTGCCGTGCTCGATGACCTTACTGGTCGTCGAGTCGTGCCGCGCGGCCGGCTTTCCTGTGTTTCGGGGGTCGGCCAGCTTTGCCAGCTCACCACGCGGGCACGGAGATCCATTGTTCCGTGGCGCCTGTGAGAACCCCCCTTTCGAACCGGAGCACAGAGCCGGGCCGCCCAGGGGCGGGCGGTCCGCCGGACGAGAGGGACCAGACTCGTGAGTTCTGTTCTGCGCCCAGCGACATCGGGCGGCCAAGATCCGTTAATGTCGGCCGCATATCGGCCGATCTCCTCTCACCTGGCGATCACACCGCCGGTGAGCGTGGTGATTCCCGCGATGAATGAGGCGGAGAATCTCCCCTACGTCTTCAAGACACTTCCCGCGTGGATACACGAGGTCGTTCTTGTGGACGGCAATTCCACCGACAACACCGTCGAAGTGGCCCGCGAGCTGTGGCCCGGGGTCAAAGTCGTCGAACAGCAGGGCAAGGGCAAGGGGGATGCCCTGATCACCGGATTCGAGGCGTGCAGCGGCGACATCATCGTGATGGTCGACGCCGACGGCTCGGCCGACGGGAACGAGATCGTCAGCTATGTCTCCGCCCTCGTCTCGGGCGCGGACTTCGCCAAGGGCTCCCGCTTCGCCAACGGCGGCGGCACGGACGACATGACGTTCGTCCGCAAGCTCGGCAACTGGGCGCTGTGCACGATCGTCAACCGCAAGTTCGGCGCCCGCTACACCGATCTCTGCTACGGATACAACGCGTTCTGGCGGCACTGCCTCGACAAGATAGACCTCGACTGCACCGGCTTCGAGATCGAGACCCTGATCAACATCCGGGTGGTCAAGGCCGGTCTCAAGGTGCAGGAGATCCCCAGCCACGAGTACCTCCGTATCCACGGCACCAGCAATCTGCGCGCCGTGCGGGACGGGATCCGGGTGCTCAAGGTGATCCTCAGGGAGCGCTCCAACCGGCGTGCGCTGCGCGGCCGTTCGCACTCCACGATGATCGACGGTCTCGACCGGAATCCCGATCCGCAGCTCACCTCGGTCCGGGGAGAGGTGTCTTGAGCGGTCCCGGCATCTCCGTCGTGATCTGCGTCTACACCGAGGACCGCTGGGAGGACATCCTCGCGGCGGTCTCCTCGGTGCGTACGCAGTCGCGGCCCGCGCTGGAGACGTTGCTGGTCGTCGACCACAACCCCGCTCTCCTGGACCGACTCACCAGGGAGTACAAGGACGTTGAGGAGACCGGTGAGGTCCGCGTGCTGGCGAACGCGGGCCCGCGCGGGCTGTCCGCGGGCCGCAACACCGGCATCGCCGTCTCGCGCGGCGAGGTCGTCGCCTTCCTCGACGACGACGCCGTGGCCGAGCGGGAGTGGCTGCGGTACTTCGCCGAGGCGTACGCCGATCCGAGAGTGATGGCCGTCGGCGGTCGCACGATGCCCATCTGGGCGTCGGGCCGCCGACCCCGGTGGTTCCCCGAGGAGTTCGACTGGGTGGTGGGCTGCACGTACAAGGGCCTGCCGCCGGGCCGGGTCCGGGTGCGCAACGTCCTCGGCGGCAACGCCTCGTTCCGGCGTACGGCCTTCGACGCGGCCGGCGGCTTCGCGTCCGGTATCGGCCGCGACGGCGACAGACGTCCGCTCGGCGGCGAGGAGACGGAACTCTGCATCCGGCTCACGCGGGCCAGACCGGACGCGGTGCTGCTGATCGACGACCGGGCGGTGATCCACCACCGGGTGCCCGAAGTACGCGAGCACTTCGGGTACTTCCGTACGCGGACGTACGCCGAGGGTCTCTCCAAGGCGCTGGTGGCCCGAAGCGTCGGCGCCGACAAGGGACTTGAGTCGGAGCGCCGGTACACGACCCGGGTGCTGCCGGCCGGGGTGGTGCGCGGGCTGCGCGATGCCGTGTTCGCCCGGCCGGGCGGCGCGGGCCGGGCGGGGGCGATCGTCGCCGGGGTGTTCACGGCAGCGGGCGGGTATGTCGTCGGGAGCTTCCGGGCCCGGCGCGGCGGGGTCACCTTCTCGGTGCTGGGGATCGAGGGGGACGTACACGAGCGTGGGGGGCGGACATGAGTGACACACCGGTGCCGATCCTGATGTACCACTCCATCGCCGCCGCCCCGAACGACGCCACCCGCGCCCTGTCCGTCGCACCGGAGGCGTTCGCCGAACAGCTGGCCCTGCTCGGCGACCTGCACTTCACACCGGTCAACACCGCTGATCTGGCGGCCAGTTGGCGCTCGGGCAAACCGCTGCCCGAGCGCCCGGTGCTGATCACCTTCGACGACGGCTACGAGGGCGTGCACCGGCACGCGCTGCCCGCGCTCGCGCAACACGGCTTCGCGTCCACCCTGTTCGTCTCCACCGGCTGGATCCGGGGCGCCCACGACACCGGGGGCGGCCTGGACACCATGCTCGACTGGGACCAGGTGCGCGAACTCGCGGACGCCGACGTCGAGATCGGCGGCCACAGCCACACCCACCCGCAGCTCGACCAGCTCGACGACGACAGCCTGTACGCGGAGCTGGTCCGCTGCAGGGAGATCGTCGCCGACGAACTCGGCGCCGTACCCGCCTCGTTCGCGTATCCCTACGGCTACTCCAGCCGCCGGGTGCGCGTCGCGGTGCGGGAGGCGGGGTTCGCGCAGGCGCTCGCCGTCGGCAACGACCTCGCCCGCCGTCGGCAGGGGCCGTACGCGCTGCGTCGGGTGACTGTGCGCCGCAGTACGGGTGTCGAGGAGTTCGAGCGGCTCGTCGAGGGCCGTGCGATCGCCCGCAACTTCGCCAGGGACCGGGTCCTCACCCAGGGGTACGCCATGGTCCGCAGAGCCCGACAGGTCCGCCGGAAGGCCAGCCGTTCCCGTGTCTGACACGACCACCACCACCCAGGCCGCAACGCCCGAGACCGAGGCGCCCCGGCAGCCGGGGCGCCGTCTGCGCCTGCCGGGGAGGGGCAACTCCCCCGGCGGCAGCCCGCTGTTCCGCAATGCCTACGCCCTGATGCTCAACACCGGGATCTCCGCGGTGCTCGGGCTCGGCTACTGGCTGATCGCGGCCCACTACTACTCGGCCTCCGCCGTCGGACAGGGTTCGGCGGCGATCGCCGCGATGAAGCTGCTCGCCGGACTCACCGCGGTGACGCTGACCGGCGCGCTGGCCCGGTTCATCCCGGTCGCCGGACGAGCCACCGGGCGCCTCATCTTCCGTACGTACGCGGGCAGTTCGCTCGTCGTCGCGCTCGGCGCCGGGATCTTCCTGCTGACCCTGAGCGACTGGGGACCCTCGTACCGCTTCCTGCACGGGCCGGTCCCCGCGCTCGGCTTCGTCGTCGCCGTCGTCGCCTGGAACCTGCTCACGCTCCAGGACGGGGTGCTGACCGGGCTGCGCAGCGCGCCCTGGGTGCCGGTGGGCAACACCGTGTTCTCCGCGGTGAAGTTGGCGCTGCTCGTAGGCCTGGCGTCGGTGTTCGCCGCGAGCGGTGTCTTCGTGTCGTGGGTCGCCGCGATCGCGTTCTCCGTGGTGCCGCTCGGCTGGCTGGTGTTCCGGCGGCTGGTGCCCCGGCACATCAAGGCGACCGAGGAGCACGCGAAGCCGCCGACGCTGCGGGAGATCGGGCGGTTCCTCGCCGGGGACTACACCGGCTCGCTGTTCTCGCTCGCCGTGGTCTACCTCGTGCCGGTGATCATCGCCTCGCAGGTCAGCTCCGAGGACAACGCGTACTTCTACATCACCACGACGATAGGCGGCACGGTCAACCTGCTCGCCATCAACATGGGTGCCTCACTGACCGTCGAGGGCTCCCACGACCCGGCGCGCATCGCCGCCAACACCCGCGCCGCGCTCAGGCGGATGGCCCGGATCATGCTGCCGATCTGCGGGCTGCTGTTCATCGGCGCCCCGTACATCCTGGGCGTGTTCGGCGCGGGCTACGCGGACGCGGCGACCCCGCTGCTGCGCTGGTTCGCGGTGGGCGCGTTGCTGCGGGTCGTCATGGAGACGTACTTCGCGGTGCTGCGCGCGCAGAGCCGTACCGGTGGACTCGCCTGGTTGCAGGGCCTGTTGTGCGTCCTGGTGCTCGGTCTGACGCTGCTGCTGCTCCCCCGTATGGGCCTGACCGGCGCGGGCGTCGCCGAGATCTCCAGCCTCGCGGTGATCGTGACGATCGCCGCGCCCAAGCTCTTCAGGACGCTCCGGGCCGCGCCGGCCGCGCCCGCGCCCGAGGACGCGGCTCCGGACGGCGACCTCGCCGACCTGGGTACGCGCGAGATCCCGGCCGCGCCACGTCGGCGCGGTCCGGCCTGGGCGCTCGACTCCGACACCCTCGCGCTCGGCATCCATGTCGACTTCGACCACCTGGAACGCCGGCCGGACGTACGCCCGGGCCCCGGCACCCCGCCCACCGGCACCCCGATCGTGTCCGGCGATCAGCATCCGACCTGGGCGCTCGGCATCAAACGGCCCGGGATCGTCGGACTGCCGGTGGAAGAGCGGGAGCCAGGCGCGGAGGCCTCGCTGAGTCCGTCCGCCGAGCCGGAGGTGGACGCGCCGTTCGAGCCCGCCAACGGCTCCGACCGGGTGGTCGTACCGGAGGCGGCGCTCGTGGCGGCGGAGATACGGGAGACGGAGTCCCGGGAGGCCGAAGTCCCGCCGCCCGAACGCCCGTTGTCGCTGCGTGAGCGCCTGGTGCCGACGCGCCCCGGGGTCGTCCTCGGCTGTCTGCTGGTCGCCGCGCTGCTCCTGTACTGGGTGCCCGCTGCGCGGCTGGGCGAGTCCGATCTGGACCGCATGGGCGGGCTCGGGCTGATCTCGGTGCTGCCGCTGCCGACCCTGGTCGGGGCCGCGCTGCTGATCACGGTGTTCGCCTCGCTGCTGTGGCTGGGCCGTGAGCACAAGACGCTGCTGCTGATCACCCTGCTCGCGACCGTGGTCTCGCTGCACGCGCTGCCCGCGGTGATCGAGCCCGAGCCGCGCTTCCCGACGGCCTGGCAACACCTCGGGTTCATCGACTACATCGACCGCACCGGGTCGGCCGTACCCGACCTGGACGCACGCTGGAGCTGGCCCGGCTTCTTCGCGGTGGCCGCGTTCATCGGCAAGGCCTGCGGGGTCACCGACTGGACCGAGGTCATCCGCTGGTGGCCCACCGCCATCCAACTCGCCTATCTGGCACCGATGTTCCTCCTCGTCCGCTCGCTGCGGGCGAGCTGGCGGGCGAAGTGGACCGGCATCTGGATCTTCGTGCTCAGCGGCTGGGTCGGCCAGGACTACTTCTCCCCGCAGGGCTTCACCTTCCTCCTCTACCTGGCCTTCGTGGCGATCCTCCTGGTCTGGTTCCGGGCGCCCGGGGTCCTGTGGACGAGGATCCGCCCCGGCGAGGCGGAGGTGGAACCGACCGACCGGCGCCAACAGGCCGTGCTGCTGCTGGTGTTGATCGGTCTGTTCGCGGCGAGCGTCCCGGCGCACCAGCTCACGCCGTTCGTGATGCTGGGCGTGCTGACGGTCCTCGTCCTGATCGGCCGCTCCGAACTGCGCGGTCTGCCCATCCTGTTCGGGGTGCTGGTCGCGGTCTGGCTCGGCTTCATGGCCGAGCCGTACTGGTCCGGGCACTTCAACGACCTCTTCGGCGGGGTCGGCGGCGTCGGCAGCAATGTCTCGACCTCCGTCTCCGGCCGTATCCAGGGCGGCAGTTCGACCCACAAGCTGGTCCTCTACACCCGCGTCCTGCTGGCCGGCGGCGTCATGGCCTTCGCCTGCTGGGGCTGGTGGCGCCGCCGCGACCACAAGTACCGCGAACGCTCCCTCCTCGTCCTCACCTTCGTCCCGTTCCTGGGCTTCGGCATGCAGTCCTACGGCGGGGAGATGGCGCTGCGGGTCTTCATGTTCGCGGTGCCGGGCGCGGCCCTGCTCGCGGGCCTCGCCCTCTTCCCGCGCACCGGCGCCACCGCCAAGGAGCGCGAGAAGGACCGGATGAGCCTCGCCCCGCTGGCCGCCCTGCTCGCGGGTCTGCTGCTCATGAGCGGCTTCCTGGTGGCCCGTTGGGGCAACGAGGGCTTCGAGCGGGTGCGGCCCGGCGAGGTCGCCGCCATGAACTACGTGTACGCCCACGACAAGCCGACCGTACGGCTGCTGTGGCTGACCAACGACACGGTCAACGACGTGACACCGGCGATGCCGTGGGGCGCGAAGGACATGGAGCGGGTCAACTACGTTCCCACGCTTGCCCCTTCGGACCCGGTGCTGGTGTCCGGTCTGGTCAAGGCGCTCAAGGACGCGGGCCCGAACTCGTATCTGATGCTCAACAAGAGCCAGGTCGTCTCGCTCCAGCTGGACGCGGGCTACTCGGCGACCTGGGAGCCCCGGCTCATCCAACACCTAGACAACCGGCAGGAGTTGAAGAAGGTCCTCGTCAACGCGGACGTGACCATGTACGCGCTGCGCGAGCAGCCGGCCGGCCCGGTGCCCAAGCCCGACCCCGGTCCGATCGGACCGCAGATCACCTGGACGCCGTGGTCGGTGGTCGGCGCGCTCGCCGCGCTCGCCCTGATCCTGATGCTGACGGCCCGCGAGGTGGTCCGGGTCGCGGTGCGGCCGAGCGTGCGTCAACTGCGGTGGCTGCAGAGCAGTTTCTGGTTCTCGCTGCCCCTGCTGGCGGTGCTGCTGGCCTCGCTGGTGCAGCGGTTCCTGACGATGAAGTAGCCAGGCGCTACGGGGTCAAGTGGCTTATCGCGTCAGCCACTTGACCCCGTAGGCCGTCAGGTCGAACTGCTGCCCGTCGACCTTCGCGGTGATCTGCCGGTCCAGGGTGTTCACGACCAGGACCGTCCTGTCGCTGGCGATGACCTTGACGTTGGGCACGTCGTCGGCGGCGACCGACACGGTCTCGAACTTCGTGCCGGGCCCGAAGGCCGCGTCGAAGCGCGAGAGCAGGTCGTACATGGGGAGTTGACGCCCGCCGTCGGAGCCGTCGGTCGGGGTCCACAGGCAGCCCGCGCAGGTCGTGCCCTTCTCGTCCTCCGGGTTCCAGTAGAAGCCGGAGGTGGCGCCGCCCTTGGCCATGGCGATCAGGCCGGCGGCCTGGACGGCGACGCGGTGGGTCTCGGACCAGCCCTTGCGGTCGTCGTTGCCGTCGGCGGGTTCGACGTAGTACTCGGCCCACCACAGCGGCAGGTCGTGCGTCTGCTCCCTCACCCACTCGCTCACCGCGGTGAGTTTGTCGGTGGCCCCGAACTCGTTCGGCAGCAGTTCGTCGTCGTTGGTGTAGCTGGAGCCGTCGACGACCACGAAGTCGGCGCCGACCTTGTGCTTGTTCCAGTAGTCGAAGGCGTCGATGCTCCGCTGGTCCATCGCGCCCCAACTGCCCTTGAAGGTGCTGGAGGCGTTCGCGTCACGCGGGTCGACGCTGTCCATCACCAGATACGGACCGCCGACCATGATCTTCGGGTTGACCTTCTTCAGCGCCTTGTAGACCAGGTTGTAGAGCCTGGTGTAGCCCTCGTAGTCCCAGCGCTGTTCGGCGTTGTTCCAGAAGCCCTTGAACTCGTTCCACACCATGAAGTGGGTGACGTCCGGGTACCGCTTGGCGACCGTCGCGGCCAGCGCGGCGAAGTCCGCGTAGTGGTCCGGCCTCGGGGCCGTCTCCAGCGACGCCTGGCTCCAATCGGTGTTGCCCACACCGGACTTGCCGCCCTTCATCCAGTCCGGGGAGCAGCACAGCGTGATGACGGGCGTACCACCGGACTTGCGGACGAAGTCGATACGGCGGTCCAGGGCGCCGAAGTCGTAACGCCCCTTCACCGGCTCGGGGTTGTCGGCGCCCCAGCCCATGATGGCCTGGTCCTGCGGCAGTTGGGACTTCTCCAACAGTCTCTCGACGCGCTCGGTCGCGGTGTCACTGCCCTCGTCGGCGCTGTACTGGGTGTGGGTGAAGCCCCAGCCGACCTCGGGCCGGTCCTCGTCGGGCGGGGTCGCCGGGGTGCCGTGCACCTTGTCGCCGTCGCGCGAGGTGCCCGCGGTGCTTCCGCCGCCGGGAAGCGTGTTGACCAGGGTCACGATCAGAGCCAGTGCGGCCGCACCTACGCCGAGCAGCGCGGTGAGCCGCCACCGAAGTGCCCCCGAATTCCACCCATGACGTCCCATCAAGGACAACACTAACGTCGGGTCCGGGTGGTGGGGCAGGTCTCCGCGTACACAGCCTTGTAACAGGGCGGAGGTGATACGCGGCGGACACGGAGCGGACACATCGGATGGACCGGGCGGAGCCGACACTCGGGGGCGCACTGCGGAAAGCGGGTGCACACGGCGTCGTCGTGCCGGATCATGGCCCCATGTCCACCAACCCGCACGACGCGCTGCCGATCCGGCTCAACGTCGACGACTCCGACTCCCCGTCCGATGTCGTCGACGCGCTGTTCCTCGGCCGCTTCGCGACGGGTGAGCAGCCGTACTCGCACGCGGCGAACATCGACCGCGTACGGTCCGGGGCGACCCTGCTCCCGCCGGGCGCCCGGGTGCTGCGCGCCGCCCGCGACGACGACCGCAGCGCGACGCTGGCCGAGGGCGACGGCTGGACCCTGCTGATCTCCCGCTGGAACCGGGGCGCCGACGTCACGGTCACGGCGACCAGTGAGGAACTAGCCGAGAAGGTCCTGGAGCAGGCGACCGACGGCGCGGCCGACGAGCCCGAACCCCAGCCGGAGAACGTGACGATGGGGTTCTGGTACGTCTCCCCCCGGCGCGGTCCGCACCGTACGACCCGGCAGATCTCGGCGGGTACGTGGGACGAGGTGCGAGCCAACTACACGCGTCCGGTGGCGGATGCGATGGACACCCTGATGAAGACGACGCCGGAGGACATCGCGGGCCGGCTGCTGTTGCTGCACGGCCCGCCGGGCACCGGCAAGACCTCGGCGCTGCGCACGCTGGCGCGTTCCTGGCGGGACTGGTGTCAGGTGGACTGCGTCCTGGACCCCGAGCGCCTCTTCTCCGACGTCGGCTATCTGATGGACATCGCGATCGGCGAGGACGACTCGACGGGGAAAGGCCGTTGGCGGCTCCTCCTGCTGGAGGACTGCGACGAGTTGATCCGCGGCGAGGCGAAGCACACGGCGGGCCAGGCCCTCTCCCGCCTCCTGAACCTGACGGACGGACTGCTCGGCCAGGGCCGCAACGTCCTGGTGGGCGTCACCACGAACGAGGACCTGGAGCGTCTGCACCCCGCCGTGGTCCGCCCCGGCCGCTGTCTGGCCCGTATCGAGGTCGGCGCGCTCACCCGCAAGGAGGCGGTGAAGTGGCTCGGCACCGAGGAGGGCGTCGGCCGCGAGGGCGCGACCCTGGCGGAGCTGTACGCACTCCGCCGGGGCACCCAGCCGACGTCGGTACCGGACCAGCGGGAGGGGGCAGACGCGGGGCTGTATCTGTGACGACTCCGGTCGCCACGGGTCTCGACTCCGGTCGCCATGGGTCGCGACTCAGATCGACACGGGTCGCGACTCCGGTCGACGCTGACGGCAACTCCCTTTGGGCTACGCCCCGTAGGCCGCCCGCAGGGCATCCCGCACGGCCGCCTCCGCATCCGCCTCCGCAAGCCCCAGCCGCCGCACCTTCTCCGCATAGGCCTGCGCGGCCAACGACGCCTCACGCTCCGCCGCCGAGCCCGCGGCAGCGACCAGCGTTCCGTTGCGGCCCCGCGTCTCGATCACCCCGTCCGTCTCCAGGGCCCGGTACGCCTTGGCGACGGTGTTGGCGGCGAGGCCGAGCGACTCGGCCAGCCCGCGCACCGTGGGCAGCCGGTAGCCGACCGGCAGTGCTCCGGACCTGGCCTGCTCAGAGATCTGGGCGCGGATCTGCTCGTAGGGCGCCGCGCTGTCATCGATGTGGATCTTCAGGGTCACGGCCCGATTGTCCCGCACCCGGCGGCGGACGCACCCCGGGAAAATGAGAGGCACTCCGGCCCGGCTCCGCCGTAGCGTGCGACTCCATGACCGTGATCGTGCGCGACCTCCGCCCCGACGTCCGAGCAGACCTGGACGGCTTCGTCCAGGTACGCCATGTCGCCCTCCCCTTCATGGTGTTCACCCCGGAGTCCGTCGCCTTCGACATCGCCCACGCCCATCCGGAGGCCGCGCTGCGCAGGCTGGTCGCGGAGGAGGACGGCGAGATCATCGGCACGGCCCAGGTGGGCATCGCCTACGACAGCCCGGAGCCGGGCCAGGGCTTCGTCAACGTGCACGTGCACCCGGAGCACACCCGCCGTGGCGCGGGCGGACTCCTGGTCCGCACCGCCGAGGAGCACCTGGCCGCCGCGGGCGCCACCCGGCTCCTCTCCTGGGTCCTCGACACACCGTCCAACCGCGCCTTCGCCGAGCACTTCGGCTATACGGCGAGCCGGTCCGCGCACTTCCTCCGCCTGGACCTGGCGCACGGCATCCTGCCTCCGCTCCAGGACCCGCCGTCGGACGTGGAGATCCGCCCGGGCTCGGCCTTCTCCGACGACCCGCGCCCGCTGTTCGCGCTGGACGCGGAGGCGACGCTGGACGAACCCAGCGACATCGACGCCGAGTTCAGCGACTACGAGGCCTGGCTGGACGAGACCTGGCGACACCCCCTGTTCAGCGCCGAGTTGACGTCCGTGGCCGTCGTCGACGGACGCCCGGCGGCCTTCAGCGCGGTCCGCGCGGACGGCGGCACGCGCTACTTCACCGCCATGACCGGCACCGCCCGCGCCCACCGCGGCCGGGGCCTCGCCAAGCTCGCCAAGAACGACTCCCTGCACCGCGCCCGCGCCGCCGGATACACGGAGGCGTTCACGGGCAACGACACCGGCAACGGGCCGATGCTCGCGATCAACAAGTGGTTCGGCTACGAGATCTGCGCCTCGGAGGTGCGCTATGTCCGTGAACTCACCTGATCCCACCCGCCAGTTGGACGTCGTCCTTCTCAAGGCGGGCCGTACGAAGATCCGTTACGCGGCGGAGCTGCTCTTCGACGACGGTGTCCGCCTCGCCGTCCGCGCCCCGTGGGCCGGTGACGGCGCCCGCGACTTCGGCTTCGTGCGCCTCGAGGGCGGCGACGTGTTCACCGAGTACTACTGGCGGGACCGCTGGTACGCGGTGAAGGAAGTCCGGGACAGCGCCGGGGAGTTGAAGGGCTGGTACTGCGACATCACCCGTCCCGCGGTGCTCTCCGGTGCCGAACTCGTCGTGGAGGACCTCGACCTGGACCTGTGGCGGTCCGCGGACGGTGCGGACGTGCGACGGCTGGACGAGGACGAGTTCGCGGAGAGCGGGCTGGCCGAGTCGGATCCCGTGGCCGCGGCGGCGGCCGTGGCGGCGCTCGACGAGCTGGAGCGGCTGGCCCGTGAGGGCGGGTTCGACGCGCTGCTGGAGTGACGGGGGGAGGCCGGCCGGGCTACGGCACGGCCACCACCGCGTACCGCTCGTCGGCCACGGTCCCGCCCCACAGCAGCGGGTCCTCGGACAGCCGCTCCACGCGCACGTGCCCGGCGCCGGGCACCAGGGGCGCCAGGAGCCCGGTGAGGCGGTCGGCGGGTATGCCGACCGGGCCGGCCGTCCCCCAGCGGCCCTCGATCAGCACGAGCCGGCCTCCCGGGCGCAGCAGGTCGCACCAGTGGCGCAGGACCCGGGCGGGGTCGGGCAGCGTCCACAGCACATGCCGGACGAGGACGACGTCGAAGCGCTGCTCGCCCACCGGCGGCGCCGCCGCGTCACCTATGAGGAACGCCGCGTCACGGCCGGCCAGCTTCGCGCGAGCGAGGTCGATCATCGCCGGGGAGAGGTCGACGCCGGTGACCCGGTGCCCCTGCTCGGCCGCGAGGAGCGAGAGGGTGCCGGTGCCGCAGCCGAGGTCCAGGACGTCGGCCGCGCGGGCGGGCAGCCAGCCGCGCAGCCGATCGGCCCAGGCCCGGCGGATCTCCGGGTCGCGCAGGCCGTGATCAGGCTGTTCGTCGAAGGCGGCGGCCTGCGCATCCCAGTCGACGTTCACTACAGGTTCACTCATGCGCCAAGCGTGACACCCACCACTGACAGTCGAATCGTGACAGCCGCCACAGACAGACCCGCGCCGATGAGTCACCCTCCCGGGAACGGTCCACCTCGTGAGAACACGAACCCGGGTGGACACAAGGAGGCAGCCATGCGCCGCGTGACCGTGCAGAAGCCCCTGAAGAAGTCGGACACCCGCCGCGTGCGGGACGAGCCCGACGAGCGCCCCACCGAGCGCCCCGAGGTCCGAAAGGACATCGCCCGCACCTGGTGGCCGGACGGCTGAGCCCGGTCCACCACCGGTCGGCCGAGCCGCTTCCGATAGTGGACGCGGTCGTACGGCCCGTCCGCGCGCGTGCGTCCACGAAGCGCAGGAGCAGCCGCCCGGCGGGCACGTCGGCGGCGACGGCCGCGCGAACCTCTTCCGGTCCACTCGTCCTCAACACCTCTCCGGGCTCCGCGAAGCCTTCCTCCCTGAGCCCTCGGTTAGCTCTGCCTTAACGCGACCATAAGGATCTCCCTCCCCCCTCTCCAGCAGGCGATGTCGCGGTTTTCAGGGGCTAGCTTCTGATCACCCCCACGGGATCAGTGCCCGCACCGCGAACCGTCCGAGGAGTTGGAGTCCGTCATGCCCGCACGCCGCAAGGCCGCCGCTGTCGCCGTCCTCGGTCTGACTCCCCTCGCGCTGACCGCGCTCGGCGCGGCGCCCGCGGTGGCGCACGGTTCGATGGGGGACCCGGTCAGCCGGGTCGCGCAGTGCTACGCGGAGGGGCCGGAGCACCCCGCCTCGGCCGCGTGCAAGGCGGTGGTCGCGGCCGGTGGGACACAGGCGCTCTACGACTGGAACGGCATCCGGATCGGCGACGCGAACGGACAGCACCAGACGCTGATCCCGGACGGCAGGCTGTGCAGCGCGAACAACGAGGAGTTCAAGGGCCTCGACCTCGCCCGCGCCGACTGGCCGGCGACCGACGTGAGCAGCGGCTCGTACACCTTCAAGTACCGCGTCACCGCCCCGCACAAGGGCACCTTCAAGGTGTACATCACCAAGTCCGGCTACGACCCCGCACGGCCGCTCGCCTGGGCGGACCTGGACCTGGAGCACCCGGTCGCGACGAGCACCGACCCGGTCGCCGCGGGCGGCTTCTACACCTTCTCCGGAACCCTGCCGCAACGCTCCGGCAAGCAGCTCCTGTACGCGATCTGGCAGCGCTCGGACAGCCCGGAGGCGTTCTACTCCTGCTCGGACGTCAGCTTCGGCAAAAGCGGAAGCGGAAGCAGCAACGCGGGCGCCAACGGCGGTGGTACCACCGGGAGTTCGACATCCACCCCGGCAGCTCCCACCACTCCCGCGCCCACCGCCTCCGCCCCTTCCGACCAGCAGATCGCGGCCGGTGCCGACAAGTCGACCGTCGAGCACCACGGCCACGGGGACGCGGACGCGAGCACCTCGGCGGAGCCGGTCGCCGCGACGGACCAGGTGAACGAGCCCCAGCCCGCGGGTAGTTCGCAGAAGCTCGCGGCGACCGGCAGCAACGACAACTCGCCGTATCTCGCCATGGGCGGCGCGGCCTCGCTGGCTCTCGGCTCGGCGGCCCTGTTCGCCTCGGTCCGCCGTCGCGCGGCCAACGGCGATGGACGGCACGGCCGTTAGGGCGGCTGTGCAGGGGGCGGGGCCTGTCCGGCGGCTCAGGTCGGACAGGCCCCGCGAAGGTGCGATCAGCTCAGCGCCGACAGGCAGTTGGTGGTGGTGGCGTGCGCGGGGTCGAGGGCGTTGGCGACCTCGTGGAAGGCGATCCGGTCCGTCAGCCCGAGCAGGGCGTGCTCGGAGAGATCGAGTGAACACAGGTTCTGGATCAGCACGTTGTGCACGTCGGACCCGCTCAGGAACTGGCTGCGGTACGGCGTGACCACCTCGTCGTACCGGGTGGCGATGACCGTGTAGTGGACGCCGGGGACGGTGTCGCCGCCCGCGTTCAGCTTGGTGAGGAAGGCCGAGCCGGCGATCTGGTCGGCGAGGCCGGGGGCGGTCGCGGAGATCACGTCCTCGGCGCCGGGGAAGTACGGCAGGAGTTTGGTGAGGCCGTCCAGGGTGGTGCCGTGGTTGTCGGGCGCGATGCCGACGAAGGTGTCCACCTTGGCGGCCCCGCCGAGGAACTTGAGGTAGTAGCGGGGCATCATCCCGCCCTGCGAGTGCCCGACGAGGTCGACCTTGGCCGCGCCGGTCGCGGCGAGCACCGTATCGACATACGTCTGGAGTTGCGCTGCCGACTTGTCGATGGCGCCGAGACCGTAGACGAGGGGGACGCCGGGGAGTTGGCCGTAGTCGAGGGAGAAGACGCAGTAGCCGCGGGCTTCCAGGTACGGCGCGAGAACCAGCCAGTTGTCGGTGCTGTTGGCGAACGTTCCGTGTACGAGGACGACCGGGTCGGGGTGGGCGGCGGAGGGCTTGCAGCTGTAGTCGTTCCAGCCGGTGCTCGGGGCGCTCGCCGCGTGGGCGGCGGTGGGGAGAGCGGCGACCGCGGCGGTCAGGAGCAGTGCGGTCAGCGGTCTGAGCACTCGTTTCCAGGGCAGCATCGTGTGATCTCCTTGCGGCTCAAGGGAGTTGCGACGGCCTTACGCCCTGTGATCCGGATCACAAGAATGCTGTTCACTCGTCAAGTTACGAGCGAGTAGGTGAAGTGTGAAGTTACGCGTCAGTAAAAACTGTCAGTGATAACCAGTCACCAGGTGGGCCTGATGGGACCGTAGGGCGCAATACGCAGCAAACGGTCACACAACACGCGCACTTCACTCTCGCCCAGCAGTTCGACCCACGGCCGCACGGCGTCGACGGCCGCCTCCTCCGCCGCCCGCGTGCAGGCCCAGCCCAGCTCGGTGAGCACGACCAGCCGGGCGCGCGCGTCGACGGGATGCGGGCGCCGCTCGACGTACCCCCTGCGCACCAGGTCGTCGACGAGCTGACTCGCGGCCTGCTTGGTCACTCCGAGGTGGGCGGCGAGATCGGTGACCGTCGCACCGTCCGGGGCGAGACGGACGAAGGCGAACCCCTGCGCGGGCCGCACCCCCTCGAAACCACGGGCGACGACGCCCTCGTGGATGCGCTGCGTGAGCTCACCGGCGACGGCGAGCACGGCGGCGGACAGGGCGATGGCCTCGGAGTTCTGCACGGAGGCATTGAAACACCCTTGACGAACTGGTCAAGCAGCTTGACCATGGGACCACATAGTCAAGCAGCTTGACCATCTTGAGAGAGGCCCACCCATGCCCGTCATCCGCTCGACCGAAGCCGTCACGCACGAGATCCACGGCGCCCGCTTCGTCTCGTACGCCCATCCCCGCACCGGCAGCAAGGAACTGTGCGCATGGCGCGGGGAGATCCCCGCCGGCACCAAAGCCCCTCTGCACACCGTCAACCACGAGGAGATCCTGCACATCCTCGACGGCGAGCTGGTGATCACGCTCGACGGCCGTACCGAACGGGTCGCCGCGGGCGACACGCTGATCATCAACCCCGGGGCCACCTTCGGCGCCGAGAACCCCACCGACCGGACCGTCATCACCTGGGTCACCACGTCCATCGGCCTGGAGGCGGAGCTGGCCGACGGCTCACGCATCGTCCCGCCGTGGGCCAACTAACCTACAGGCAAGGGGAGTCCGGCAACCTGCCACACGTGACGCATCCGGAAGTGATCACCACCCCGGTCGGTACGACGTTCCCGTTCCGTAAGGTTTTCGACCGCCCCGGGCACGCCGAACGGGGCGAAGCTGAGCGGTGGACGCGGGCGGGTGCCGCCGCGGACGTACCGGTGCGAGGAATGGAGTGACCATGTTGGTCCGTGGTGTCGGGGGGATCATCCTCGTCGTGCTCGGCGCGGTCTGGATCGCGCAGGGCACCGGCGCGATGAACGGCTCGGCCATGTCCGGCCACGGCCAGTACGCGGTGCTGGGCGTGGCGGCCGCGCTGATCGGGCTCTTCCTGCTGGTGCGGGCCTGGCGGGTGCGGAACCGAAACCCCCGCCAACACCCCTGAGCGCAGGGGCGGTTGTCGGCGGCGGAGATCAGTCGGCCAGCGCGGCCGGGCGTACGGCCTCCGGCCCGAAGCGTCGACGGGCCCGGTCCGCGGCGGCTTCGACCGCGCGGGCGCGATCGACGGCGGGATCCATGGAGAGCTGCCGGTAGGCACTCCCGGCCGGCCGCAGGTCGTCGGCGCGGAGCACGAAGGCGCGGACGCGGGCTCGTTGCAGCCCCAGGGAGGTCAACAGGCCCAGGGCGGTGGCCGCGAGGGCGGGTGAGTGGTCGGTGGGTTCCGGCAGGGCGCGGGTGCGGGTGGTGGAGATGGAGGTCCCCCCGCTCGAACGAAGTCGAGAGTGGGCGAGGTCGGCGTAGCGGACCGTGAGGGTGAGGCGGCTCGCGAACTGCCTTTCCCCGCGCAGGCGTTGGCCGATCCGGTCGGCAAGTCCCAGGACGGCACGGCGGTGTTGGGCCGGGTCCAGGCAGTCCCTGCTCAGGGCCAGGTCGGCGGCCAGGTGTGCCGCCGGTTCCGCGGGGACGACCGGGCGGGGGTCGTGACCGCGGGCGCGCTCGGTCAACAGCCGTGCCTGGCCTGCACCGAGGAGCCGTTGCAGGGTCGCCGGAGGCAGGTCGGTGAGCTGGCCGATGGTGTGCAGGCCGTATCGGTGCAAGGTGTCCGCCATGGTGCGGCCGACGCCGGGCAGCGCGGTGACCGGTCGGGGGTGCAGCCAGTCGGCCGCCTGCCCGGCGGGCACCCAGGCGGTGTCCCCCGGGGCGGACGCGTCGGCCGCCATCGCCGCCAGCATGCGGTTGCCCGCGAGCCCGGCACTGCTGTCGATGTCGTAGAACGCCTTCAGCCTCATCTTCACCGTCTGGACCGCGTCGTAGGCGGACATGTCGAAGTACCGGAGCGCCGAAGTCAGGTCCACCTGAAGGGCGTTGGGCGGGACGGCCTGGACATGGGGCGTGAATCCGGATACCAGTTCGATTATGTCGTCGTACTGAACCTCGCTCAGCGCGGCATGCAGATGGAAGTGGGCGATGTGCCGCTGACGTGTGCCCATCCCGTTCATCCCGCGCTCCCCGGGCTGCGGTGGCCGAACTTCTTCAGGTCGGCGGAGCGGGTGCAGGCGGGCTGGAGGTCGGCGTACGGGTGGAGGCGGGCGCCGGTGGTGCCGTTGGCCAGGGTGCGGTGCGGCTGGGCGGGCGTCGGGTGCGGGCGGTCGGCGCCCAGGAGGGCGAGGGCGGCCTCGGGGCCGTTGTCGCGGCGGGCGCCCGCGATCTCGTCCAGGTCCCAGGCCATGGAACCGACGACGGTACGACGGGTGCCGCGCACCTGGACCGTGCCGCGCACCAGCAGCAACCCGCTGTGGAAGACGGTGTACGCGCAGGCCGGGTGGGAGTCCTCGAAGAAGGCCAGGTCGACCAGGCCCGAGCCGTCCTCCAGGGTGACGAAGATGATCCGCTTGCCGCTCGCGATCGGCGGGGTCTGGGTGGAGGCACGGACACCCGCGACCAACACCTGCTGTCCGGCGCGCAGTTCGGCCAGGTGCGCCGCGTCCGTCGCACCGATCTCGCGCAGGAGGCGATGGTGATGTTCCATCAGATGCCGGGAGACGTCGATGCCGAGAGTCTCCAACTCCGCGCTCAGCGCCTCCCGTCCGGTCAGCTCCGGCAGCCCGCTCGGTTCCGCTCCCCCGACAGCCTCTGTATCCATGGGTAGTTGACCGGCCCCCGCGGTCCGGTTGCGGGACTGCCGGTGCAACTCGGTGATCTGGAGCAGGAGATCACGGCGCGTGAGGCGGCCGTCGTGCAGAGAGGTCAACGCGCCGATCTCCGCGAGCCGTTCGGCGACCGGTCTGCTGGGCCGGGCCCGCTGCCAGAAGTCGGAGAGCGATCCGTACGGCTGCCCCTCCTCGATCCGCGCGCACTCCTCCTCGCCGATGCCACGCACCCCGGACAGCGCGAGCCGCACGCCCCACTCCTCCTGCTCGGTCATCTCCACGACGTGCTTCACCTTCGACCGGTTGATGTCGACCGGCAGTACCTGCACCCCACGCCGCCGGGCGTCGGAGACCAGGACGCGCTTGGGCCACATCCCGGGGTCGTGTTCGAGCAACCCCGCCAGCAGGAACGCCGGATGGTGCGCCTTCAACCAGGCGCTCTGCAGGGCCGGTACGGCGAACGCGACCGCGTGGGCGCGGCAGAAGCCGTAGGCCCCGAAGGCCTCGACGGTCCTCCAGACCTCGTCCCGGACGGCCGGGCTGTAGCCGCGCGCGCGTGCCTTCTGGTGGAACCAGTCCTTGATCCGGGGCAGTTGGTCCTTGTCGCCGAGTGCGCGTCGAGTGATCTCGGCGAAGGCGCGGCTGCAACCGGTCAGCACATGCAGCGTGTCGATGATCTGCTCGTGCCAGATGGTCACGCCGTAGGTGTCGGCGAGCACGGGTTCGAGGTCCCGGTGCGCATACACCGGCGTACCGCCATGACGCGCGGCGATGTACCGCTCGGGCATGCCGCCGGCGACCGGGCCTGGACGGAAGAGGCTGATGTCGGCGATGACGTCCTGCACGTCACGGGGCTGGAGCCGGGACAACAGGTCCTGCTGGCCGGGAGATTCGAGTTGGAACAGGCCCAGCGTCTGGCTCTCCTGGATGAGCTTGAACGCGAACACGTCGTCGAGCGGCACCTGTTGGGGGTTGTCGAGGTCGATCCGGTCGCCGGTGGCGCGTTCGATCTCGGTGACGGCGTGGGCCATCGCGGACTGCATACGGACGCCGAGGACGTCGAGTTTGATGTTGCCGAGCGCTTCGATCTCCTCCTTCGCGGCCATCGCCATGGGGTAGTCGCCCTGCGGGGTGGGCTGCACGGGCAGCCGGTCCAGGAGGGTCGCGTCGCTGATGACCACGCCGCAGGGGTGCATGGCCATGCCGTGGACCAGGGAGTCGAGTCCTTCGGCGAGTTCCCACAGAGGGCCGAACCGGTGTGCCTCGACTGCCAGTTGGCGCAGTTCGGGCAGTTCTGCGAGCGCGCTCGTGATGTCGGAGGCGCGCAGGTGCGGGAAGCTCTTGGCGATCCGGTCGACGTCGGCCGGGGCGATACCCAGCGCAAGGCCGGTGTCACGCAGCGCCCTGCGTGCCCGGTAGGTCTCGGGCATCGCGGTGACCGCCACCCGCTCCTTCCCGAAGCGTTCGAAGATCGTGTCGTAGCACTCCAGGCGGCGGGCGGACTCCACGTCGATGTCGATGTCGGGCAGCGATTCGCGGCGGATGCTCAGGAAGCGTTCGAACAGCAGGCTGTGGTCGAGCGGGTTGGCGGTGGCGATGTCCAGCGCGTGGCAGACCAGCGAGCCGGCGCCGGAGCCGCGGGCGGCGACCCGGATGCCCTTGGCCCGGATGTCGGCGACGACCTGGCCGACGGCGAGGAAGTACGCGTCGTAGTTCCAGTGGGAGATGACGGCGAGTTCCTCCTCCAGCCGGTCGCGTGCCGCGCGGTCGCGGTCGAGACCGCGTCGGGCCAGGCCCTCCTCGGACCTCAGGCGCAGCAGTCCGGCCGCGCCGCCCGTCTCCGGCCCGGCGCCGAAGAGCGAGGGTTCCGGGAAGTGCCGCCTGCCGAGGCCGAGGTCCACGGGATCCATGACACAGGCCTCCGCCGTGTGCGCGGTGTCCGCCAGCAGGCGGTGGGCCCGGCGGGCGTCCGCTCCGGAGCACTCGGCGATCATCCGCGCCACGACCGTCATCTCCTTCTCGTCCTTGAGCCAGCGCTGTCGGCTGTCCAGTCGGCGCCGGTCGATCGGGCGCAGCAGCCGGGCCGCGTCCAGGACGTCGGCGAGGCGGTGCTGGTCGGGGTCGGCGTAGCGGACGGCGTTGGAGAGCACGGCGGTGGTGCGGGTGCGGTCGGCGAGCGCCAGGGTGCGGGCGGCCAGGCGGAGGGAGCCCGGACCTGTGCTGAATCGTTTCTGCGCGACGGCTTCCAGCCGGACCCCCCGCCCGAAGATCTCCTTCCAGGGCGCCAGCAGCTTCATCGCCACGTCCTCCCGGCCCACCGACAGCGCCCGCACCGGCTCGGAGAGCGGCCCGAGCAGGACGGTCAGCCCGGGGCCGCCGTACGCGCGCAGCGCCTCCCACGGCACCACCACCGGTGCCGCGCCGGACGCAGTGCCGGCGTGGGCGGCCGAGGTGATGCGGCACAGCCGCGCCCACCCCTCCCGGTTCTGCGCGAGCAGCACGAACCGCAGCGGCGGCTCGACCACATGCGCGCCACCATGTGCGGGGGTGCGCGGGCGCTGTGCGGGCGGCGGGGGCGCCAGGGCCTCCACCGCCAGGTCGATGCCGAAGATCGGCCGGACCCTCTCCTTCGCGCACGCCTGCGCGAAGCGGACGGCCCCGGTGACCGTGTCCCGGTCGGTGAGCGCGAGGGCCGCGATCCCGCGCTCGGCCGCCCGCCGGGCGAGCTGCTCGGGGTGGGAGGCGCCGTAGCGGGCGGAGTAACCGGACGCGACGTGCAGATGGGCGAAGCCCGCCATGCCGCACCTCCATCACTCCACCCCTTTTCGGCCATCCGCCCGATATGTTCATCGCACGCCCGTTCGATTACCCTAACCCCATCAGCCCCGGTCAGCGACCCACATCAGTCCCGGTCGGCGACCACATTCGAACACATCAGCGATTCCTTGGGGAGGTGCGCGATGTCCGAAACAGACACCACTCCGTCAGCTCCCAGCCCAGGTCGGGCAGTTGGGAAAAAATCTCTTCCGAACGCCTTTCTCGAACACGCGTACGACATCCGTTCGGCCCCTTTCCGCCTGCGTGAACACCCGGCCGCCGAGACCGTGGGGACATGACAGAGACCCCGGGTGCCGGTACGTCCCGTACGTCCTTCTTCGGGGAGGTGAAGGACGCGGTCAGCCTGCGGGCCACCCTGCTCGTCATCGGTGTGGTCGCTCTTCAGCTGCTCTTCATCGCCTCCTACGTAGGCGCGCTCCACAATCCGAAGCCCAGGGACGTCGCTTTCGGGGTCGTCGCCCCTCAGGTCACGGCCGAGCAGACGGTGGCCCGGCTGAAGCGGTTGCCCGGCTCGCCGCTCGACCCGCGCGCGGTGTCCGACGCGGCGACCGCGCGGAAGCAGATCCTGGACCGGGACATCGACGGGGCTCTCGTCATCGACACGCGCGGCATCAAGGACACGCTCCTGGTCGCCACCGGCGGTGGCACGGTCCTCGCCACCACCCTGGAGACCATCACCACGACCCTGGAGCGGACCGAGCAGCGCACGGTCCGGACGGTGGACGTGGCCCCGGCCTCCGCCCAGGACTTCGACGGGCTGTCGTCCTTCTACCTGGTCGTCGGCTGGTGCGTCGGCGGTTATCTGTGCGCCTCGATCCTGGCGATCAGCACCGGCGCCCGGCCCGCCAACCCGCGCCGCGCGGTGATCCGGCTGATCGTGATGGCGCTGGTCGCGATCGCCGGCGGTCTCGGCGGCGCGGTGATCGTCGGGCCGGTCCTGGGCGCGCTGCCGGGGAGCGTGATGGCGTTCTGGGGGCTCGGCGCGCTGATCACGTTCGCCGTGGGGGCGGCGACCCTCGGGTTGCAGGGTGTCTTCGGGGTGGTGGGCATCGGTCTTGCGATCCTGCTGGTGGTGATCGCGGGCAACCCGAGCGCGGGCGGCGCCTTCCCGCTGCCGCTGCTGCCGCCGTTCTGGAACGCGATCGGGCCCGCGCTGCCACCGGGCGCCGGGACCTGGGTGGCCCGCTCGATCGCCTACTTCCAGGGCAACGCCGTGACCGGCCCGCTGCTGGTCCTCTCCGCGTGGGCACTCGCCGGGATCGTGGTCACCCTGCTGGCGGCGACACTGCGGCACAAGCACGAGCGGCTGCTGGGCCGACCCGCGTTGTCAGACCCGTCTGCAACCCTGGACGAATGATCAGCACCCTCGCCGTCGAGAACTACCGCTCCCTGCGCCGCCTGATCGTCCCGCTGACCACGTTGAACGTGATCACGGGGGCGAACGGCACGGGCAAGTCGAGCCTCTACCGCGCGCTGCGCCTGCTCGCCGAGTCCGCGCGCGGCGGCGCCGTCGCCGCGCTCGCGCGGGAGGGCGGGCTGCCGTCGGTGCTGTGGGCGGGACCGGAGAAGATCAGCCGTGCGGTGCGCGAAGGGCTGCATCCCGTGCAGGGCACGGTCCGCTCGGGCCCGGTCAGTCTGCAACTGGGCTTCGCGGGCGACGAGTTCGGGTACGCGGTCGACTTCGGGCACCCCAGCCCGACCCCGGGGACGAGCGACGTGCCGTCGATGTTCAACCTCGACCCGGAGATCAAACGCGAGTCCATCTGGAGCGGCCCCGTCCTGCGCCCTGCCTCGGTCCTCTCCGACCGCGCGGGAGCCGCCGTCAAGCTGCGCGGCGCGAGCGGCGGCTGGTCCCGGGCCCACGGCACCCTGCGCCCGTACGACAGCATGCTCGGCGAACTGGCCGACCCCCAGCACGCACCCGACGTCCTGGCGGTACGGGAGTTCATCAGGTCCTGGCGGTTCTACGACCATGTCCGCACCGACGCGGACGCGCCGGCCCGCGCGGACCGGATCGGCACCCGGACGCCCGTGCTCAGCGGTGACGGCTCCGATCTGGCCGCCGCCCTGCAGACGATCCGCGAGGTGGGTGACGCCGAGGCACTGGACACGGCCGTGGACGCGGCCTTCCCCGGCAGCCGGGTCCACATCGCCGACCTCGGCGGACGCTTCCGACTCGGCCTGCGCCAGCACGGGTTGCTGCGTCCGCTCACCGCCGCCGAGCTGTCGGACGGCACGCTGCGCTATCTCCTGTGGGCGGCGGCGCTGCTGACCCCCCGGCCACCGTCGCTGCTGGTGTTGAACGAGCCGGAGACGAGCCTCCACCCGGACCTGATCCCCCCGCTCGCCGAGCTGATCCTCACCGCGACCAAGAACACCCAGATCATCGTGGTCACCCACGCCAGACCCCTCGCGGACGCCCTCCG
The DNA here is from genome assembly GCF_016612545.1 of Streptomyces sp. MBT65. GTDB lineage: Bacteria > Actinomycetota > Actinomycetes > Streptomycetales > Streptomycetaceae > Streptomyces. The sequence goes on along the minus strand of NZ_JAENRY010000031.1, from coordinate 16,522 downwards.
GAAGGGCGCGATACGACACCGTCTCGACGTCAACTCCACAGAGCTGGTGAAGGAGTTCGGGCAGACGACGGTGGCGGGGCGCGAGGGCCCGCTCGACGAACCGCTGTGGTACTGGCCGACGCGCTGAGCCGGCCGTACGGACACGAAAGTCCCGCTCCCTCGCGCGCGGGAGCGGGACTTCGCACCACCCTGTGGGCAGGTCAGCCGATCCGCGCCCCGAACGTCGACAGCGCCTCGGTGACCGGTTGGAAGAAGGTCTCGCCGCCCGAGGTGCAGTCGCCGCTGCCGCCGGAGGTCAGGCCGATCGCCGCGTCGCCGTCGAAGAGGGAGCCGCCGCTGTCGCCGGGCTCGGCGCAGACGTCGGTCTGGATGAGGCCGTTGACGATGTCGCCGTTGCCGTAGTTCACGGTGGCGTCCAGGCCGGTGACCGTCCCGGTGTGCACCTGGGTCGTCGAGCCGCTGCGGGTCACCTTCTCGCCGACGGTGGCGTCGGCGGCGTGGGTGATGGCCTGCGAGGAGCCGTTGTAGAGGTCGACCGCGCTCGGGTGGGCGACGTCCGAGGTGTACTTGACCAGCCCGAAGTCGTTGTCCGGGAAGCTGGACTGCTCGTTCGTGCCGATCCGGTTGCCACTGGAGTCGGTCCAGGTGGAGATGGCCTCGGTGCAGTGTCCGGCGGTGATGAAGTAGGGCGCGCCGCCCTTGACCACGTTGAAGCCGAGCGAACAGCGGCCGCCCGAGCCGGTGATGGCGTCGCCGCCCGCGATGAAGGGTGTGAACTCTCCCTTGGTGCGCTGGAGTTCGGCCGTGCCGCCGAGTCCGGCGACGACCTGGGTGAGCTTGGTCCACTCGGCGTCGGAGACCGTGCGGTCGGCGGTGACGACGACCTTGTTGGTGGTGGGGTCGGTCGCCCAGGAGGTGCCGGGGATGGTCGCGTCCTGCTTGAGGGTCGTCCGGGCGCTCGTCAGCTCGGCGAGGGAGTTCTCGACGATTCTCGCCCGGGCGCCGGCCGAACGCACGGTGTCGGCGGCGGCCTTGTCGAGCACGTTGACCACGAGGCTCCTGGTCTTCGCGTCGTAGAACGTGCCGGCCGCGTCGGTGCCGAGGTCCTCGCCGAGTGTCGAGGCGAGCTTTCCGGCCGCCAGGGCCGAGAGGGTGTGAGGTGCGGCCGCCCGCGTGGTCTCGCTGGCGTTCGCACTCTGCAAGGTGACTCCCGCGACGACCAGTGCGGCTGCGCCCGCGCCCGCCACGACCGCCCGTCGCCGGAATATCCGTCGGTGCTTCAACTCGTGTCCTCCTGTGGGGGGTCGGCCCGGCAGGTCAGAGGGCCCGGCGGGCCGAAAGGTAGGTTGACGGGCACCCACTCTTCCCAAGCTCACAGGGGGCGCACAAGGTCGACTTCAGGTCGCGCGCGGGGCCGGGCCGCACGCCCTCATCGCTTTGAATGTTCACTGTCACCCCAGGCCGTTCGCACTGCAAACACCGCGTGCGAGCACCGTCCATCAGCCAGTGAGGTCTAGCCCTGTCCTGAATTCGACCCCTCGGACTCCGGACCCGAGTGGGGCTCGGCGGGCGGGAGTTGCTCCTGCACCGGTTGCGGCGCCACGGGGGCAACGGGTGTCACGGGCGCCGCGGGCGCGGCCGGGGCCGCGCGCTCCAGGAAGCGCAGCAGCTCGACGGGGAAGGGGAGCACGAGTGTCGAGTTCTTCTCGGCCGCGACCGCCACCACCGTTTGCAGCAGCCGGAGTTGGAGTGCCGCGGGCTGTTCCGACATCTGCTCGGCGGCCTCGGCGAGTTTCTTGGAGGCCTGCAACTCGGCGTCGGCGTTGATGATCCGGGCCCGGCGTTCGCGGTCGGCCTCGGCCTGGCGGGCCATCGAGCGCTTCATCGTCTCGGGCAGGGAGACGTCCTTGATCTCGACCCGGTCGATCTGCACGCCCCACCCGATGGAGGGGCTGTCGATCATCAACTCCAGCCCCTGGTTGAGCTTTTCACGGTTGGAGAGCAGATCGTCGAGGTCGCTCTTGCCGATGATCGACCGCAGCGAGGTCTGCGCCATCTGCGAGACGGCGAAGCGATAGTCCTCGACCTTCACCAACGCGTCGGCCGCGTCGACGACCTTGAAATAGACGACCGCGTCCACCCGGACCGTCACGTTGTCGCGCGTGATGCCCTCCTGCGCGGGCACGGGCATCGTGACGATCTGCATATTGATCTTGCGGAGCTTGTCCACGAACGGCACGACCATCGTGAACCCGGGTCCACGCACGTCCGACCGGAGTCTGCCGAGCCGGAAGACCACACCCCGCTCGTACTGTTTGACGACCCGCGCCGCCGCCATCGTGTACACCACTCCGACGGACGCGAGGGTCACTCCCGCCGTCACCAGCTCCTCGACCATCACGGCCCCCCAGGGTCCGACGTGGCGCATCAGGTGCCTTCTCCGATACGACGACGGTAACCCCGCCCCGCACACAAGAGCGAGCCCCCGCACGCCAGTTGCGTGCGGGGGCTCACCCGCCGCCGGCTGCAGTCCGGAGCGGAAGGGATTCAGGCGGGCGTCAGCCGACGCTCACGCCGTAGTAGCTCAGCGCCTCGGTGACCGGCTGGAAGAAGGTCGTACCGCCGGAGGTGCAGTTGCCACTGCCGCCCGAGGTCAGACCGTAGGCCACGGTGCCGGAGTACAGGGGACCGCCGCTGTCGCCGCCCTCGGCGCAGACGGTGGTCTGGATCATCTGGTACACCACGTCGCCGCTGCCGTAGTTGACGGTGGCGTTCAGCGCGGTGACCCGGCCGCTGTGCGTGCCGGTGGTGGAGCCGCGCCGGTAGACGGTGGTGCCCACGGAGGGCGTCGCCGCGCTGCTGATCGTCTGGGTGCCGACCGTGCTCGGGTGCGTGGCCGAGCCCGTGTAGCGCACCAGCGCGAAGTCGTTGGTCGGGAAGCTGTAGCTGACGTTGGTGCCCAGCACCGTGCTCTGACCGGAGTTGGAGTACCAGGTGGAGGCGACCTCACCGCAGTGGCCGGCGGTCAGGAAGTAGTACGTGCTCCCGCTGTGCACGTTGAAGCCCAGTGAGCAGCGGTAGCCACCGCCGTAGATGGCGTCGCCACCGGTGATCAGCCTCTTGAACTGACCGGCCGTGTGCTTGATGGTGAGCGCGCCTGCGGCGCTGCCCGCCTGCGCCTTGATCTTCGCGATCTCGGCCTGGGAGACCGTGCTGTCGACGGTGACGACGACACGGTTCGTCTTGCTGTCGACCGCCCAGGCGGTGCCTGGGACATCGGCCTTGAGCACGGACGAGTTGGCCGCGGAGAGCTGGGTCGCGCTGAACGTCTGTGCGGTGCTGGCGTTCGCGGTGGGGACGGCGAACGCGGCAGCGGCGGCGAATCCGGTGGCCACGGCGATCAGCCTGGTCCGTCTCGCGATTCCGCTGCGCGGGGTGGTGCGCTTGATCCTCACGTTTCGTTCCCTCCTAGGGGAATTCGGGGGCCCGCGTGGGGTCGGGGCCCGTGAGGCGCAGTCAGGGTCGGCCGTCCGGTTTGCGAACACGTCGTGTTCCTGACAAGCGCTGTGGGGGAGTATTCGGCCGCCCGGTCGCCGGGCGCAAGGGCGCCTTTCGGCCGTGCGGCCTTCAACTTGCCCACGATCTACGCGAGTTGATCACCCCTGAGCAGTGGTCCACAACCCGGTCCACCGCAGGTCACCGGCCCACCTGCCGAAGGGTCCGCTCCCCCGCCTCGATCGCGAGGCCCAGCGTATTCCCGGGCGGCGGGAAAGGGCAGATGAAATGTTCGGCGAACGCGCACAGCGGGAGCACCGCCCGGTTGAAGTCCACCGTTGTGCGCCCCTCGGCATCGGGCGCGGCCGGATACAGGAACCGGAACCGGTAACTGCTGTCCCCGCTCGTGGAGTCGGCGAACACCGCCCACAACCTGCCGTCGTCCTGCACCGCCACCTGGAGCGTCAGGTCCGACCCGTCGACCTGGAAGGCGAGTTCACCCGACAGCCCGAGCCCGCGCTCGACCCCGTCCGCCGTACCGACGCGCACGACGCGCCACATCTCGTACGGCGTGAAGCGCCCCGGCACCGAGAAGCGCGGATCGTACGGCGTGGTCTCGACGCCCCGGAACGCGCGGTGCGCCGCCGAGTCGGGGTCGTAGTCGCGCACGCACCAGGCGCCCTCGCGGATCAGGACGGCCAGCCGGCGCTCGCCGAGGCCGACGCGGGCCGCGCTCACCGGGCCGGTGTCCACGCCGAGGCGGATCTCGCCGGTGAAGGGTTTCCCGTCGACGGTCAGTCCGTTGCGCCCGTCGGTCGGCGCGGTGAGGACGACGGCGTCACCGTCGAGGACCCAAGTGCCGGGAATACCCGGGAGTCGACCGTCCGGACGGTCCTCCAGCCAGTGCGTGCCGGTCAGGGCGAGGGGTCCGTAGGGGGCCGACACGGTCTCCGTGCGGTGCTCGTGCCACTGCTTCCATGCGCCGGCCGCGTCCGAGGTCATGCCGTCAGCTCTCCGTCGTCGTGCGCTCGGTCCTGTCGTCGTGCGGTCACCCCTGCCGTGCCGGGTCGGGGAGCCCGAGATGTGAGCGCAGGGTCGTGCCCCGGTATTCCGTGCGGAACGCGCCCCGTTCCTGGAGCAGCGGCACCACCCGGTCCACGAACTCGTCGAGGCCGCCCGGGGTGAGATGCGGTACCAGGATGAAGCCGTCGGCCGCGTCCTGTCGTACGAACGTCTCCAGTTCGGCGGCGACCGCCTCCGGGGTGCCGATGAAGGACTGCCGGCCGCTCGCCTCGATCACGGTCTGCCGGATGGACAGCCCCTTCTCCCGGGACAGGGCCCGCCACTTCTCGGCCGTCGCGACAGGATCGCCGTGCCGGTTGCGCCCCTGGGTGAGCGACGCGTCCGGCACCGGGTCCTCGTCGGGGAACGGGCCGTCGGGGTCGTAGGAGGAGAGGTCCGTGCCCCAGATCTGCTCCAGGGCGAGGATCGCGTTCTGCGGGGAGACCTGCTGCCGCCGGATCTCGGCGGCCCGCTCCTGCGCCTCGGCCGCCGTGTCGCCGAGGACGACGGTGACCCCGGGCATGATCTTGAGGTCGTCGGCGCTCCGGCCGTACTTGGCGAGGCGGCCCTTCACGTCGGCGTAGAAGGCGCGACCGTCCTCCAGCGTGCCGTGCCGCGTGAAGATCACGTCGGCAGCCCGGGCTGCGAACTCCCTCCCCTCCCCCGAGTCCCCGGCCTGGATGACGACCGGGTGCCCCTGCGGTGCGCGCGGCACGGTGAACTCGCCCGCGATGTCGAAGTGTTGGCCCCGGTGGGCGAAGGGGCGGGAGAGTCCGTCGGGAGTCCAGGAGTCCCACAACTCCCTTGCTACGGCTACGAATTCGGCGGCCCGGGTGTACCGGTCCGCTCGGTCGAGGTAGCCGCCGCGGCGGAAGTTCTCGCCGGTGAAGGCGTCCGAGGAGGTCACCACGTTCCAGGCCGCCCGGCCGCCGCTGAGGTGGTCCAACGTGGCGAGTCTGCGGGCGAGTTCGTACGGTTCGTTGAAGGTCGCGTTGACCGTGGCGGCCAGACCGATCCGCTCGGTGACGGCGGCGAGCGCGTTCAGGACCGTGAGGGACTCCGGCCGGCCCACCACGTCCAAGTCGTGGATACGGCCCTTGTGTTCGCGCAGCCGCAGCCCCTCGGCGAGAAAGAAGAAGTCGAAGAGCCCGCGTTCGGCGGTGCGCGCGAGATGCTCGAAGGAGGAGAAGGCGATCTGGGACCTCGACCGCGGATCGGCCCACACGGTGGTGCTGTTGACGCCGGGGAAGTGCGCGGCCAGATGGATCTGCTTGCGGGCAGGCCTTCGTACGGTCATGACGCTCCCCCGGTCACCGCGTACCGGTTGACGGGCCGGGCCAGGCCCAGATGCTCTCTGAGCGTGCTGCCCGGGTAGAACGTGCGGAACAGGCCCCGGTGTTGGAGCAGCGCGACCGTGCCGTTGACGAGCCGTTCCAGGTCGCGGCGGGGTTCGACGGGCGTGAGGTGGAAGCCGTCGACGGTACGGTCGCCGTGCCAGCCGGCGATCAGTTCGGCGAGGTCGACCGGGCCGCCCCGGTACAGCGGGCCGTGCGCGGTCTGCCGGGGGCCGCCCCCGCCGTGGCCCGGCTCGGCCGCGTGCTCGCCGTCGCCGAGGTCGACGACGAGGCTCACCAGGACCCGCAGGCTGTCGGGGTCGCGGCCGAACTTCTCGGCGGCCGCCCGCAGTTCGGCCCGTACGGCGCCGGCCTGCGCGGAACTCGCGGCGCGGACGAGGGCCACATCGGCGTACCGGGCGGCCGTCCGACGGGCCTGGCCCTCGGTGGCGTCGACCACGCGGACCGGGTGGCCCTGTGGGGGTCTGGGCACGATCGAGGGGCCCTTGACGGAGAACCCGGAGCCCTGGAAGTCGACGTGGTGCAGCTTGTCGCGGTCGACGAAGCGGCCGGTGGCGGTGGACCGGATCTCGGCGTCGTCCTCCCAGCTGTCCCACAACTGGGCCGCGGCTTCGGCGACTTCGCCCGCTTCCTGCCACAGCGCGTCGGCGGGCGCGGCGTGCCGGCGGCCGAAGAGCCGGGCCTCGCCCTCGCTGGTCGACACGTCGATCCGCCAGCCGGCCCGGCCCCGGCTGACCCAGTCGAGGGTCGCGACCGCGGCCTGCACATGGAAGGGCTCGGTGTGGGTGACGGTCACGGTGGGCACCAGGCCGACGCGGTGGGTGACCGGGGCGACGCGGGACAGGACGGCGAGCGCGTCGGGTCCGGGGCGCGCGAAGGTGTCGTCGAGCGTCACGAAGTCGAGGCCGCCGCTCTCGGCGAGCCGCGCCAACTCGACGTAGGAGTCGGCGTCGTAGGCCGACCGCTGGTCGACGGCGGCGGCCAGATGCAGGCCCCGGCCGTGCGAGGAGGTCATGGGAGGAAAGCCTTCCTGTCGTTCGGAGCACCGCGGAGAGGGCCAAGGCCGTGCCCCTCGGAGAGGCCAAGTCCTTGATGAGGCCCGGGACTTCACCGACCGGTTCGGGCGTTACGCGGAAACCGGACACGCGAGGTCGCGCAGGAACGTCAGCAGGGCCCGCGCGGTGGCGTCGTTCTGCCGGAAGGCCGGCCCGCCGGTGCGCGGCCGGGTGAACGCGCCGGGCGTCCGTACGTCGGTGTAGGGCCCGAGCGCGAACCGCCGGGGGTGCGGCTGTCCGTCCCGGTCGAGGATCCGCCCGTCGGTGCGGTCCACCCGCAGCAGTCCCTCCGGAGTCTCCACCACGGCCCCGTCGGTGTGCAGTTCACGCAGCAGCGGGTCGATCGACCGCCCGACCGTGGGCTCGGGCAGCCGCGCCTCGACCAGCGCCCGCGCCTCGATCGTCACCCCCGGCACGGTCGCGCTCGACGCCCGGAACACCCCGTCCTCCGCCGCTACGGCCATGTCCGCGCCGACGAACCGCACGACGCCGGCCCGGGAGAGCGCGAGGAGTTGGCGCAGCCGGGGTCCGGGCGGTCCGGAGGCGAGATAGCTGAAGAAGCCGTGCCACCAGGGCCCGACGTCACCGAGCCGGATCAACTGCCCGTAGACGGAGAGCAGTCCGAGGAAGACCGCCAGGTCCGGGCTGTCGGACGGATCGTGACGGCGGCTCAAGTCCCCTTCCACATACGCCCGCAGGCCCTTCTGGAACTCCTCGTGCGAGGCGTACCGCACGCCGTCCAGCGGGTGGTCGAGTGCCGCGAGGTCGAGCCGGTCGGCGGGGTCGGGCACCGCGGACGCCACGAGGGCCGCGCGCTCCGCCGGCTCCGCGGTCGCGTACTTCTCCTCGAAGACGGTCCAGGCGATGCTCGTCCGCTCGGGGTGCACACCGAACAGCCGGTGGTAGTGCGCGAACCCCAACTCCTTCTCGATCAGCGGCCATACGTCCCGCCGGAAGTCGAAGCCCCCCGGCAGCGCGAGCACCGCGTCGACCTCGGCGGGCCCGAAGAACCGTGGCAGCGGCGGCCGTTCACCGCTCCACTCGTAGCCGATCTTCGAGTGGTACGGCACTCCGCGCCGCGATCCGACGTACAGCACCGGCTCCTGCCCCGAGGGGACGTAGGTGTCGCCGTCGTAGCGCCCGCCCCGCCCCTCCGTGAGCAGCACCATCAGGTCGACGAAGGCGAGGCCGAAGCCGCGGACGAGGACGGGTTCGCCGGGCGCGAGGGCGGACAGGTCGCTGTCGGCGGTGAAGTCGGGCGGCAGGTGGATGAGGTCGTGGGCGCGGGCGTAGGCCGCCAACTCGCGCTGGTCCTGGTCGAGTTCGGCGTCGAGGTGACCGAGCGCGAGGACGACGAGGTCGGCGGGGAGCGGGCGCGGGCGGCCCTCCAGCCACACCTGCTGGCGGCCCTCGCGCGGGCCGCTGATCCTGAGGGCGCGCCGCGGGTGGTGGTGGACGGTGATGCCCGGCGGCAGGGCGGCCACGGCCTCCTCGTGCACCCAGCGCAGATAGGCGCCCTGGAGCTGGCGGTCGGCGAAGGTGGAGCCCTCGACGGCCGCCCATTCGTGCAGCGTGGGGCCGGGGCGTACCGGACCGTCCATGACCACCGTCTCGTCGGTGAACATGGTGACGTCCTCGGCGTGCGAGTTCATCCACAGCAGCGGCGACTGGGCCGCGCGCCAGATGCGTCCGGCGCCGGGTGGATGGGGGTCGACGAGGTGGATGTCGAGACCCTCGGTGCCCTCGGCGTCCGCGTACAGCTCGGGAGCGTTGGCGGCGATGCGCTCGATGAGACCGGTCCCTCGCGGCCCGGCTCCGACGATCACGAGTGAGCGCCTGGTGCTCGGGGCGGCGGATACGGGGGTGGGAAGGTCGGCAGACATGCGAAGACTCCGTGACGTGAGCAACACGGGCGAATGCCTTCACACAGGGCGCCTGGGCGCCGTACGGCCGAGCCCCTCAGCAGGACCGTCCACCAACTGTACGGCGCCGTTTCCCGTCGCTGTCAAGGAAGTCCACACTGTGAGCAGTACGTCTCATCTCGGTTGACGCCCCACCGGATGCCTGTTCCACTTACCCCATGCATCCGCAGCAGTGGCTGGTCAAGCGCTCCCACATCGACCTCGGTCGAGTGTGGTCCTCTTCCTGTTGAGCTGACCCACTGCGCGTCCCGGTCGCCCGCGTCTCCCGCTGACCGTGCGCCTCACGTGTTCTCCCTCTCCACCCGTTCCGCCTTCACACACCCCTCCCCTCGGGTTCCGTCAGCACTTCCTCCACCACGCCTACCGCGTCAGCGCCGCCGCACGCCGACGTGGTGTCGCCCGGACCCCGATCACCCGGTCCATCAGCGCCCCCAGCACATCCCGTACGGAGTCCCGGTTCCGTGCGTCGCACTCCAGCACGGGCACGTCCGCGCCCAGCCCGAGCGCCTCCCGGACCTCGTCCACGTCGAAGCGCTCGGCGCCGTCGAAACGGTTCACCGCGAGGACGAACGGCGCGCCCTGCGACTCGAAGTAGTCGACCGCCGGGAAGCACTCCTCGATCCGCCGGGTGTCCACGAGGACCACCGTGCCGAGCGCACCCTCCACCAGGTCGTCCCAGAGGAAGGAGAACCGGTCCTGCCCGGGCGTCCCGAACAGATACAGCGCGATCGTCGGGTCGAGCGTGATCCGCCCGAAGTCGAGGGCGACGGTCGTGGTGGTCTTCGCCTCGACCCCCACCAACGAGTCGACGCCCACGGAGACTTGGGTGATCGCCGCCTCGGTGTCGAGGGGTTCGATCTCCGAAATGGCCCCGATGAACGTGGTCTTGCCGACCCCGAGGCCGCCGCTGACCACGATCTTCACGGCCAGCGGCACGATCTTGTCAGAGCGCCCGGACATGGTCCCTGATCCTTTCGAGCAGCGGGAGCGGTAGCTCCGCGGGTTGCCGGCAGGCGAGTTGCCCGGCGACGACGAGGTCGGAGATCAGCACCTTGGCCACTCCGAGGGGTACGCCGACGCGGTGCGCCACCTCGGCGACGGTCGTCGGCTGTTCGCACACCGCGACGATGTGGCGCCGCTCGAAGGTGAGCGACGGATCCGGCACGCCGACGGCGACGACCAGCGTCTCCAGCCGCAGATCGGCCTGGAGAGGCTCGGACCGGCCGCCGGTGATGATGAACGGCCGGACGAACGTCGCGTCCTCGTCAGGTTCTACGTCCCTGGGCTGTTCACCGTTCACCGTGGCAACGCCTGCCGCAGATCGGCGATGAGCGTCGGGGTGAGCAGATCACCCGCCCGCTCCGCGAGCACCGCCATCTCGTAGCCGACGAGGCCCAGTTCACCGCTGCTGTCGGCGAGGACACCGAGACAGCTGCCGTCCCTGATCGCCGAGACGAGCAGGAAACCCCGGCCCATCTCGATCATGATCAGCTTGACCCCGTCGAAGCTGTACCGCTTGGACGCGCTGCGCGCCAGACTGCTCAACCCCGAGACGATCGCGGCGAGATGGTCGGCCTCGGTCCGCCCGAGCCCGTCCGACACGGCGATCAGCAGCCCGTCGGAGGAGACGGCGACCGCGTCCCGTACGCCGTCGGTGCTCTTGACGAAGTTGGCGAGCAGCCAGTTGAAAGTCTGCGAGTCGTGAGGGGTGTCGACAGTGGTCACTTGGCGTCACCCTCACTGTGTCCGGCGGACTTCTTGGCCTTCTCCCGCTCCTTCTCCACGCTGATGCCGCCGCGCATGTGGGCGCTGCGCAGGGTGGAGAGCATTCCGGAGACCTCCTCGGGGCTGCGGTCGTTGGTCGGTCCGGTGGGCGCCGGGCGGCTGGGCCGGTCCGTCTCGGTGACGGCCTCCGAGATCGCGCTGCGCTGGGGCCGCTTGACGAGTCCGTTGCGGGTACGGGAGGCGGAGGTGCCGCCCTTGGCGCCGGAGGCCTTGCTCTCGACGGGCTTCGACCCGGCCGTGACGGTCACCGGCTCCACGGCGTCCTCCTCGTTGCGCGGCGCGGGCAGCACCGGCTTGTCCGCGGCCTTGCCCTGTGGGGCCTCCGTCAGCAGCCCCGCGGGGATCAGCACCCGGGCGACCACACCGGCCGCCGGCGCCTCGCCCAGCCGTACCTCGATACCGCACTTGCGGGCGAGCGCCCCGACCACGAAGTGGCCCAGGAACCGGGTGGGTTCAGCCATGAAGCTGGCGGTGCCGGAGAGCCGTACGTTGGCCTCGGCGAGCGCCTGGTTGTCCATGCCGAAGCCGTGGTCGACGATCGCGACCAGATAGCCGGCGCTGGTGCGCCGTCCCTCGATCTCCACATCGGAGTCCGGCGGCGAGAAGCTCAGCGCGTTCTCCACCAACTCGGCCAGCAGATGGGCGATCTCGACGACGACGGAGCCGGTGACGAACGCGGGCTCGATCCGGCGCAGGGTGACCCGGCGGTACTCCTCCACCTCGGACAGCGCGGCGCGCAGCACGTCGTTGACGGCGAGCGGGGTGGACCAGGGGCGGGGGCTGGACTCTCCGGCGAGCACGAGGAGGCTTTCGGCGTTGCGGCGCATACGGGTGGCGAGGTGGTCGAGTTCGAAGAGGTTGGCGAGGGTCGCCGGGTCGGCGTCCTCGTGCTCCAGCTTGTTGATGAAGCTGATCTGACGGCGCACCAGGTTCTGGTTGCGACGGCCCAGGCTCACCAGCGAGTCGGTGGCGTTGCGCCGCAACACGGCCTGCTCGGTGGCGAGATCGAAGGCGGACCGCTGCACCCGGTCGAACGCCTCGGCCACCTCCCGCACTTCGGACCCGGCCCGCTCGGCGAGGACCAACGGCGCGGGCGGCTCGGGCGCCCGCCCGGACGACCCGTCCTGTACGGCGGCCACGGCCTGCGGCAGCCGGGTCCCGGCCACCTGCCGTGCCTGCTGGGCGAGTTCGACGAGCGGCGTGGACACGGACCGTACGCAGTCGAGGGCCAGCGCGGCGAGCGCGGCGACCGTGCCGAGGGCGAGCAGCAGGAACAGCAGCAGATCGCGCTGGGCCGAACTCTCCAACTGGGCGGCCCTGTTCTCCACATCGGTGCCGAGGGAGATCTGTACGTTCCGCATCCCGTTGATGGTGGAGGTCATCGCGTCCCACCAGGCCATGGGCGGGATCGCGCTGGACCTCAGCTTCCCGGTGCCGTGCACCGCCTTGCTCTCGTACGCCAGCGCGCGCTCGGCGTCGGGTGTGGTCAGGGCGGTGTTGAGGCGCCGTTCCTGTACGGCGGTGGCCGACCGCGGGAAGGCGTCGAGGGCGGCGAGGCGCCCCGCGCGGATCTCCATGAACCGGCTGTAGTCGGTGCCGCGGAACTTCCCGGCGCGCACCGAGCCGAGCACGATGGCGCGCTCCTCGCCGGTGAACTCCTTGGCGTTGCCGAGGACTTGGAGCGCCTGGTAGGCGTCGCGCAGATTGCCGTCGTGGACGTCCTCGAGGCCGAGGTCGAGCCGGTCGAGGACGGTGATCGTGGTGGTGAAGTAGTCGAAGGTGTCCTTCACCACGCCGGTGCCGTCGTCGGCGTCCTTGCGGATCCCGGCGAGGCCGTCGAGCCGGCCGAGGGACTCGCGCACCGAACCGGCGGCCGAGTCCTCGCGCCCCTTCAGGGCCACGTCCAACTGCTCGCGCGCGGCGTCGGTCGCCTTGCGCTGGGTGGGCAGCTTGGCGCTGAACTGCCGGACGCCGCCGACGTATCCGGTGGTGAGCCCACGCTCCTTCTGAAGCTCGTGCACGAGTCCCTGGAGGGTGATCTCCAGGCGGGCGTTGTCGGCGGTCGCGGAGGCGTTGCGATAGGCGGAGATCTGGTCGGCGGCCGCGATGCCGAGCAGGGCCAGCAGGACCGCGAGGGCGAGGATCAGAATCCTCAGCAGCCTGGTGCGGATGCTGGTGGTCGCTTTTGTTGTGACGTCCACTGAAGTGCCTTAAGTGGGTGGCGAGTTGATCGGGAGCAGAACCCGAGGCAGAAATGGTTCTGCTCCCGCCCAACGACCCTCACGGCATACCGGTCACCGGATCATGTTTTTGTTTTACCGCGCCGAAACACGGACCGTCGGACCTCGCAGGTCGACAAGAGCCCTCGAAGCGGTCGTATACAACGATGGTGACTGTCCGTCACGTACGACGGTGGTGGCTGCCCGTCACGGTCAGCAGTCGCAGCACGACGCGCATTCACAGCACTCGCAGCATTCGCAGGCGTCGCAGCACGAGCAGTCGCAGCTCGACCGGCATCCCTCGCGCCGCCGCCCCGACCACGGTCCCTCGAACTCGTCGGCGCAGCACACCTTGCAGGTGCAGCAGAGGCCGAGGGCGGCGGCGCAGCCGGCCAGGAAACCGCGCCCCTGGGGACGCGGGGGCTCGCCGCCGTGGGGGCTGCCGCCGTAGGGATTGCCGTCATGTCGCGGATCGCCCGGCAGGTAGGGGGTCTGCGGCGGTCCGAAGGCGGCCTGTGCCTCCGCCGCACCCCCGAGCCCCGGCCCGTCCCCGAGCCCGTGTCCATGCCCGCACGACTGGGTGCCGAAGGCCCGGTCCACCGAGCGGCTCAGCTCGTGCGCGAGCAACAGATGGGCGAGCTTGCCGTCGGTGAACTCGGTCTCGCGCAGCGCGAGCCGTATTCCGTGCAGCGCGTCGTCGGCGAGGCGGCGGGCCTCGGTGAGTGGGGTACCGGTCGCGGTGAGCGGGTTCCAGGCGCCCGACGCGGCGTCGGCTTCCCTGTCCTCGACGGCGTCCAGGAGATGCGCGAGCCGGCCGAAGAGGCGGCCGGCCTCGGCGAGCGGTACGGCGTTGCCTGGCCGGCCGGCCAGGAGCGCGGTGTGGGCGAAGGCGGCGGCGGTTGCGGTCTCGGTCGGTTCGGTGACGGTCAGGATCGGGGTGCCGGGCCCGGCGAGCGCCTCGATGCCGAACTGCCGCTCCACCGCCTCGACAAGGACACCGGCGTCGAACCCGACGGACGAACCGGTCCGGGCCCCGGCACGCCCCCAGCTCCCGGCAACCCGCCGCGCGGCCAGCGCCACCGGTCTGCGGGCCAGCAGCCCGTCCCCGTCGGCGACATGGTCGCGCACCTTGGCGGAGGCGAGCACCAGCGAGACGGCCGCCGCGAGCCGTGCCCCCTCGCCCTGCGCGACGGACGCGGTCCGCATCCCGCGCAACGGGCACGGCCCGGCCGTACGCCGCCAGCCGCCCGCCCGCTCGACCTGAGCCTCCGTCAACACCGAGAGGAGCAGACCGTCGTAATTGGTGACAACCCTCGCGAACTGACCGTGATCGCCGCGCAGCGCGAGACAGAGCCCGCACAAATGCGCCATCCACTGCGACTTGAGGTTCTCCCCCAGCCGATGACTGCACGGCCTGACCATTCCGAACACGACGACCCCCCGTGGCGTGAACGACATCTGACTGGGCATCCGGAGATCGACATGGCAGCTGACCGGGCGTTGAGCAGCGGCGTCCTGTCGACCACCCCGTTCACCCGTACGCACCAGCCGTCACCCGGTCGCCGTGAAGAATCATATTTCACTCTCAGTCAGCAGCCCTGTCCAGCAACACCCTTGATACACGGGGGCCCTCGACGTATTGGCTGTGCACCAGTAGCGTCACAAACCCCCCGCGCGGCGTCTATCCACTTGGCGCGCGATCCGCATCATGGATGACCATAGGGATGCGGATAGCAATAAAGACCGCTGTGAGAGGAGGCGTCCATGGGATCGGTACGCAAGGCGAGTGCCTGGCTTGGGCTCGTTGACGACAACGATGACGAGCGCTACTACGACGACGACTACTCCGAAGGGACCGAGCAGCCCGGGGATGCCTGGGTCACGGATCCGCGAGTGAAGGTGGCCGAGGACGTCGCCGAGGTGAAGGGCCGACGGATCGGCACGGTCACCCCGGACAGCTTCCGGGACGCCCGCGCCATCGGTGAGCTGTTCCGTGAAGGGGTTCCGGTGATCGTGAACCTCACGGCGATGGAGGCGACCGACGCCAAGCGCGTGGTCGACTTCGCGGCCGGCCTCACCTTCGGCCTGCGCGGCACCATCGAGCGGGTCGCGAACCGTGTCTTCCTGCTGACCCCCGCCAACACGGAGATCGTCAGCGGCGACCCCGCCGTGCGCCGTGAGGACGGTTTCTTCAACCAGAGCTGAGGCAGGGCCGCTCATCGGCCCTGCCTCCCGCAGGGTTGAACCGAGACCGAGGTCTCCGGTGTCTACCGGAAGGCGTCGAGCCCGGTGAGCGCCTTGCCCAGCACGAGCTGGTGCATCTCGACGGTGCCCTCGTACGTGAGCACCGACTCCAGGTTCGTCGCGTGCCGCATCACCGGGTACTCCAGTGAGATCCCGTTGGCACCGAGGATCGTCCGTGCGGTACGGCAGATCTCGATGGCCTCCCGTACGTTGTTCAGCTTGCCGAAGCTGACCTGCTCGGGACGCAGGCGCCCGGCGTCCATGCGCCGCCCCAGGTGATGGGCGAGCAGAATCCCCTTGTGCAGTTCGACCGCCATGTCGGCGAGCTTGGCCTGGGTGAGCTGGAAGCCGCCGATGGGCCGCCCGAACTGCTCCCGCGTCTTCGCGTATTCGACGGCCGACTCGAAGGAAGCGCGCGCCGCGCCCATCGCACCCCACACGATTCCGTAACGGGCGTGCGACAGACAGCTCAGCGGCCCCTTCAGCCCGACGACCTCCGGCAGCACCGCATCGGCGGGCAACCGCACGTCGTCGAGGACGAGTTCGCTGGTGACGGATGCGCGCAGTGACCACTTGTGCTTGATCTCGGGCGCGGAGAATCCGGCGCTGTCGGTGGGCACGACGAAGCCGCGGATGCCGTCGTCGGTCTGTGCCCATACGACGGCGACACCGGCCACGGACCCGTTCGTGATCCACATCTTCCGGCCGTTGAGGACCCAGTCGCCGCCGTCGCGCTTCGCGTACGTCCGCATCGCGCCCGGGTCGGAACCGTGGTCGGGTTCGGTCAGCCCGAAGCAGCCGATGACGTCACCGGAGGCCATGTTCGGCAGCCACGTCTGCTTCTGCTCCTCGCTGCCGAAGCGGTGGATCGCGTACATGGCGAGGGAGCCCTGCACCGACACCAGCGACCGGATCCCGGAGTCGGCGGCCTCCAACTCCAGGCAGGCGAGCCCGTACTGCACGGCGGAGGCCCCGGCGCACCCGTACCCCTCGAGCGACATCCCGAGCGCCCCGATCCCGCCCAACTCCCGCGCGAGTTCCCGGATTCCGGGCAACTCCCCCTTCTCGTACCACTCGGCGACGTACGGCAGCACCTTGTCCGCGGCCCATGCGCGGACGGTGTCCCGGATCGCCAGGTCCTCGGGGTCGAGCAGGTCGTCGATGCCGAGGGGGTCGGTGGGGTCGAACGGGGGCAACTTCGGGGACGCGGGCATGACACAGCCTCCGGCAACTGAAAACTATCACCGCTAGTTACGACAACGGGGTCGACGTTACGACGACGGGTCGAGCGCGTCCACCACCCCCAAGCGTTCTCCCACCCGTCTCCGGTCCGCAGGCCGCCGACGGCGAGCAACCCCCCACGGAACACGGTCACCTCTTGGATG
>NZ_JAENRY010000319.1 GCF_016612545.1 Streptomyces sp. MBT65 | reverse complement strand
GTCATCGGCTGGTTCGGCGCCGCCGGGTACGCCAAGGCGGTCGCGCTCATCGCGGGCGGCGCCGAACCAGCCGATGACCGCGATCGGGACGACCGCCGGGATACCGCTGGCGACCTCCTCGATCTGCAGCGCGGCCAGCCGGCACTTGGCGCACTCCTCCAGGTGCTTGCGCAGCCCCCGTTCGGCACGCGTGCGCAGCCGGCGGCGGGCGTAGGTGCCGAGCTGGTCGGCGTAGCGCGCGCACTCCTCGTCGTCGGTGAGGGTGGCGCTGACGTGGGCCTGGAGATAGGCCTGCTTGAGCCCCTCGCGGGCCCGACTGGCCAGCACGCGCGTGCCGTTGGCGTCGAGCCCGAAGAGCGTGGCGACCTCGCTCGGCGACTCGTCCTCGACCTCCGTGTGCCACAGCACGGCCTGCCACCGCTCGGGCAGCGACCGGAAGGCCTGCATGGCCATCGACTGCTCGGCCACGTGCATGGCGCGGACATCGGCGCCCAGATCGATGGTGTCGTCGTCCGACACTTCCGACACCCGCGCGGACTGCGCGGCGAACACCGCGAAGTCGTCGACGAGTTGCTCGCGCTTCGCCGACTTCGTCCAGTTCGCGGCGACGCGCCGGACGGAGGTCAGCAGATAGGCGCGTACGGCGTGTTCGGGCCCCGACCCGCCGCGCACCGCCTGGAGCATGCGGGCGAACACCTCGGCGGTGAGATCGTCGGCGGTGTGCCCGTCCCGGCAACAGGTCCGGGCGTAGCGGCGCACGGCGTCCGCGTGGCGCCGGTACAACTCCTCGTACGCCGTGTCGTCACCGGCACGCATCCGCTCGATCAGCGAGGCGTCGGCCGCAGGCATCTCCCGGGGCGGCAGCACACTGCCCTCGCGCTGCGGCGGAACGCTGCCCTCGCCGGGTTCGAAACCTGGAGGGAGACCACTGGGCCCACCCTGACTCGGCACCTGTGGTGAGGTCAGCCCACCGGCCTCCGGGTCACCGTCGCCCAGTGACTCGTCACGCCCGTCAACGCTCATCGCGGAAAGCCCCCGCCGCCTGCCCAACCGGTCCCGAACACCGGGTCAGCGTAGCCATATTGGCTTTTGTTCAGGACCCCGTCGTACGGACGATCCACTCATCCGTGGGGACTTCCCGCAACGCAGTACTAGCGTTCACCCCTCCGGGGAAGGATCAACTGTCGTGCGTGGAGCGGGAGTTGACGCCGAAGCCTGCAATGCCGGAAATGTCCCCAGGGGTCACGCGGGGCGTGGACGGCATGGGGGGCGCGCTCCACAGTCACCTAATCGAGTCACGTGGAGCCACCCCCCAGCCCGTCCGGCACCTTTTCGGCACGGGTTCACAAAATCAGCCTGCCCGGCACCTTTTCAGCGCAGGCCGGCTACATCCAGCCCGTCCGGCGCCTTTTCGGCACAGGCCCGCATAATCAGCCCGTCCGGCGTTTGAGGACGAGGCCCCTTCAGGGCCGATGGGGGTCTGGGGGCGCAGCCCCCAGAAGACGCCCACGCCAACACCGGCTCATACCGACACCGGCCCGCGCTCACAACGGCCGCGACCGCAACCCCTCCAGCAAGATATCCAGCAACCGCGCCGACGCCGCCGCCTGCTGCGCAGCATCCGGCAGCGAAGGCGCAGCCGTGGCGATCACCAGCAGCACGTCCGACACCGACACGTCCGCCCGCAGCTGACCCGCCGCCCGCGCACGGTCCACGAGCTGCCCCACGACCTCCAGCAGCGCGGTCGCCCCGGCGTCGTAACCGGAGCCCAGGGACCCCGCAGACTCCTCCGGCACCAGCCGCAACTCACCCGCGTTCGGCTGCGTCCGCTGCTGCGGCACCCGCGCCTCGTCGAGCAGACCGCCGCCCTCGGCGATCTCGTCGGCGACGCCCACCCGCAGCACCTGCGGCGGCAGCAGCCGCCCCGCGCCCGAGGCCACCGACGTCCGCAGGAAGCGCGACAGCGCCGACCACGGCTCGTCCTCCTGGCCGAGCGCCGAACGCGCCTGGTCGGTCAGCCGGGAGGTCTCCTCCTCGGCTATCCGGCGCACCAGGACGTCCTTGCTCGGGAAGCGCCGGTACACCGTGCCGACACCGACCCGCGCGCGTCGCGCCACGTCCTCCATCGGCGCCCCGTAACCGAGTTCGCCGAAGACCTCACGCGCCGCCCGCAGCACGTGCTCCAGATTGCGCTGTGCGTCCACCCGCAACGGCGTCGTCCGCGAGGAGTCCCCACGTCCGTTTCCCGCCGCTCCGACCGCGCCGCCGGATGCGACGGCTGACGCGGATGTCCAATGAGAATCCTGAATATGCATACACGTTCCCCCGGTTAATGACGTCTCCCCCCGGAGACTCCCCGCCATCGGCAGCCGGAGCATCGTGAGACAAGCCCGGTTCGCGAGCCCCGCTCTTCGCGGACTCGCTGAGCACATCCCCCTTCACCCCGTCGACACACGAACATAGTTGAGAGGGGGTCAATTCAGAAGGGGCAGGTTCCGCACGGAGCGCCCCCCGATCGGAGTACGGGTCGCATACGCCCCTATTGCACCCCGGGACACCACCCCGATCACCCTCACTGACCTGCGAACCTGCCCTCGACGACGGCACTTTCGGTGCCCCCGCGCACCCTCCGCCGCCGGTCACACAATTTGTCGAGGCTGTGGACAAACTCCAGCGCCGGGTGCGTCATGGGATGGTGAAGGAACGCGCGCGCATTCTCGTTGTCGGTGGCGGCTACGTCGGGATGTACACGGCCCTGCGCCTTCAGAAGAAGTTGAAACGTGAAATCAGGCGCGGGCAGGTCGAGATCACCGTCGTCAGTCCCGACCCTTACATGACGTATCAGCCGTTTCTCCCCGAGGCCGCCGCCGGTTCGATCTCCCCCCGCCATGTCGTCGTCCCGCTCCGTCGCGTCCTCGACCAATGCCGGGTCGTCATCGGCGAGGCCACCGCCATCGACCACGCCAAGCGCACCGCGACCCTCAGCACCCTCGCCACCGAGGAGGAGGGCACCGGCGCCGAAGAGCTGTCGTACGACGAACTCGTCCTGGCCCCCGGCTCGATCTCGCGCACCCTCCCGATCCCCGGACTCGCCGACCACGGCATCGGCTTCAAGACCGTCGAGGAAGCCATCGGCCTGCGCAACCACGTCATCGAGCAGATGGACATCGCCTCCTCCACCCGCGACCCCGCGATCCGCGACGCGGCGCTGACCTTCGTCTTCGTAGGAGGTGGTTACGCCGGCGTCGAGGCGCTCGGCGAACTGGAGGACATGGCCCGCTACGCCGTGCGCTACTACCACAACGTCGACGCCGACGACATGAAGTGGATCCTCGTGGAGGCCTCGAACCGCATCCTCCCCGAGGTCGGTGAGGAGATGGGCACCTACACCGTCACCCAGCTGCGCAGACGCAACATCCAGGTCCTCCTGGAGACCCGCCTCGAATCCTGCGTCGACCGCGTCGCCGTCCTCAGCGACGGCCAGCGCTTCCCGACCCGCACGCTCGTGTGGACGGCCGGAGTGAAGCCCCACCCCGTCATCGCCGCGACCGACCTCCCGCTCACCGCGCACGGCCGCCTCAAGTGCACCGCGGAGCTGACGATCGAGGGCACCACGCACGCGTGGGCCGCGGGAGACGCGGCGGCCGTCCCCGACGTGACCGCCGACCGGCCCGGCACCGAGACCGCCCCCAACGCCCAACACGCCGTACGCCAGGCCAAGATCCTCGGCGACAACATCGCCCACTCCCTGCGCGACGAGCCCCTTGAGACGTACGCCCACAAGTACGTCGGCTCGGTCGCCTCCCTGGGACTGCACAAAGGCGTAGCGCAGGTCTACGGACGGAAGCTGAAGGGCTACCCTGCCTGGTTCATGCACCGCGTCTACCACCTCAGCAGGGTGCCCACCTTCAACCGCAAGGCCCGCGTGCTCGCCGAATGGACCCTGGCGGGGCTCTTCAAACGGGAGATCGTCTCCCTCGGTTCACTCGAACACCCCCGAGCGGAGTTCGAACTCGCGGCCGGTGGAAAGCCTCCGCACGACCCGAAGGGGTCGAACTGACCGGACCGAGGAACTCCGGCGGCCGCCCCGGCGTCTGACGAATATCGACCGGGTCCGCCACACTGCCAGACTGGCCGCGACCGATGTGCGGCTCCCGCCGCGTGGCCCCCGGACCCCCGGCAGGGTCCGGAACCGGCCGACGACATCTACACGAGGCAAGGATTCGTGAACTTCACGCGTTGGAGCGCCCGGCTCCCCGGAACGCAGCGCCGCGCCGCGGCGCGGACCGACCACCCGGTCACCCCGGACCGGCGGGGAGAAGGTTCCGTGCCCGCGGCCCGCGCCGAGCAGCTCACCGACGAGCCGCCGCCGGTCCCCGCCGTCGACGACCTGCCCGTCCGCGAGGTCCTCGACCGCGTCCCGGCCCTCGTCGCCCTCGTGCACGGCCCCGACCAGCGCATCGCGTACGTCAACGACGCCTACGTGGCGGCCTTCGGGACCCGCCCCCTGGGCGCACCGGCCCGCGAGGCCCTCCCCGAGTTCGACGAACTGGGCCTGCTCCCGCTCCTCGACCAGGTCCTGCGCAGCGGCAAGCCCCGCACCCTGAAGTCCCGCAAGGCCCCCGGCGGCCGCTCGTACACGTTCACCTGCACCCCGGTGGCCAAGAGCGCCGACAGCGCCGAGGGCGGTGTCCTGGTCTTCGCCACCGACGTCACCGACCACGCCGAGGCCGCCGAGCGCCTGCGCACCAGCGAGCGCCGCCAGCGCGAGACGGCGGTGACCCTCCAGCGCTCGCTCCTTCCCCAGGAACTCGAAGAGCCCGACGACCTGCGCATCGCCGCCACCTACCAGCCCGGCGGCACCGAGGCCGCGGTCGGCGGCGACTGGTACGACGTGATCACACTCGGCGGCGGCCGCACCGCCCTGGTCATCGGCGACGTCATGGGCCGAGGCGTCCGCGCGGCGGCCGTCATGGGCCAACTCCGCACCGCCGTCCGCGCGTACGCCCGTCTCGACCTGCCCCCGCACGAGATCCTCCAGCTCCTGGACGGCCTCGCCACGGAGATCGACGCCAACCAGATCGCCACCTGCGTGTACGCCATCTTCGACCCGAACGAGGGCCGCCTGGTCTACGCCTCGGCGGGCCACCTCCCGATCCTCGTCCGCGACGAGACGGGCGCGGTCCAACGCGCCGACGAACCCACCGGCCCCCCGCTCGGCACCGGCGGCTGGATCCACTCCTCGGGCTCGATCCCCCTCAGCCCCGGCTCCACGGCGGTCCTCTACACGGACGGCCTGGTGGAGCGCCGGGACGAGGACCTCGACGAGGGAATCGCCTCCCTGGAGCGTGCGTTGGCCGGCGCCACCGGCACCCCCCAGGTCGTCTGCGACCGACTGGTCCGCTCCCTGGGGGTCACCGCGGACCACGACGACGACGTGGCCGTCCTGGTCGTCCGCCACCCGGCCCGCACCGGCCCGGCCGGCGAACTCTTCCGCAACGCGGCCCTGGAGCTGCTCGGCGGAGTGGAAGCGGCCCCACGCGCGCGTGCGTTCGCTTCCGGTGTCCTCACGAGCTGGCGCTTCCCCACGGAACTGCACGACCTGGGCGTCCTGGCCGCCAGCGAACTGGTCGCCAACAGCCTCCAGCACGGCACCCCGCCCATGCGCCTACGCCTGCGCCGCACCGACCGCCGACTCATCGTCGAGGTCACGGACGGCGACGACCACCTCCCGCGCCGCCGCCGCGCGGAACCGGCCGACGAGTCCGGCCGAGGCATCGCGATCGTCGCCACGATCGCCTCCAACTGGGGCTCCCGCCGCACCCCCGGCGGAGGCAAGGCCGTCTGGTGCGAGTTCGTGCTCCCCAAGACGGCCCCGGTATGAGCCCCTACGCCTCGACTCCGACAGGCTCCACAGCCCCCCGAGCGACCACCCGACTCCCCTTCGCCCGCCACGGCTGATCCTGTACGGCGGTCAACTGCCGCCCCAGCCTTACGGCGAGCACACTGATCCCCAGCGAGAACAAGAAGAACGTCACGACGTACGGGGCGGGCAGCGAGGCCCCGAGCGGCCCGCCCACCGCGGGCCCCAGGGCCAGCGCGAGCTGCTTCACCAGCGCGAAGGCCGAGTTGTACTGCCCGGCCATCCCCTCCGGCGCCAGATCGGCCACCAGCGGAGCGACGGTCGGCGACAGCATCGCCTCACCGAGCCCGAACAGCGCGTACGTCGACACGAAGGCGGCCGTGGCCATCTCCTGACTCCCGTGCCCGAGCCCCGCGAACCCGGCCGTGACCCACGCCAGCGCCCAGATCAGCCCTACGGCCGCGATCACCCGCGACCGCCGACGCCGCTCGACGAACTTCAGCACCGCGAACTGCGCGACGACGATCATCGCGGTGTTGGCGGCCAGCGCGGTCCCGAGCGCGGACGTGGAGATCCCGGCCGCCTCGACCCCGTAGGCACTCAGCCCCGACTCGAACTGCCCGTAGCAGGCGAAGAACAGCACGAAGCCGAGCACGCTGAGCTGCACCATGGCGCGGTTGCCGAGCAGCTGCTTCCAGGCACCCTTGGCCGACTGTGAGGGAGCGTCACCGATCGCGGGAGAGTGCGGCATCCGCACGGTCGACACCACACCGGCGAGCACCAGGAACATCGCCGACTCGATCCCGAAGAGCAGCGTGAACGAGGACGCGCTGGTCGTGTCGACCAGATGACCGCCGATGAGCCCGCCGACGCCGAGCCCGAGGTTCTGCAGAAAGAACTGCATGGCAAAGGCACGCGACCGCGTCTCGGCCGTAGAACACTCCACGATCATCGTGGCGAGCGCCGGCTGCATCACGGCCTGCCCGGCCCCGAGCGCCGCAGCCGACAGCAACACCGCCGCAGCACTCCCCGCCAGCCCCAGACTCATCGACCCTACGGCGGCCAGGACCAGGGCGACGATCAGAACCGGCCGCGGGCCACGCCGGACGATGGCCCGCCCGGCGAACGGCAGCACGATCAGCGCGGCCACGGCGAAGACGGCGAGCACGAGACCCGCCGTCATGGCTCCAAGGCCCCGCACCTGCGCCACATAGACGTACAGGTAGGGGACGGTGAAACCGAGCCCGAACGCGCTGAGTGCGTTGCCCACGTGGATCCGGCGCATCGCTGCGCCCATCGCCCTGGTCACGGTCACCTCAATCAGGTAGTTGGTCTCCTTCGGTACTTCTTAGTCCCGAAGACTTCGAAGCTAAACAATACATCTAGAAGGACTTCAACGCCAAGCGACCCCGTGCGATACTGCCGCCCATGGGCGAACCGACACTCGACGAGCAGATCGCCGCCTACCAGCGCGAGTTCAAGGACCTCGACCCCCAGGTCGAGAAGATCGTCTCGGCCCTGGGCCGCCTGACCCGCCGTATGAACGTCGCGTACGGCCGCCAGACCGCGAACCTCGGCATGAGCAGCTCCGAGTGGGAGGTCCTCAAGGCCCTCGTCCTCGCCGGCGCCCCCTACCGGATGGGCCCGAGCGACCTCGCCAAGCGCCTCGGCCTGACGCCGGCCGCGATGACCCACCGGATCGACCGCATGGTCGCGGAGGGGTTGGTCACCAGGGAGCGGGACGAGTCCAACCGCGTCCGCGTGATCGTGGAGCTGACGCCCGAGGGCCGCGGCAAGTGGCTGGAGGCGATGCGCATGGCGACGGTCTTCGAGGAGGACCTCCTCCAGGACCTCTCCCCGGAGGAGCGCATCGTCCTGGGTGAGGTCCTGACCCGCCTGCTGCGCAGGGTGGAGCACGCCCAGCCGGACGCCGGTGGCCGGCTCAGCGACCTGGACTGAGTTCGACCGACCCCGGCCGGTCTCGCAATAAAAGATCTTGACAGAGGGTGCTTGACAGGCCCTTGCTCGATCCGTAAAGTTCTTCGGGTTGCCGCCGAGCCGTAACGGTTCTCCGGCAGCACCTCCGCCGCGACAGCGGCAACCCAAACCATCCGCACGATCTCCCAACGGGATTGATTTCGGCGTGCCCGAATTCAATTCGATTTGGGCTCGGCTGTGTTCGATCAGGTCACTGGACCTCGATTGGAACTCCGCCGGGGGAATCGGCTAAGGTTTGAGACGTCGGAACGGTCCAACGGCCGGGAAGGCAGCCCACTCTGACTGGGAATCAGGCCCGAAAGGATCTGGTAGAGTCGGAACCGCCGGAAAGGTAAACGCGGAAGCGGAAACCTGGAAAGCACC
Organism: Streptomyces sp. MBT65; assembly: GCF_016612545.1. Lineage (GTDB taxonomy): Bacteria > Actinomycetota > Actinomycetes > Streptomycetales > Streptomycetaceae > Streptomyces. Next base: position 70 of record NZ_JAENRY010000319.1, on the reverse strand, counting down.
GAGGAAATCGGAACCGGAAACGGTCTGATAGAGTCGGAAACGCAAGACCGAAGGGAAGCCCGGAGGAAAG
>NZ_JAENRY010000318.1 GCF_016612545.1 Streptomyces sp. MBT65 | reverse complement strand
GGTCGGGGTGGAGTAGCGGGGCGCCAGCCCACCCATCGACCCACGCATCCCGGCATCAGCGGCACCAGCCGACGGGGCGCGGCGGAGCCCATTCGCTCCGCCGCGCCCCGTCGATTCGATGGGCGACGATCAACTGCCCGGTACCCGCTGCGCGTTGCGCGGGGACCGTACGCCGTCGAGGGTCGTGGCCGTCGGTGTCCTGGAACCGGTGACCGCCGTGGCCTTCGCGAACGCCGACGCGCCGCCGACGAGCGGGAGTTGGGCCGCGGTGCGGGACAGGTTCAGGGTGAGGGTCGGGGTGGTGGACGGCGGGTCGATGAGGTCCTTGTCCGTGCCCGCGACGATCAGGGCGAGGCGGTGTCCGGCCGGGACGACGTGGTCGGTCGCCGCCAGGTCGAGGGTGATGGTGTACGCCTTGCCCGGGGTGAGCGCCACGCCCTTCGTGGCGGAGGCGTAGTTGCCGAGGTCGGCCCAGCCACGGCTGAAGACGGTGTAGTCGACTGCTGTCTTCTTGGCCTGGGTCGACAGGAAGCAGGCACTGTCGCCCGCCGTGCTCTCGCCCCAGCAGGTGCGGTCGGTGAGCGTGGTGATGCCCTCGGCGGAGTCGGCGTAGTCACGGATGGTGTCGGGGCCGACATCGACAAGGACCGCCGACAGATGGGCCGTTGACGTGGTGGGCGTCGCGGTGATCGTCACCTTCGAGGAGCCCGACAGACGCAGGTCCTTGGTGAGCGGTCCGGTGACGAAACCGGCCTTGTCCGCGGTCGAGTTGTCGATCGCGGCGGCCCAGTCGGTCTCGCTCTCCCGCGGGTTGTCGGTGAACGTCTCGGTGCCCGCGCCCGTGTGCAGGCCGAGCGTGCCGACGCCCGCCTGGGTGCCCCGCGCCGGGTGGAGGGTGGTGGTCGCGGTGCCGGTCGGCGGCCAGACCTTCGACGTGACCCACTGGTCGGGGTGGCGTTCCACGTCGGCCATCGGCTGCCGGTCGATTCCGTTGTCGTAGCCGAGGAGTTCGTGGTCGAACCAGCGGTGCAGGGTGTCGACCCAGGCGTCACGGCGGTAGTCGAAGGGATCGACGTGGCCGGTCTGGGAGAGCCAGATCTTGCGCTCGACGCCGTTCTTGGCGAGGGCGTCCCACCACTGGCCGAAGTTCTTGGTGCGGACGTTGAGGTCCTGCATTCCGTGCACGAGGAACACGCTGGCCCTGACCTTGCTCGCGTCCTTGACGTAGTCGCGTTCGGTCCAGAACGGCGTCCAGTCACCGGTGCGCGGAGCCCCGTCGACGATCTTCTGCTGGACGGCGGCGCACTTGGCCTGCGCGTCGGGGCTGTCGACATAGCCGGAGAGCCAGTCGGGGCCGGAGTCGTAGAGCGGGGCACCCTTGGCGAAGTAGTAGTCGTACCAGGAGGAGATGGCGCTGATCGGGACGATCGTCTTCAAGCCCTTGACGCCGGTGGCGGCGACGCCGTTGGCGATGGTGCCGTCCCAGCTCTTGCCGATCATTCCGGTCCTGCCGTTGGTCCAACTCGCTTTCGCGCCCACGGTTCCGGTGCGTGTCGTGTACGCCTTGGCACGTCCGTTGAGCCAGTCGACGACGGCCTTCGCGGACTGGATGTCGGAGCGGCCGCCGACGTCGACGCAGCCGTCGGAGCGGTTGGTGCCGGCGAGGTCGACGCCGACGAAGGCGTAGCCGCGGGGCACGAAGTAGTTGTCGTAGAAGAGCGGCATCTGGACAACGTTGCCGCTCGCGTCGTAGGTCTTCAGCTGGCCCTCGTTGCCGCGTCCGCAGCAGGAGTAGTAGGGGCTGGCATCCATGATGACGGGGACTTTGCGGCCCTGTCGGGCGGGTTCGCTCGGGCGGACGATGTCGACGGCGACCCGGTCGGCCTTTCCGTCGCCGTCGCCGTCGAGACCGGTGTCCACCCAGACGGCCTCGCGGATGGCCTTCGCGTAGGAGTAGACCGGTTGGCTTTCCTGCGGGGCGCTCCGGGCCGCTGTCGGGGTGAGGAAGGCGGCCAGGAGGGCGGCGGTCGCCGCCGTCGCGAGCGATCTCCAGATCGTGAAGCGCGTGCGTTTCGGCATGCGCGGACGGTACATCGGTCAACTCCCGTGCAGAAAGAGGCACTCCGGGGCTCATGACGGCCGAATGGCGATCGTGTGACAGGAGGTGCCGTGGACAGGCACGGTGCCACAGGGAGTGAATAGCCTTCGAACAGACTTGGCGGACCGACCCCCACGACTCATCGACCCCTACGACTCATCGACCCCTGCCGCTCTTCGACCCCCTACGGCTCTTCGACCTTCGTGGACCCCCATGGCTCTCCGGCTTTTCGTGGAGCCCTACGACTTGGAGTTCTCGTGCACCGCAGAATCATCGCGCCGGGCGCCCTCGCGGCGGCCTCCCTCATGCTGGCGATCCCGGCATCGGCGGCAAGCTACTCCCCCGGCGCTCCGGGCATCGGCGACCCCTACTACCCGGCGTACGGCAACGGCGGATACGACGTCTCGCACTACGACCTCAGGCTTCAATACCAGCCCACCACCGACGAGTTGGCGGGCACGGCGACGATCCTCGCCAGGACCACGCAGGATCTCTCGCGCTTCGACCTGGACTTCCTGCTGGACGTGAGCGAGGTGCGGGTCAACGGCGCCACGGCGACGTTTACGACCTCCGGCCAGCACGAACTGGAGATCACCCCGAAGACCCCGCTGCCCAGCGGCACGCCGATCACCGTCGTGGTCCGCTACAGCGGGGTGCCGTCCACGAAGAGCGCGTACGGCTTCACCACCTGGCACCGCACCCCGGACGGTGCGGTCGCGGCCGACGAGCCCGAGTCGGCGTGGTGGTGGTTCCCGAGCAACGACCACCCCAGCGACAAGGCGACCTACGACGTGTCCGTCGCCGTACCGAACGGCACCCAGGCGATCTCCAACGGCACGCTCCAGTCGACGAGTTCACAACTCGGCTGGACCCGCTACAACTGGCGCCAGAACAAGCCGCAGGCCACCTACCTGGCGACACTCGCCCTCGGGAAGTTCGACATCACGACCAGCACCTCGGAGGGCGGGGTCCCGGTCATCAACGCCTACAGCAAGGACCTCGGGGACAACGACGGGTCCGCGCGGGCGAGCGTCGAGCGCACCGGGGAGATCGTCGACTGGCTGAGCGGCTACTTCGGGAAGTATCCGTTCAGTACGGCGGGCGGGTATGTGCCCAACACGACCACCGGGTACGCGCTGGAGACCCAGACCCGCGTCTACTACAGCCCGAGGCAGTTCGCCAACGGCGCCAACACCTCTGTCGTCGTCCATGAGTTGGCCCACCAGTGGTACGGCGACGACGTGTCGCTGAAGGGCTGGAAGGACATCTGGATCAACGAGGGCTTCGCGCGGTACGCGCAGTGGCTGTGGTCCGAGCACGAGGGCGAGGGCACGACGCAGCAACTCGCCGACTACGTCTACGCCTTGCACCCGGCGGACGACGCCTTCTGGACGATCGAGCCGGGGGACCCCGGTCCGGAGGACCAGTTCGAGCTTCCGGTCTACGACCGCGGGGCGTTGGCCATCCAGGCGTTGCGGAACGAGATCGGGGACGACGCGTTCTTCGCCGTTCTGAAGGGGTGGCCGACGGAGCACGCGTACGGCAACGCGTCCGTCCAGGACTTCCAGAAGTACGCCGAGCAGGTGTCCGGGAAGTCTCTGTCGGCGCTCTTCGACACGTGGCTGTTCCAGCCGACGAAGCCGGCGGCGCCCGCGGCGCGGGCCGCTTCCATCGCGAAGGCGGCCGTGGCTCCGGTGCAGCCGAAGTCGTGGAAGAAGATCGCGGCCACGAACGACGTGCACTGAGCGTCTGCCGGCTTCGGTGGTACGGGGGCTGCGGGCCAGTCCGTGGCTGGTCGTGCCCACGCGGCGGAGCCGCACATTGATACGGCCCCGCGCCCCTAAAGCGACGCCCTCCTGGCCATGTCTACGTCAGCAGCCCTGGTCAGGAGCTGGTCGCGATGGATCACCGCCGTCTCCGTCGAAGGAACCGTGCAGGCGTGGGCGCCCGCGATCGAGCCGTACAGGGCGGCGCGTTGGGGTGTCTCCCGGTTGAGCCAGCCGTAGAGGAAGGCTGCGGCGAAGGCGTCGCCCGCGCCGTTCGAGTCGACCGGCGGGGAGGGCGGGGTGACCGGCGGGATGTGGGTCACCTCGTCGTCGGCCAGCAGATAGGCGCCCTTCGCCCCGGCCGTGGCGACGATCAGCTCGGCCCGGCCGTGCTCGGCGATGGCGCGCATGGTGCGCGCGGGGTCGCCGGTCAGAGCCGTGGTGGACAGGAAGACGATGTCCGCCGCGTGCGCGAACTCGGCCTGGTACGGGTTCTCTCCGTCCCAGTTGTGCAGGTCCGTCGAGATCGTCGCACCGGCCTCGCGCACGAGCGGCAGGGCGTGGGCGCAGGGCTGGGTGATGGAGACATGGACGTGCCGACTCGCCTCGGCGAGGGCGCGGACCGTGGGTTCCGGCAGGCGGTCGTCGGGGTGGGCGCGGGTCGCGTCGTAGAGGGAGAGGCGCCGGCCGTCGGGGCCCACGAGGTTGACCGCGCGCTTCGTGCCGGCTGGCTGCGGGACTTCGGTGAGCGGGATGCCGTGCTCGCGGTGGAACGCGCGGACCAGGTCGCCCTCGGGGTCGGCACCGAGCATGTCGAGGTGGTGGGTGCGCAGGCCGAGCGCGCTCAGACCGAGGGCCACGAAGTCGCCGGTCTGACCGGCGCGGGTGGTGATGCCGGGGTCGATCATGTAGCTGTCGGCGTACGGGAGCGGCAGTCGGGGGACGTGGACGATGGTGTCGACGCCTGCGCCGCCCAGGACGAGGACGTCGATGTCACGGCTCACTGTTCACAGCCCTCCCTGTAGTTGCGCAGGATTCTGCAACTCCTTTCACCCTGGGGCAAGTTGGACAGCCGACTCAGTCCTCGTGGTCGTACACCGTCACCGCGATCCCCCGCCGCACCAGCCGCTCGGTGACCAGCGGTTCGACGCGCGACCACTTGCCGCCCGCGAGGCCGCACCCTATGCGGGGCATGTGCACGGACGCGCCGAGCTCCGCCGCGCGGTCGGCCAGCAGACCGAGGGCCGTGTCGATCGCCTCGTAGCGCACGGGGACGCCCTTGCTGCCCGTGCGGGTCCCGCGCTGGCCGATCATGTTGGCCACCCAGACGTAGCGCTCGACCCGCACGAACTGGACGGCGCCCAGCCCGAAGCCGTTGGCCGCCCGGCCCCGGTGCCACGCGCGGTACTCCTTCTCCGGCTCCGGCCAGCGGCGCGACACGGCCAGCACGAAGCCCTTTCCCCAGCCCCCGATGTCGTTGCAGACATGCGCGATCACCTTGACGCCCTTGACCGACGGAACGGTCGCGTCACCCCGGACATAGTTGATCTCCCCCATGCCGTCCACCGTAGACGGCACCACTGACAACGGCCCTGCGGTGGTGTCACAGCACCGGTGGGACAGCGATACTGCTGCGCATGACGACCGACGCCGAGGAGCCGACGCTCACGATCGACGAGCTGGCCGCGCGGGCCGGTACCACGGTCCGCACAGTGCGGTTCTACGGCACCAAGGGGCTGTTGCCGCCGCCTGTGATCGGGGCACGGCGGGTCGGGCACTACGGGCAGACGCATCTGGCGCGGCTGGCGCTGATCGAGGAGTTGCAGCACCAGGGCATGACGCTGGCGGCGATCGAGCGGTATGTGGGCCAACTGCCACCGGACCTCAGCGCGCACGACCTCGCAATCCACCGCGCGGTGGTGGCGTCCTGGGCGCCGGACGGCACGGAGACCCTGGACCGGCGGGAGTTGGAGCGGCGGGCGGGCCGGGCGCTGAGCAAGGAGGACGTGGAGCGGCTCGTGGCAATGGACGTGGTCCGGGCCGACGGTGTCGCGTACCACGTCGACTCCGGTCTGCTGCGGCTCGGGGTGCAGTTGCTCGACGTACCGCTGTCGCAGGAGGCGATCCTCGCTGCGCGCAGCGTCTTGATCGACCACTCGCGTGCGGCAGCGCACGAGTTGTCCCAGCTCCTGCGCGAGGAGGTCTCCCAACGTGCCGCGCAGGACGTGAAATCGCTGTCCTCGCACATGCAACCCCTCGTCGTGCAGGCTCTGCTGACCGCCTTTCAACGATCGCTGCGGGAGGAGCTCCAGCAGTGGCTCGGCGCCTCACAAGTAGGCGGATCCTCCTGACACGTTGAGCGTCTGCCCGGTCAGGAAGCCGCTGCCCTCGTCGACCACGTACAGCAGCGTCGAGACCAGATCGGACGGCTCCTGCGTCCGTGGCACCACCTGCCGGTCACGGACGTGCTCGAAGCCCCCGTCCGCGCCCACCGTCCGCTCCGCCGTCGCGGTGCGGACCATGCTGGGCGCGATCGCGTTGACGGTGATGTCGTACGGCCCGAGTGCCGCCGCGAGCGAGCGTGTGAAGCCGATGAGGCCCATCTTCGAGGCGACGTACGGGACCATCGTGGGCGGTGCGGTGAGGACGGCCGCCGAGACGATGTTGACGATACGGCCCGGGCCGGCGGCCTTCAGATACGGCAGGGCCGCGCGGGTCAGCAGGAACGGCGCGTCCAGGTTGACGCGCATGATCCGGCGCCATTCCTCGATTGTGGTCTCCTCGAAGGGGCGGGCCGGGTAGACGCCCGCGTTGTTCACCAGGACGTGCAGGGTGCCGACTTGGTCGATGAGGCGGTCCAACGCCCGCTGGATCTGGGCCTCGTCGGTGACGTCGCCGATCAACTCTACGTAGTCCAGGACCCTTTCGGCGGTCTCCGGCTGGGCGACGAGGTCGAGCCCGGCCACCCGGTAGCCGCGCCCGGCGAGCGCGACGGCGAACTCCTGCCCTAGGCCCTGTGCCGCTCCGGTCACCAGGGCGGTCCGCGTCTCCATGGGGCGAGTGTGACGATCTGTCAGGCACTGGGCAAGAGCGCATTTCACTCGCTGAAACGCCCTGGTTGCCGCGCACGCCCGGTGGGCCCACCCTGCGTGACGACCCCAGCACCAGCCGTACGGGAGCCGTGCCCGATGACCGAGACCGAGCGTGCCGTGGACGACGCGGACGATGCGGACGACGCCGAGCGCGCCCGCGAACAGGGCGGCGGGCAGGGCCGGTCGACCCCGGTTCGGCGTCGGTGGGTCCGGGACGAGTTCGGTGTGCTGCTCGTGCTGGGGTCGCTGATCGCCGGGATCGGCATCCCCTACCCGGACTTCCTGGGCACCGACAATCTCCTCTCCACCGCCCACAACTCCGTCTACATCTCGCTGATGGCGTGCGGCATGGTCTTCGCGCTGTCGATGCGCGAGGTCGATCTGTCGGTGGGCGGGACCTACGCGATGTGCCTGGTCGTCGGGGCGTTGCTGATCCGCGACGGCACCGCGCCCTGGCTGGCGGTGCCGGTGATGCTGGTCACCGGGATCGTGCTGGGGGTGTTCAACGCGCTGGTGACGACGTTGCTGGCGCTGCCGTCGTTCATCGTCACGCTGGGCACGCTGATGCTGTTCCGGGGAGTGGGGCTGGCCCTCGCCGACGGCAAGCAGATCACCGATCTCCCGCTGGACGACTCGTTCTTCACGTTCGCGGGCGGTGATCCGGGCGGGGTGCCGTTCGCCCTGTGGGTGCTGCTCGCCGTGATCGTCGTGCTGGCGGTCGTGCTGTCCCGGACGCGCTTCGGGGCCCGGGTGCGGGCGATCGGGTCCAACCCCGACGCCGCCGCGTTCAGCGGCATCCCGGTCGTCCGCACCCGTATCCAGGCACTGGCGCTCTCCGGCCTGACCACGGCGTGCGCCGCCACGCTCGCGCTCGCCTTCTACGGCGCCGGGGACCCGACTCTGGGCCAGGGCTACGAGTTGCAGGCGATCGCCGCGTGCATCATCGGCGGCACCCCGCTGGCCGGGGGCCGCGGTTCGGTGGTCGGCGCGGTGGCCGGGGCGATGATCCTGTCGGTCGTCGCCTCCGGCCTGGTGTTCTTCGAAGTACCCATCAACTGGACGTCGTTCGCGACCGGCGGGGTGATCCTCGTCGCCGTCGCGGCCGACAGCGCGCTGCGCCGCACCGGGCGCCGTCGCAGGTGAACTCCCCGAGCATCCACACCATCCGTCGTCCAAGCCCCCCGCGCCGTCCAAGTCCCCCTGTGGTCCAGCCTTTTGGAGGCCGTGATGCACCCCCGTTCGCGTACCTGGTCCGCGGCGCTCGGCGCCCTGGTCCTGCTGGCCACCGCAGGCTGCGGCAGCGGCAACGGCTCCGGCGGCAGCAACGGCAGGCTGAAGATGGGGATCTCGGTCGCCAACATCTCCCTCAACTTCGCCCACGAGATGGTGCTCGGCGCGCAGAGCGCCGCGAGCCACGCGGGCAAGGTCGACTTCAAGGCCGTAGGACCGCCCAACACGGACGGGCCGGCCGAGGTGCAGTTGTTCCAGAACCTCACCGCGGTCGCCAAGGACGGCATCGTCCTGGAGAACCTCGACCCGCCGATCTTCACCCGGCCGGCCGCGCGCGCCGTCGACCAGGGCATCCCCATCGTCGCCCTGGACACCTCCCCCACCGACGGCAGCAAGGTCAACTTCTATGTGGGGAACGACAATTACGCGCTCGGTGAGCTGATGGCGAAGGAGGCACTGAAGCGGCTCGGCAGCGATCCGAAGGGGCAGATCGTGATCGGTGTGCCCAACCCGGGGACGCCGGTGCTCGACAACCGCGCGAAGGGCATCTCAGACACGTTCAAGAAGGAGGCTCCCGGCGTCAAGGTCCTCGGCCCCTTCCAGACGTACAGCGACCCGGGCCAGAACTACAGCGCCTGGTCCGCGCAGGTGAACGCGCACCCGGACGCGCTCGCCTTCCTCGGCGTCGGTGACGCGGACAGCTACAACCTCGCCAAGATCAAGAAGGCGGAGAACGGTAAGTGGCTGACGGCCGGCTTCGACGTCGACCCGAAGACGCTGGACGCCGTGAAGGACGGCTCCAACTTCGTCACCATCGACCCGCAGCACTTCCTGAAGGGCTATCTGTCCACGGCGATGCTGATCGAGGCGGTACGCGACAAGAAGGGCAAGCTGCCGGACGGTTGGTTCCTGTCGCCCGGTGGGGTCGTCGACTCGTCGAACATCGACGAGATCATCGCGCGGCAGAAGTCGGCGCAGGCGGCGTACGACTGGTACAAGCCGACGATCGACAAGCTGCTCGGCGACGAGGCGGGCAACCTGAAGCCGTTGAAGGACGCGCGCTGACATGGCCCACGGCGACATCCTCTTGGCAGAGGAACTGGTCAAGTCCTACGGCGGTGTACGGGCGTTGGACGGTGCGTCGATCCGGCTGAGCGGTGGTGAGGTGCACGCGCTGGTCGGGGAGAACGGTGCCGGGAAGTCGACGCTCGTGCGCATCCTGTCGGGAAGGCTGGGGGCGGACGGCGGGACGGTGCGGTCGGCGAAGGACGCCCGGATCGCCGTCGTCTCCCAGGAGTTGAGCCTCTTCCCCGACCTCACCGTCCGCGAGAACCTCTACCCGCTCCACCCGCCCCTGCGGATGGGCCTGTTGGACCGGGCCGCCATGGACCGGGCGGCCCGCCCGGTCCTCGCGGAGCTCGGCCTGGACGTGGACCCGCGCACGGAGCTGGGCGAACTCCCGCTCGCGGACCAGCAGTTGACGGAGATCGCCAGGGCGCTGCTACGACGCCCCCGCCTGCTGATCCTCGACGAACCCACCTCCGCGCTCCCGGCCGCCGCGGTCGACCGCCTCGAACGCGTCCTGCGCACGCTGACCGACCGGGGTATCGCCGTCCTGTACGTCACCCACTTCCTGGACGAGGTGATGCGCTTCGCGCAGCGCGTGACGGTGCTGCGGGACGGGCGGGTCGCGCTGGCAGGTGTGGAGCGGTCCGAGGTCGACGTGCCGGAGCTGGTGTCGGCGATGCTGGGCGGCCGACCGGAGCAACCGCCGCGCCGGGCACGGTCACCCCGGAGAGCACGACGAGCGGTGGCCGGTCCGCCGACGACCGTGCCCGGCGCGGCGGTTGC
>NZ_JAENRY010000317.1 GCF_016612545.1 Streptomyces sp. MBT65 | reverse complement strand
CCGCGCGCGTCTCCTCGTCGGCACAGCCGGCGGTGCCGACGAGTTCACCGTCGGTTTCACCGACCGCTCCGACGCCCGCCCCGAAGCCCTGGAGCCCCCGCACCCGTCCGGCACTCAGGCAGAGCGGCCGTCAACTCGCCTTCCCCGCAAGCCCAGTTCGAGCGGGCCCGACGCCCGGTCCGGCGGATCCGGTGTCCACAGTAATCCAGCGTTGTCCAGCTCTGGGAGCTCCACGACACGACTCATGGTGCTGTGACGGACGGTCAAATCCCCCTGGCCGACCGGTGTCCGCTGCCCGACCCATCGCACGAGGAGAACCGTGACGGAACCACGACCCGCCCCCGCTCTGCGCGAGACCACGAGGGAGACCGCGCGTGCGACCCCGCGAGACGTCACACAGGAAACCCCACGGAAGACCACACGCAAGCCCCTGACCAAAGGCCAAGGCATATCCGGACGCGTCGCCGCGCTCTCCCGCTCGCTGTTCGACACCGAGCTGCCGTTCGGGCTGCGGGTCTGGGACGGCAGTTGCGCGGGTCCGCAGGACGGTCCTGTGCTGGTGCTGCGCACACCCAGGGCCGTTCGGCATCTGCTGCGCAGCCCCGGGGAGATGGGGCTGTCCCGCGCCTATGTCACCGGCGAGATCGACATCGAGGGCGACTTCCGGCAGGCGCTGCGCGAGGCGCTCGACTACGTCCGGACGGTCCGTCGGAAGGGCCTCCGCAGCCCCGGCGTACTGCCGTCGCTGCCCTCGCTGCTGGCCCTCGGCATACGGCTGGGCGCCGTCGGCCTCCCGCCGAAACCGCCGACCGAGGAGGCCGGGCTGACCGGCCGCGCCCACACCCCCCTACGGGACCGGGCCGCCATCGCCCATCACTACGACCTGGGCAACGAGTTCTACCGGACCATCCTCGACGAGACCATGTCGTACTCCTGCGGTCTGTGGACCTCCGACGCCCCCGCGTACCGTCCGGCGGACGCCCAGCGCGACAAGCTCGATCTCATCTGCCGCAAGCTCGATCTGCGTCCGGGGGCCCGACTGCTGGACGTCGGCTGCGGATGGGGCGCGCTGGTGATGCACGCCGCCGAACGGCACGGGGCACGGGCGACCGGGATCACCAACTCGTCCCGCCAGCACGAGTACATCACCACCCGGCTCGCCGAACGCGGCCTCACGGACCAGGTCGAGGTCCGGCTCCAGGACTACCGGCAGAGCACGGGGGACTCCCGTGCCTACGACGCGGTGTCGTCCGTGGAGATGGGCGAGCACGTCGGCGCCGAGAACTACCCCGAGTACTGCGCGCTGCTCCACCGCTCGCTGCGCCCGGGTGGCCGGCTGTTCCTCCAACAGATGTCACGCGGCCGGGCCCGGCCGGGCGGCGGCGCGTTCATCGAGTCGTACATCGCGCCCGACATGACCATGCGTCCGCTGCCCGCGACCCTCGCCCACCTGGAGCGGGCCGGGTTCGAGATCCGGGACGTCCAGTCCGTGCGCGAGCACTACGTCCGTACGATCGACGCCTGGTCGGAGCGGCTGGAGGCCTCCTGGGCGGAGATCGTCCACCGGTTCGGCGCGCGCCGGGCGCGGATCTGGCGGCTGTATCTCGCCGGCGCCTCCCTCGCCTTCGAGGGCAACCGGATGAGCGTCCATCAGATCCTCGCCGTACGGACCCGGTCGGACGGCGGCAGCGGATTCCCGTCCGTCGTGGACCGGTCCAGGGTGAGCTGGGCGCCGTCCGGAGCCGTGGGACCGGAGGCGGACGCGTGAGAATCTGTGTCATCGGGTCCGGTATCGCGGGCCTGACCACGGCGTTCGCCCTGTGCGACCATCCGGACGCCGAACTCACGGTCTATGAACAGGACGCCCACTTCGGCGGCCGGGCCGACGTGGGCCCCGGGGGCGAGCACTGTCCCCGCTTCTTCATGGACGACTACCGGCACCTCCTCCGGATCCTCGGCATGATCAAGGGCCCCGACGGCAGGACCGTCCGCGACTCCCTTCGCCGCGTCCGGCGGTTCGCGCACACCGAGACCACCGGCTGGGTGGAGATCTCCCATCTGTATCGGATGCTCGCGAAGGAGATCCCGCTCCGCGAGAAGCTCAGGTGCCTGTGGGCGTGGCGTCCGTCGCCCCTGCTCGCGGAGAAGCACTTCCGGGGCCGCGGGGACAACCGGTACGGATCGGCGCGCAACTACTCGGCGCTGTCGCTGGCCCGCATGGCGGTGAACCTGTTCCGGGCCAAGACCGCCTTCGTGCTCCCCGGGGCCACCGACACGTGCCTGGTCGATCCCTGGGTGGCTCATCTGCGGGAACGGGGCGTCACCCTGACGGCGGACCGCCGGGTGTCCCGCGTCGAGCAGGCCGGCAGGAACGTCCGGGTCCACACCCGGGCGGGAGCCGAGCAGTTCGACGCGATCGTGATCACGGCCTTCGTCCCCGACATGGTCGCGCTGCTCGACGCCTCCCGGATCGACCACGCCGTCAGCGAGGCCGACCACACCCACTGCGTCGCCTTCACCGTCGATCTCGACCCCCGGGAAGCGGTCCTGCGGGAGCCGGACCCCGTCCTGTACTCGCGCGACGGCATCAACATCCTCGTACAGCCCGAGGCCGGCCGGTGCGTCGTGCTGTGCACGCTCAGCCCTCGCACCGACGAGGAGTACGTCATGGCGAAGGTCCGCGGCCATCTGGACCTGCGCCACCCCCTCCGCCAGGTGCGCACCCGGCCCAACCAGCGCCCGGGCGAGGCGATCCTCGCCGGCGACTACCTTCGGCGGGACCGCATACTCCGCCGGCCGGCTCCGAACGTGCACTTCGCGGGGTCGGCGATCCACAACAGCTATCCGATCGACTCGGCGGAAGGCGCGGCCCGTACCGGACTGGCGGCCGCGGCGCGGATCCGCCGGGACCTCGGCCCGCGGACCGGACACGAGGGGGGCGTCCGTGGAGTCTGAGAAGATCGCGGTGATCGGTGGCGGCGTCGCCGGACTCACCGCCGCGTACCTGCTGCGCCGGCGCTACGACGTGGTGCTGTTCGAGGCCGCCCCCCGGCTCGGGGGCCACGCCGACACGCACGACGTGCCCACACCCGACGGCACGGTCGTGTCGCTCGACACCGGATTCCTGGTGCACAACCTCCGCACCTACCCGCACCTGCTGCGCCTGTTCGCCGAACTCGACGTCCCGACCCAGGACAGCGAGATGTCGATGAGCATCCGCTGCCGAGGCTGCGGTCTTGAGTACGCGGGCGGCAGACGAGGGCTGGGTCTGGTCCCGGGACCGGACACGGCCGGCCGGAGCCTTCTCCACCTGCTCTCCGAGATACCCCGGTTCCACCGGGAGGCACGCCGGTTGCTGGCGTCCGGGGACAGTGGTCCGACCCTGGGCGGATTCCTGGCGAGGCACCGGTTCACCCGCTACTTCGCCGACCACTTCGCCCTGCCGCTGGTCTCGGCGGTCTGGTCCGCGTCGGCGGAGCTCAGCACCGCCTTCCCGGCTGTCCCGCTCTTCACCTTCCTCCAGCACCACGGCCTGCTCAGCGTGCGGGCGATGCCCCGGTGGCGCACCGTCTCCGGGGGCTCCCGCAGCTACGTCGACCGGATCGCCGCGCGACTGCCCGAGGTGCGCACCGGCACACCGGTCCGAGGCATCACCCGGCACTCCGACGGCGCGGAGGTCATCGACGCGGCCGGCACGACCCACGCGTTCGCCCGGGTCGTCGTCGCCACCCACGCCGACCAGGCCCTGGCTCTGCTGACCGACGCCACCACCCTGGAGAAGCAGGTCCTCGGCGCGTTCGGCTACTCGCGCAACGAGACCTGGCTGCACACGGACGCCTCCGTGCTGCCGTCGAGGCCCAGGACCCACGCGTCCTGGAACCTCCTCAAACAGGGCTGCCGCGGCGGCGGCCCCGTCCTGGTGAGCTACCACCTCAACCGGCTGATGCGGCTCAGCGAACCCCTGGACTACCTCGTGACGCTCAACGGCGCCACCGAGGTCGACGAGTCCGCGGTCCTCGTCAAGCGGGTCTACGAGCACCCGGTCCTCACCCTCGACACCCTCGCCGCCCAGCGCGGCCTCGCCCGGCTCGACAGCCCCGTCGTGGTGTACGCGGGCGCCTACCACGGCTGGGGCTTCCACGAGGACGGCTGCCTGGCGGGCGTACGCGCCGCCGCCGCGCTGGGGGTCCGATGGTGAGCGCCGCCCTCTACCAAGGGCGCCTCACCCATGTGCGCCGCACACCGCTGCGGCGCGTCTTCCACCACCGCCTCTACCTGTGGCTGGTCGACCTCGACGATCTGCCCACCCACCCGTGGTGGCTGCGGCCGTTCACCCGCATCCTGCCGTCCGACCACTTCGGGGAACCGGACCGTCCGCTCCGCGCCAACGTCGACGCCTGGCTGCGCGACCAGGGCATCGACCTCACCGGCGGACGCGTCCTCATGCTCACCTCCGCGCGCGTGCTCGGGTACGTCTTCAACCCGCTGACCGTTTACTGGTGCCTCACCCCGGCGGGCGACCCCGCCTGCGTGATCGCCGAGGTCCACAACACCTACGGGGAACGGCACTGCTACCTGCTGCGGACCACGCCCTCCGGATCCGTCCGCACGCCCAAGAGTTTCTACGTCTCCCCGTTCCTCGCGGTGTCCGGGGAGTACCGGATGCGGATGCCCGTCCCCCGGGAGCGGCTCGCGCTGACCGTCGCGCTCGTCCAGGACGACCGGACGGTCTTCTCCGCCTCCCTCACCGGCCGCCACCACGACGTCGAGCCCGCCGACGTCCTCCGGGCCGTCCTCACCCACCCGCTGCTGCCCCAGCGGATCAGCCTCGGCATCCGCCGCCACGGCATCGCGCTGTGGCTCCGCCGCCTGCCGGTCTTCCCACGCCGACCCGCCGGAAGGACATTCCGATGACGACGCCCACGCCCACAACCTCGCCCGCGACCATGACCGACGCCCCGAGCGCTCCGGTGCGGGCGCGGATGGTGGAGCTCCTGTTCCGCCGGGCGATGGGCTCCCTCCCGGTGCGGGTGGCCTTTCCCGGCGGGGAGCGCATCGGGCGCGGCGGCACGGACTCGCCGGTGATGAGGATCGTCCGCCCGGCGGCGTTCTTCTCCCGGCTGGCCGTCGTCGGCCCGGTCGGATTCGGCGAGTCGTACATGGCGGGTGACTGGACGAGCACCGACCCGGCCGGCCTGCTGACGCCGGTCGCGGCCCGGCTGACGCGCCCGGCCCGCCGGCCCGCGACCGCGTTCCGCCGGTGGGCCGACCAGACCCGTCCGGACGCGGAGCGCAACACCCTGGAGGGCGCCCGCTCCAACATCCGCCGCCACTACGACCTGTCCAACGAGTTCTTCGCGCTCTTCCTCGACCGGTCCATGACCTATTCGTGCGCGCTGTTCGGTCCCGGCGACGACCTGCACACCGCCCAGCTCCGCAAGATCGACCGCGTCCTCGACCTGGCGGGTGTCGGGCCGGGGACCCGGATGCTGGAGATCGGGACCGGCTGGGGTGCGCTGGCCGTCCGGGCGGGACAGCGCGGTGCCGAGGTGACCACGCTGACGCTCTCCCCGAGCCAGCGCGACCTCGCCCGCGCCCGGATCGCCGAGGCGGGCCTGGCCGACCGGGTGACCGTCCTCCTGCGCGACTACCGGGAGGCCGAGGGCGCGTACGACGCGATCGTCTCCGTAGAGATGCTGGAGGCGGTCGGGGCCGAGTACTGGCCGGCCTACTTCGCCGTACTCGACCGTCTTCTGGCGCCCGGCGGGCAGGTCGCCCTGCAGACGATCACCATGCCCCACGACCGGATGCTCGCGACGAAGGACGTCCGCACCTGGATCCAGAAGTACGTCTTCCCCGGCGGACAGATTCCCTCGCTCCGCGCGCTGGAGGAAGCGCTCGCCCCGACCTCGCTGCGCGTCGGCGGGCGCCACCGGATGGGCGACCACTACGCGCGGACCCTCGCCGAGTGGCGCTCGCGCTTCCTTTCCCGCGACTCCCGCGACGAGGTCGCCTCCATCGGATTCCCCCAGGTCTTCCCACGTCTCTGGGACTTCTACCTGGCGTACTCGGAGGCCGGCTTCCGCTCCGGCTACCTAGACCTCTGGCAACTCCGGCTCATCCGCTGAACGGGCCGAGCCCGCGAGATCGTAGGCGGCCCGGAGCGGAGCCAGCTCCGGTGCGTCCAGACGGCGCTTGCGCACGTACTGGTCGATCGCCTCGCAGAGTCTCATCGAACGGCCGCCAGCCGACGGCGTCCCCGTCGGACACGAGCTGCCTGATCTGACTGTCGCTGTAGCCGACCTGCCGTGCGATCTGCTGCGAGGACAGACCCGTCGAGTCGAGCGCCCGGCCGACGGCCAGGCCGGCACGTTTGACGGCCCGTAACTTCTTGTCGCGGTCCCTGGACAGCTCGCCGCGTTCTACCCTCAGCGGGCGAGCCGGTCCCCGGACACCGCGAGCCGCTCAGCCCGTGCGGCCGTCGGAGTTCATGGACCGAGAATAGACCGGGCCGAGCGTCGGTAGGCCGGGGTGTCGACGGAGGGGGCGGGCCGCTTCCGTGCCGGTCGTCACGGCCCTGTCGCCCCTTCCGGCACCTGCTGCCGTCGCGTGAATCAACCGGAATCGGCGAGGGGCCGGGTATCGGTATCGGTGATCCGGGGTCCGGAGCGCCCCCCGCGCGCCCCGGACCGTGGACCCCCCATTCCCCGTCGTCATTCAGCTCTTCGGTGCCCCCGTCCCGCACGGGGGATTTGGCGCCGGATGTGCTGCGGTCGAGTGCCCCCGGCATATCGACCGCAGCACGCGCCCCGGGTTCGTCCGAAGGCATGATCAGTGCGCCCGTTCCCCCATGGGACGCGCCCCCGTGCCCGTAGGCTCCGGCACAGACAGCTTCCCCGGTCTTCGGGCCGGTCCGGAGGGGTCGGGTGTTGCCAGCGGGTATTTGGCAACACTGATCGGGCGGTGTGTTGTTGGGGGGATGGTCATCGAGCACGACGGATTCGGTGCCGAGTTACGCCGGCGCCGCATCGCGGCCGGTATGTCGCTGAGTGAGCTGGCCGGCAAGGTGTACTGCAGCCGCAGCTTCCTGAGCCGCGTGGAGAACGGGCGCCGCAGGGCGTCCCTGGAGTTGGCCCAGCTGTGCGACGAGGTGCTGGGCGCCAAGGGAGCGCTGGTCGGGCTGGCACCGCCGCCCGGCTCCGAGGCCGTACCGAAGGCGGTTCGAGGCGGGGCGGGTGAGCGGGCCGGCGGGGCGGTCAAGTCGCTTGAGAAGGACGGGCGTTGGGCGGTCGGGCAGGACCGCGCCGAGTTCCGGCGGCTGCTGCGGCGCGGCGACCTCAGCCACGCAGCGGGCGAGATGCGGGAGGCCGAACGGCACTACACCGCCGCCTACCGCAGCGCCGAGGGCGACCCGCGGGCGCAGGCCGAGGCCGTGATCAGGATGGCCCGCCGCTGGTCCGATCCCGGGCAGGTCGACCGCGAGCTGATCCAGTCGATCCGCGGGTGCCTGGCCGCGCTGGACGGCGACGGCGGCGCCGAGGCCGCGGGTCTGCGATTACGGCTCGAAGCGCATCTGGCGAAGAAGATGGCCCTCGCGGTCAGCCAGGACACCGCGGCCGGACTCGCCGGACCCGCCGAGGGAGCGCGGCTCGCCGAGGACACGCTGCGCCGATTACCCGACGACGGCGACGACGAGGTGCGCTGCGAAGTCCTCACGGAATGCCGCTGGGCACGCTACGACTTCATGCCGGCCCCTGATGCGCTGACACTCTCCGAACGACTGCGCGAGGCCGCCGCCCGGCACGACTCGCCGTACTTCCGCGGTGAGGCCCTGATGGCCGTCGCCATCGACCAACTGCGCAACGGCAGGATCTTCAGCGCCCTCGCCACCGCGAACCAGTACCGCAAGCACGCCGCGGACACCCACAGCGCCCTCGCCCTCTGGCAGCGGCACACCCTCGACGCCCTCCTCGACCTGTGGCACGGCCGGTGGGACGCCGCCGCCGAGTGGATCTTCGTGGAGTCGCTGAAGTTCATCGAACTGCTCCGCGCCGACTACGCCGTGCCCGCGGACAACCTCACCCAGACCCGCCTCGGCCAGGCCTACTGGCTGCTGCGGCAACAGGGCCGACTGGCCGAGCTGTTCACCTCCGACCTGGCCGGCGATGTCGAGCGGCACTCCTACTTCCCGGTCTGGCGGGCGGGGTTGGCCCTCGCGATGTGCGAGACCGGGCAGTACGCCGAGGGAGCGGACCTGTTCCTGGGCTGCGTCGCCGACGTCGACCGGTTCCCGCCCTCCGGCTGGGCCGTACCCGCGCTCGTCCTGCTGGCGGAGGTCTGCGCGGCGCTGGACCTCCAGGGCGGATTCGAGGCGGAGTTGGCGGGCGTCCTGCCCGTGCTCCGCGCCCGCCTCGCGCCACACGACGGCGAGCAGATCGCCCTGGGTGGCTGGCCCACGGTCCTCGTCGGCCCGACCGCCCGCGCCTGCGGAGTCCTCGC